>DASTYI010000092.1:0-32260 GCA_035765045.1 Iamia sp. | reverse complement strand
GATCCGACGGGAAGCCGTCGGATCCGATCGCCAGTACCGGGGAGGAGGGGTGGGTGGCGCCGGTCGACGGGGGCTGCCCCGAGGGGTACCCGATCAAGGCCAAGGTGAGCAGCGGGATCTACCACCGCCCCGGCGGGCTCTCCTACGAGCGCACCAACCCCGACCGCTGCTACGCCGACGAGGCCGCCGCCGAGGCCGACGGGTTCCGCGCCGCCAAGCGCTAACCCGCCTCGGGCGCCTCGGGCTCCGGGTCGACCGCGACCCGCTCGCCCTCGGTGGTGAGGCACCAGGCCCCGGCCACGGCGCCGACGAGCGGGACGACGAGCAGGCCGAGCACCGGCTCGCCGCTGAGCGTCGCCCCGAAGGGGTTGGCCTGGTCGAGCGGCGGGATCAGGCGCTCGCCGGAGAGGAAGACGCGCCGGCCGATCTCGAGGCCGCACAGCCCCGTCACCGCCGCCCCGGCCGCCTTCCGGCCCCATCCCCCGCCGGCCACGGCCACGGCGACCGCCACCACGGCCACGGCCGTCGCCGCCCACACCGCCCGGCCGCCGGCCGACGACGTCTGGAGCAGCGAGCCGAACCGCGGGTCGAGCAGGGTGTCGGTCGAGAGGTCCCGGACCCGGTACCAGTTGATGCCCACCAGGGCCCACACCACGGCGCCGGCCCCGAGCACCGCCAGCCCGTCGCCGAGCAGCACGCCCCCGGGCGACCACCGCACCTCCCGCACCCCGAGCACGACGGCGACGCCGGCCACGACCAGCGCCACCAGCACGGCGCCGCCGAGCACCCGGCTGGCGCCGGGGACGCCGTCGGCCCAGATCTGCTCGACGGTGCCGGCCGCCCACGGGAGCCCCAGGGCGCCGAGGGCCAGGACCCGGGCGCCGATCGTCGGGCGCAGGGCGACGGCCAGGCCCAGCGCCGCCGGCAGCAGGAGGTGGGCGGCGAGGCCGACGTTCCGGTACGTCGCGGTGACCTCGGACAGCGTGAGCGACGGACCGGGGCCCAGCTCCACCGGGATGGCGAAGTGGCAGGTGAAGGCGACCATCCCGGCCAGGGCGGCGGCCGCCCCGAGGAGCCGGGTGGCGAGGCGCACGTTCAGCCCCGGTCGACGACCGCCACCGAGAGCACGCCCTCGGCGGCCCGCAGGTCGGCGGCGGCGCTCTCGGGCACCGCCTGGCCGGTGGCGATCACCATCAGCGCCGAGGCCGCCTCCTCGGACCGGCCGACGTCCATGTCGGCGATGTTGACCCCGGCGTCGCCCAGGACGGTGCCGACCCGGCCGATCACCCCGGGGCGGTCGTCGTTGCGGACGAAGACCATGTGGGGCGAGGGCGGGACGTCGACCGAGTGGCCGTCGACGTGGACCAGGCGGGGCTCGGAGCGCAGCCCGACGAGCGTGCCGGCCACGGTGTGGCCGCCGCCCGAGATGGTGATCAGGTTGACGAAGTCGCGCGAGGTGACCGTCGTGGTGTCGCGCACCTCGATGCCCCGCTCCTCGGCCACCTGGGGGGCGTTGACGTAGCTGACCGGCTCCTCGGTCGTGCCGGCGAAGGCGCCCTTGAGCACCGACAGGGTGAGGATGCGGGTGTCGTAGCCGGCCAGCTCGCCGGCGTACTCGATCTCGACCGTCCCGGGCAGGCCCTCGTGGAGCCCGGCGAAGATGCCGCCGAGCTGCTCGGCCACGCCGAGGAAGGGTCGCACCGTCTCCGACGCCTCGGCGGCGGCGATGTTGACGGCGAAGGGCACGAACTCACCGGCGAGGGCGAGGCGGACCTGGTCGGCGATCGTGTCGCCCGCCTTGTCCTGGGCCTCGGTGGTGCTGGCCCCGAGGTGGGGCGTGCCGATGAAGCCGGGCTGGGCGAACAGCGGCGACTCGGTGGTGGGCTCGCTGGTGAACACGTCGAGGGCGGCGCCCCCGCAGCGGCCGTCGGCGAGGGCGGCGGCCAGGGCCTCCTCGTCGATCACCCCGCCGCGGCTGACGTTGACGATGCGGATGCCGGGCTTGGCCTTGGCGAAGAAGTCCTCGCCGATCATCCCGATCGTCTCGGGCGTCTTGACCACGTGGAGGGTGACGAAGTCGGCGGTGGCGGCGAGGGTGTCGAGGTCGACCAGCTCGATGTTGAGCTTGCGGGCGGCCTCGGCGGTGACGAACGGGTCGTGGGCGATCAGCTTCATGCCGAAGGCGTTGGCCCGCTGGGCGACCAGCTTGCCGATGCGGCCGAGGCCGACGATGCCGAGGGTCTTGTCGGCCAGCTCGACGCCGACCCACTTCGAGCGCTCCCAGCGGCCGGCCATCAGGGCGCTGTGGGCCTGGGGGACGCTGCGGGCGACCGAGAGCAGCATGCCCATGGTGTGCTCGGCGGTCGAGAGGATGTTCGACTGGGGGGCGTTGACCACCATGACACCGCGCTTGGTGGCGGTGGCGGTGTCGACGTTGTCGAGCCCGATGCCGGCCCGGCCGACGACGACGAGGTCGGTGCCCGCCGCCAGGACCTCGGCCGTGACCTGGGTCGACGAGCGGATGATCAGGGCGTGGGCGCCGGGGACGACCTCGAGCAGCTCCTCGGGCGACAGCCCGGTCCGGACGTCGACGTCGTGGCCGGCGGCACGCAGGGCGTCGAGCCCACCGTCGGCGATCTTCTCGGTGACGAGCACTCGGGCCATCGGCCGAGTCTGCTCCGACCGAGCACCCCCCTCCAACGTGGCCAGGATGAACCTCGGGTGCGGGGCTCGGGCTCGCCGCCCCCCGACGACGGATCCGTTCCTGTGCCCCTGGGGTCGCACATCCGCGACCTCACCGCACAAGAACCCTCCCCGCCCCCTTCCCGTGCCCCCTCGTCGCGCCCACGCGACCCAGGGCCCACAAGAACGGGTTCTTGTGGGCCCTGGGTCGCGTTCCTGGAGGCGGGTGCGGGCCCCGGGGGGAGGGCGGTCAGTCGGTGGGGGACGCCGGGGCCGGGAGGGGTGGGAGGTCGTCGGCGGGGGTGAAGCCGAGGACCTGGCCGTAGAAGGCCAGCTCGGCCTGGATGGCCCGGACGATGGTGTCGCCCTGGCGGAAGCCGTGGCCCTCGCCGGCGAAGAGCAGGTAGGCGTGGGGCAGGCCCTTGGCCGCCACGGCGGCGACGACGGCCTCGGCCTGGCTGGGTGGCACGACCATGTCGTCGGCGCCCTGGAGCACGAGCACCGGCGTGGCCAGGCCGTCGAGCAGGTTGATCGGGCTGCGCGCCGCGTAGGTCGCCTCGGCCTCGGGCCACGGGCCGACCAGGCCGTCGAGGTAGCGGGACTCGAACTTGTGGGTGTCGCGGGCCAGGGCGGCGAGGTCGGTGACGCCGTAGAGGCTGGTGCCGGCGGCGAAGACGTCCGACGTGCACAGCGCGGCGAGGGTGGTGAGCCCGCCGGCCGAGCCGCCCCGGATGACGACCCGGTCGCCGTCGACGACGCCCTCGGCGGCCAGGTGGCGGGCGGCGGCGATGCAGTCCTCGACGTCGACCACGCCCCAGGCGTCGTCGAGCAGCCGCCGGTAGGGCCGGCCGTAGCCGGTCGAGCCGCCGTAGTCGACGTCGACCACGGCGAAGCCCCGGCTGGTCCACAGCTGGGTGCGCAGGTCGAGCATCGGTCGGGCCGCCGCCGTGGGGCCGCCGTGGATCATCACGACGAGGGGCGGGCGCTCGTCGTCGGGGCCGACGCTGGTGGCGCTGGCCGGCCGGTAGAGCAGGCCGTGGGCCGTCCGCCCGCCGGCGCTCGGGAAGGTGATCGGCTCGGGGGCCGAGACGTCGTCCGCGGTGAGCGGGAGGTCCCGTCCGGCCCGCAGCCGGCCGGCGGTGGGGACGGCGCGGCGGCCGCGGCCACCGTCGGAGCCGGGGGCGTCGGCGGCGGGCGGGAGGTCGAGCAGCACCGGGGTCGGTTCGGCGGTGGCCGAGGCGACCACGACGACGGCCTGGCTGGGCCCCGGGCCGGCCACGACCTGGGCGACCACGGTGACCGGCGAGCCGCCGACGTCGAGGGCGACGGGGACGGGCGCCGCCGCCGGCGTGGCCGGGTCGACCAGCACCAGGCCGGTGGCGCCCCCCGACGTGGCGGCGGCGAGGATCCGCCCGTCGCCCAGCGGGGCGTACCAGCGCAGCCCGCCGACCCACCGGGGCCCGCCGATCTCGGCGTCGACCGGCGCCACGACCTGGGGGGCGCCGTCGGGCCCGGGGCCGCCCGGGTCGGCGATGCGGTGGAGGTTCCACCAGCCGGCGCGGCGGTCCGAGCAGCACCACAGGCTGCCGTCGGGGCCCCACTCGGGCTGGACGACCGACTCCTCGGGGCCGCCGGCGACGACCACGGGCTCACCCTTGAGCACGGGGGCACCGGAGCCGTCGAGGCCGAGGCCGGCGACGCACAGCTCGGTGCCGTCCCACGGCATCCGGGGGTGCGACCAGCGGATCCAGGCCAGCCGGGCCGGGCCGGGCACCGGCGAGGCGACGAAGTCGTCCCCGGCGACGAGGACCCGCACCCGGGACGGGTCGGTGGCGGCCGAGCCGTCGGTGGGCACGGCGACGATGGCGTGGCGGGCCTCCGGGGCGTCGGGGGGGACGTCGGCCTCGCCCGGGTGGGCCTCGCGCACGGCGAGCACCCACCCGTGGTTGAGGGCCACCACGTCGCCGTAGCGCAGCCCCCGGGGCGACGTCGGCTCCGGGGTGAGCGGGAGCGGCGCCGCCGACGGGTCGTCGGCGACCAGCCGGTGCAGCCGCTGGTCGGCCCACGAGGCGAAGACGACCACGCCGCTCTCGACGCACCAGGCGCCGCCGCCGTACTCGTAGAGGCCGGTGCGGGCGTTGCCGCCGGGCCCGAGGACGTCGGCGGAGGTGCCGTCGACCCGGCGGCGGACCAGCTCGCTGCGCCCGCCCTCGGCCGGGCGCGACTCGCTCCACCAGACGTCGTCGGCGTCGACCCGGACCTCGCCGACCGCCGAGGCCCCGGCGACGAGGTCCTCGACGGCCAGCGGCGACGGCCAGGTGCCGTAGGGCCGGACGGTGCGCCCGTCCGGGCTCACGCCCCCGCCCCCGCCCCCGGCGAACCGGCGATCGGATCCGCCGGGAGGCCGTCGGATCCGATCGCCAGCTGGGGGGATGGGCGGCTCACCGGGAGAGGAGGTCGGCGATGCGGGCGATGCCCTCGCCCAGGTCGTCGTCGCCCAGGGCGAAGCTGAGCCGGGCGTAGCCGGGGGCAGCGAAGGCCTCGCCGGGGACGATGGCCACCTTCGCCTCCTCGAGGATCACCGTGGCCAGCTCGGCGGTGCTGCCGACCGGGCGGCCGGCGACGGTGCCCCGCTCGACGATCGCCTCGAACGACGGGAAGGCGTAGAAGGCGCCCTGCGGCTTGAGGCAGGTCACGCCCTCGATGGCGCCGAGCAGCTCGTGCATCCGCTTGCCCCGGCGGTCGAAGGACTCGCGCATGCGGACCACGTCGTCGAGGCCGCCGGTCAGGGCGGCCAGGGCGGCCTGCTGGCAGACGTTGGCCACGTTCGAGGTCTGGTGCGACTGGAGCCCGGCGGTGGCCTTGATCACGTCGACCGGGCCGACCATCCAGCCGACCCGCCAGCCGGTCATGGCGTAGGTCTTGGCCACGCCGTTGAGCACGAGGCAGCGATCGGCGATCTCGGGGACGACGGCGGCGATCGAGTGGAACTCGTGCTCGTCGTAGGTCAGGTGCTCGTAGATCTCGTCGGTGACGACCCAGATGCCGTTCTCGGCGGCCCACCGCCCGATGGCCTCGACCTCCTCGCGGGGGTAGACGGCGCCGGTCGGGTTCGACGGCGAGACGAACACCAGGGCCTTGGTGTTGTCGGTGCGGGCCGCCTCCAGCTGGTCGACGGTGACGCGGAAGCCGGCCGACTCGGGGGCGAAGACCTCGACGGGGATGCCCCCGGCCAGGCGGATGGGCTCGGGGTAGGTCGTCCAGTACGGCGCCGGGAGGAGGACCTCGTCGCCCGGGTCGAGGAGGGCGGCGAAGGCGTTGTAGACGGCGTGCTTGCCGCCGTTGGTGACGATCACCTGGTCGGCGGTGACCTCGTAGCCCGAGTCGCGGGCGGTCTTCTCGGCGATGGCGGTGCGCAGCTCGGGGAGCCCGGCGGCGGCCGAGTAGCGGTGGTTCTTGGGGTCGCGGCAGGCGGCGACGGCGGCCTCGACGATGTGGTCGGGCGTCGGGAAGTCCGGCTCACCGGCGCCGAAGCCGATGACGTTCTCCCCGGCGGCCTTCAGCGCCTTGGCCTGGGTGTCGACGGCCAGGGTGGCGGACGGGGTGATGGCGGCGATCCGGCGGGACACACGGCGGGGGGCGGAGCTGGACATCGGGATCCTCTCGGGACCGGGGGTTTCGGAGTTTGCCTGCGGGTGGGGCGGACGCGATCGTGGCACGTCGATGGCCTCCACCCCACCCGACATCACGATCCCCGCCGACCTGCTGCCCGGCGACGGGCGCTTCTGCTGCGGCCCGTCCAAGGTCCGCCCCGAGGCGGTGGCGGCCCTGGCCGCCGAGGCGGGCGGGTACCTCGGCACCTCGCACCGCCAGCCCGGCGTCCGCTTCATGGTCGCCCGGCTCCGCAACGGGTTGGCCGAGATGTTCGCCCTCCCCGACGGCTACGAGGTGCTGCTCGGCAACGGCGGCACCACCGCCTTCTGGGACGCCCTGTCGTTCGGCGTCGTCCAGGAGCGCAGCCACCACCTGGTCTTCGGCGAGTTCTCGGGCAAGTTCGCCGAGGTCACCCGGTCGGCCCCGCACCTCGGTGAGCCGTCGACGGCCAAGGCCGATCCGGGCGGCGCCCCGGCCCTCGCCGCCGTCGAGGGCGTGGACGCCTACGCCCTGACCCACAACGAGACCTCGACCGGCGTGGCCGTCACCCCCACCCGCCCCGAGGGCGCCGATCCCGGCAGCCTCGTCCTGGTCGACGCCACCTCGGCCGCCGGCGGGCTCCGCTTCGACCCGGCCGACACCGACGTCTACTACTTCGCCCCGCAGAAGTGCCTCGCCTCCGACGGCGGGCTGTGGCTGGCGGCCTGCTCGCCCGCCGCCATCGAGCGGATCGAGCGCATCGCCGCCAGCGACCGCTGGGTCCCGGCCAGCCTCGACCTCGGCATCGCCCTCGAGAACAGCCGCAAGGACCAGACCTACAACACGCCCGCCCTGGCCACCGTCTTCCTCGCCGTCCAGCAGGTCGAGTGGATCAACGACAACGGCGGGCTGGCCTTCGCGGCCCAGCGCACCGAGGCCAATGCCCGGGTCGCCTACGCGTGGGCCGAGGCCTCCGAGCACGCCACCCCCTACGTCACCGACCCCGAGCTGCGCAGCAACGTGGTCGCGACCGTCGACCTGGCCGACGACGTCGACGCCACCGTCGTGGCCGCCGTGCTCCGGGCCAACGGCGTCCACGACACCGAGAGCTACCGCAAGCTGGGACGCAACCAGCTCCGCTTCGCCCTCTTCCCGGCCATCGAGGCCGACGACGTCGCCGCCCTCACCCGCTGCATCGACCACGTCGTGGGCGAGCTCCGGGGGTCGCCCACCTGACCGAGCTCGGTGGGATCCGTGACACCCCGGTGTCACGGATCCCACCGAGTTCGCAAGGGAGGGGGGTCAGTAGACGTCGCGGTTGTCGATGCCCATCTCGTCGCGGATCTCGTTCTCGGTGAACCACTCGGGGTGATCGTCGAGCATGTCGCGGTCGCCGTCGCCGTCGAGGTCGATGCCGACCGAGTTGACCTCGGGGATCGGGGCGGTCGCCTCGCTCCCGTCGGGGAGGGTCTGGCGGTACTCGTCGTCGGGCTCGACCCGGTCCTCGAAGCCGGCGTCCTCCAGGCTGTCGGAGTCGGCCCACTCGCCCCGCTGGGTGTCGTAGGCGTGGGCCAGCTCGTGGACGAGGAGGGTCGGGCCGCCGCCGTCCCAGTGGAGGTAGGGGTCGAAGGCGACGCCCGGCTCGCCGTCGATCTCGCCGCCGATCGAGTTGTGCGGCCCGGCGTGCGGGTAGGCGTCGTAGGAGTAGGGGCGGATGCGGATGACGTCCCGGCCCCAGAACCAGGCGCCGTCGTCGCCCGCCTCCCGGCTGATCTCCTCCAGCACCCGCCGGCCGGTGGGTGAGGCGGCCAGCAGGTCGATGTCGGCGTAGATCCGGTCCCGCCACTCGTCGTAGGCGGCCTGGCTCATCCAGTCGGGCTTGTCCTCGATCCAGACGTCGCCCCCGACCCCGTCGACCTCGACGTCGATCCGCAAGGCGCCCTCGACGCTGTCCTCGGGCTGGGTGTAGGCCTCGTCGTAGCCGCCCCCGCCGTCGATGTCGTCGTCGCCGTCACCGCCGTAGACGACGTCGTTCCCGTCGCCGCCCCGGATGGTGTCGTCGCCCCGGCCACCCGAGGTCACGTCGTCGCCGTCACCCCCGTCGACCACGTCCTCGCCGGTGCCGCCCTCCAGGTAGTCGTCGCCGGCCTGGCCGAGGACGACGTCGGCCCCGGCGCCGCCGTAGACCTGGTCGTCGCCCTCGCCGCCGGCGAGGTGGTCGTCGCCGCGCTGGCCGTCCATGACGTCGTCGCCCTCGCCGCCGTAGATGCCGTCGTCGCCGGCACCCCCGACGAGGATGTCGTCGCCGTCGCCGCCGTAGATCTCGTCGTCGCCGCCCCCGCCGACCCGGGTCGAGTACTGGCCGGGGTCACCGTCCTGGCGGCCGACGTCGTCGTTGCCGTCGCCGGCCAGGATCGTGATCCCGATGGTGACGGCGGGATCGACCTCGAGGACGTCGTCGCCGGCCCCGCTGCGGATGGTGAAGCCGTCGGCCTCGGCGTCGGTGAGCACCCGGCGGCCGAGGCTGTTCCCGTGCTCGTCGAAGACCTCGACGACCAGCTGCCCGTCCTCGACGGTGACCCGGACGTGGTCGTCGCCGTCGGTGCCGACGAGGATCGTGCGATCGCCCTCGGTGACCAGGGCGACCGGCGACGGCGGGTCGGGCACGTGGGGGGCGAGGGCGGTGTCGTCGACGGTGACGACGGTGCCGGGGGCGGCCCCGGCGTCGGCCTGCTCGAAGCCGGTGGCCACCCCGGCGACGAACTCGGCCCAGCGGTCGACCCGGCTCCGGCCGGCGGCCAGGTCGACGTCGTGGGGCGGGACGGCGTCGAGCCACTCCTGCCAGCCCTCCGAGGACCGGAAGGCGTCGAGGGCGCTGCGGAGCGGGCCGATGGCGGTGCCCAGGTCGGTGACGATGCCGGCGGCCCCGGTGGCCCACTGGCGGAGCTTGGCCGGGTCGGCGCTGCTGGTGGTCATCGGGGACCTCCCGGTCCGCTCGGCACCGGGGCGGTGTCCTCGGCGTTCTCGGCCCGGACCTCGGCCCACCAGCGCTCGCGCTCGCCCTCGCGGTGGGCCTGCTCGGCCCGGGCCTCCCCCGCCGCGGCCTCGATGGCCCGGGCCAGGGCCCGGAGGTCGGCGGCCGTGCCGGTCAGGTCGGTCCGGGTGGGGCCCTGGTCGTCGGACCAGTCGTCCTTGTAGCGGCCGACCCAGTGGTCGGTGGCGGGGAGGCCGGCGAGGCCGGTCAGGGCGGCGTCGACGCTGCGGGCGGCGGCCCGGCACTCCTCGACGGCGGTGGTCGCGGCGCCGTGGTCGAAGACCACGTCGCTCCAGTTCGGCTGCCAGTCGGGCACGGTGCTCCTCCGCGGTTCCGGACGTCCCGGTGCGTACCCCGCTCGCCTCTCGTGCAACCTCGATGTTCCTCGTACACCTTCGGGGTGGGGTCACCCGCCTGCGAAACCGGCACGGACCGCAGTAGGTTCACGCCGCCATGCGCCGCACCGCCGCCCTCCTCGTCGCCCTCCTGGCCCTCCTGCCCCTCGCCGCCTGCGGGGACGACGGCGGCGACGCCGACGGCGGCGGGTCCGAGGAGGCCACCGCCACCACCGGCCTGGAGGAGGACCCGATCGACGGGCGGACCTTCGAGGCCACCACGCTCGAGGGCGAGACCGAGCGCACCCTCCTGCCCGGCGTGCCCATCCGCCTCGGGTTCGCCGACGACGAGATCACCGTCGAGACCGGGTGCAACCGGCTCACCGGCGGCTACTCGCTCGACGGGCCCTTCCTCGTGGTCAGCGATCTCGGTGGCACCGAGGTCGCCTGCTCGCCCGAGATCATGGAGCAGGAGATGTGGCTGCTCCAGGCGCTCACCCTGCGCCCCGGCTTCACCTACGGGCCGCCCGACAGCATCGTGCTCACCCACGAGCGCACGCTGCTGACCCTCGTCGACGTCGAGGCCACCGACGCCGCCGAGCAGCAGGACCTGGCCGGGCCGACGTGGACCGCCGACACGATCATCGACGGCGAGAGCGCCCGGTCGCTGCCCGCCGGGGTGACCGCCACGGTGACCTTCGCCGACGGCGGGACCTACCAGGTCGCCACCGGCTGCAACACCGGGAACGGCACCTATGTCGCCACCGGGGCGGGCACCTACACGATCGACCCGCCGACGCTCACCCGCGAGCGGTGCGCCGAGGAGGTCATGGAGGTGGAGGCGGCGATCGCCGCCGTCCTCGACGGTGAGGTGTCGACCTCGATCGCGGGCGACCGCCTGACCCTCACCGCCGGGGACGCCGGGATGTCCTTCACCGCCGGCCCGTCGTAGGCCCGGCCCGCCGTCGCTGCGACCGCCTCAAGGTGCCAGGCACCTTGAGGCGATCGCGGGCGGGCCGGCGTCGGGCTAGCCCTTGGCGGCGGCGAAGCCGACGTCGAGGTCGGCGAGGATGTCGTCGATCGACTCCAGCCCGACCGACAGCCGGACCAGGCCGGGGGCCACACCGGTCGAGGTCTGCTCGACCTCGGTCAGCTGCGAGTGCGTGGTCGACGCCGGGTGGATGGCCAGGCTGCGCACGTCGCCGATGTTGGCCACGTGGCTGTGCAGGGTCAGGGCCTCGACGAAGCGCTGGCCCGCCTCCTTGCCACCGGCGATCACGAAGGCGGGCACCGAGCCGAAGCCCCGGCCGCCGGTCAGCTCCTTGGCCCGCTCGTGCCAGCGGCTCGACGTCACCCCGGCCCACTGGATCGCCTCGACCTGGGGGTGGCCCTCGAGGTGGGCGACCACCGCCGCCGCGTTCTGGTTGTGGCGCTCGACCCGCAGGCTGAGGGTCTCGAGGCCCTGGAGCAGCAGGAAGGAGTTGAACGGGCTGATGGCGGCGCCGATGTCGCGCAGCAGCTGGACGCGGGCCTTGAGGATGTAGGCGCCGGGGCCGAGGGCGGGCCAGTACTGGAGGCCGTGGTAGCTCGGGTCTGGCTCGGTGAACTGCGGGAACCGCTCGGGGTGGGCGCCGAAGTCGAAGCTGCCGGCGTCGGCGATGATGCCGCCGATCGACGTGCCGTGGCCGCCGATGAACTTGGTGGCCGAGTGGACGACGATGTCGGCCCCGTGCTCGAACGGGCGGATCAGCCAGGGGGTGGCGACGGTGTTGTCGACGATCAGGGGCACGCCGGCCTCGTGGGCCACGTCGGCCACGCCCCGGATGTCGAGGACGTCGTTGCGGGGGTTGCCGATGCTCTCGCCGAAGAAGGCCTTGGTGTTCGGGCGGACGGCGGCCCGCCACTCGTCGAGGTCGTCGGGGTCCTGGATGAAGGTGGTCTCGATGCCGATCTTCGGCAGCGTGTAGTGGAACAGGTTGTAGGTGCCGCCGTAGAGGGCCGCCGAGCTGACGATGTGGCTCCCGGCCTCGGCCAGGTTGAGGATCGACAGCGTCTCGGCGGCCTGGCCCGAGGCCACGGCCAGGGCCCCGGGGATGCCGAGGGCGGTGTCGGGCGCCCCCTCCAGCGCCGCCACCCGGGCCTCGACCACGGCCTGGGTCGGGTTCATGATCCGGGTGTAGATGTTGCCCACCTCGGCCAGCCCGAAGAGGTTGGCGGCGTGGGCCGAGTCGCGGAACTGGTACGACGTCGTCTGGTAGATCGGCACGGCCCGGGCGCCCGTGGTCGGGTCGGGCTCCTGGCCGGCGTGGATCTGGCGGGTCTCGAATCCCCAGTCGGTGCTCATGGCCGGGACCCTAGCCCCAAACCCGACCAGATCGGTCAACTTTCGTCGCCGTCGTCTCCTCCGACGGTGTCAACCGATCCGGGTGCTGCGGGATCTGGGTGGGGTGCATGACCGAGATCTCGGAGACGGCCGACATCCCCCTCGTGGACACCGGCCCCGACCTGGCGACCCTCTTCGCCCGGCACCACCAGCGCCTGCTGCGCATCGCCTTCCTCCTGTGCGGGGACGACCGGGTGGCCGAGGACCTGGTGGCCGACGCCTTCGCCAAGGCCTACCGCCACCTGGCCCGGGGCCGGGTCGCGGACCCCGGCGCCTACCTGCGCCGCGCCGTGGTCAACGGCTGGAAGCGCCAGCTGGGCCGGCGGATCCGGGATCGGGAGCGGGCCCGCCGGCTCCGTGGGGACGGGGCCCCGGCCTTCGAGGACGCCTCGGTCGAGCGTGACCGCGTCCTCGCCGCCCTGGCCGGCCTGCCGGTGCGCCAGCGGGCCGTGGTCGTGCTCCGGTTCCTCGACGACCTGTCCGAGGCCGACACCGCGGCGGCGCTGGGCATCTCGCCCGGCGCGGTCAAGACCCACGCGCACCGGGCCCTCACCCGGCTGCGCACGACCCTCCAGGAGGACGACCGATGATCGACCACGAGACCGAGCTGCGTGGGCAGCTCGACCGGGCGGCGGCGGATGTGCACGCCCCGCCCGACCTGCTGGCCACCGTCGAGCGGCGCATCGTCGTCCAGCGTCGGCAGGGGGCCCTCATCCGGGTGGCGGGAGCGCTCGTCGCCGCCGTCCTGGCCGCCGGGGTCGCCCTGGCGGTCAGCGGCGGCGGCGACGATGCCGAGGAGGTCCCCGTCGCCAGCGACCCGACGGGGACCAGTGCCCCGGCCACCACCCTCGTCCCGCCCGACCCGCCGCCGCTGGAGCAGGCCGGCGCCTGGGGCACGATCGCGACGGCGCCGATCCCGGGCCGCTGGCAGCACGTCGCCCTCGACATGGACGGCGAGGTCCTCGTGTGGGCGGGCAACGGCGTCGAGGGCTCCGACGGCGCCCTCGAGCGGACCGATGCCGCCGTCTACCAGACCGCCACCGACACCTGGCGCGAGGTCCCCGACGCCCCGCTCTACGCCGGCAACGTGGCCGCGACCTGGACCGGCGAGGTCGTGATCGCCGTGTCGATCAACTCCAACGACGGCGCCTCGCCCTACGAGGCGGCCTCCTTCGACCCGGCCACCGACACCTGGACGCCCCTGGCCGAGCCGCCCACGACCCTCGACCAGGACGGCATCCCCGCCCTGGCCTGGACCGGCTCGCACGCCGTCCTCCTCAACAGCGTCGGCGGGCTGGAGCAGACCGCCGAGGTCGCCCTCTACGACCCGGCCACCGACACGTGGACGACCGGCACGACCTCGCCCGCGGGGGCCGACTTCCCCACCGACCCGATCTGGACCGGCTCCGAGATCGTGGCCGTCGGGTCCCGCCCCGACGACCCGACCAGCATCGACGCCACCGCGGTCACCGCCGTGATCCTCGCCTACGACCCGGCCGCCGACACGTGGCGGGAGCTCCCGTGGGAGCTGGGCCCGGCCCGCCGGTGGGACCCGGCCGCCGCCTGGACCGGCACCCACCTCTTCGTCGGGGGCGGCCTCGAGCCCGCCGGCATGCGGTCCGACGCCGCCCTGGTCGACCTCGACACCGGGACCTGGACCCCGCTCCCCGACGCCCCTGCCCCCTTCCTCGGCCTGCTCCACGGCGCCTCGGCGGTCTGGACGGGCAGCCAGGTCGTGCTGCTCTCCGACGAGCAGGGCAACCTCAGCGGCACCCCGCTGGCCTACGAGCCCGCCACCGGCGGCTGGTCGCAGGGCCCGGCCCTGCCCGGTGACCCGGTGCCCTTCGGCCCCGCCGTGTGGTCGGCCGACCGGATCGTCGTCCCCGCCATCGGCGCCGCCGACGAGTACTGCTGCATCCCCCGCCCCGACGGCGGCCTCACCTACACCCCCTGAGCAACCGAACCGGTGTCACCACGAAGCGCGCCAGCGGCTCGTGGTGACACCGGTTCGCGGCAAGGGTCAGTCGCCGCCGGAGGCGTCCTCGACCTTGGTCTTGCCGGCGGAGATCCACGGCATCATCGAGCGGAGCTGGCCACCGACCTGCTCGATCTGGTGGGCCTTGCCGGCCTCGCGCAGCGCCTCGAAGCTGGCGCCGCCGCCCTTGATCTCACCGACGAACTCCTCGGCGAACTGGCCGCTCTGGATCTCGCCCAGGACCTTCTTCATCTCGGCCTTCACCGTGTCGGTGATGATGCGGGGGCCCCGGGTCAGGTCGCCGTACTCGGCGGTGGTCGAGATCGAGTAGCGCATGCCGGCGATGCCCTGCTCGTACATGAGGTCGACGATCAGCTTGAGCTCGTGGAGGCACTCGAAGTAGGCCGACTCGGGCTGGTACCCGGCCTCGACCAGGGTCTCGAACCCGGCCTGGACGAGGGCGGTGAGGCCACCGCAGAGGACGACCTGCTCGCCGAAGAGGTCGGTCTCGGTCTCCTCCTCGAAGGTGGTGTCGAGCACGCCGGCCCGGGTGCCGCCGATGGCGTCGGCGTAGGCCAGCGCCGTGCCCCGGGCGTTGCCCGAGGCGTCCTGGTGGACGGCGATCAGGGCCGGCACGCCGCCGCCCTCGGTGTAGGTGCGGCGCACCAGGTGGCCCGGGCCCTTGGGGGCGACGAGGGCGATGTCGACGCCCTCGGGCGGGGTGATGTAGCCGAAGCGGACCGAGAAGCCGTGGGCCACCAGCACGGTGTCGCCCTCGGAGAGGTTGGGGGCGATGTGGTCGTTCCAGACCGCCTCGTGCTCGGTGTCGGGGAGCAGGATCATCACGATGTCGGCCTCGGCCACGGCCTCGGAAAGGCCGGCCACCTTGAGGCCGGCCTCGCTGGCCTTGGCCGCCGACGAGGAGCCGTCGCGCAGGCCGACCCGCACGTCGATGCCGGAGTCGGCCAGGTTGAGGGCGTGGGCGTGGCCCTGCGACCCGTAGCCCAGGATCGCCACCTTCTTGTCGGCGATCAGGGAGCGGTCGGCGTCAGCCTCGTAGGACACGGTGGCCATGGGTTCTTCTTCTCTCTGTGTGTCAGGGACGATGGGGGGATCTAGGCGGTGGCGGCCGAGGGCTCGCCGGGGCGGGCGCCGAGGCGGGGCAGGGCGACGCGCCCGGTGCGCTGGAGCTCGCGGATGCCGAAGGGGCGGAGCATCTCCTCGAAGTCGTCCACCTTGGTGGGGTGGCCCTCGAGCGAGACGGTCAGCTCCTCGTGGGTGACGGCGAGGATGCGGCCCTCGAAGATCTGGACCAGCTCGACCACCCGGCCGCGGACGTCGGGGGTGGCGGCCACGGTGGCGAGGAGCAGCTCGCGCTCGACCGACCAGCGGGGGTCGAGCTCGCTGATCTCGACGACGTTGATCAGCTTGTCGAGCTGCTTGACGATCTGCTCCAGCGGCGCCGACTCGACGTCGACCACGACGGTGATGCGGGAGAAGGCCTCGTCCTCGGTGGGGGCCACGGCGAGCGAGACGATGTTGTAGCCCCGGCGGGCGAAGAGGTTCGCCACCCGAGACAGCACGCCCGAGCGGTTCTCGACCAGCACCGACAGGACGTGGTGGCGGACGGCCTCGCCCGGCTGCATGTCGCGACGGCTCATGGTCAGTTGCCCCCCTCGCCGGTCTGGACGCCGTGGCCGGCCTGGAAGGGCGGGACCTGGATCTCGTCGTTGGACTTGCCGGCCGGGACCATCGGGAAGACCTTCTCCCGGCTGTCGGTGCGGAACTCGACCACGACCGGGCGGTCGTCGATGTCGTTGGCCTTGTCGATCGCCGGCTGGATCTCCTCGGGCGACTCGACCCGGATGCCGACACAGCCCATGGCCTCGGCCCAGCGCACGTAGTCGGGCAGGTCGGGCGACAGGTACACCTCGGAGTAGCGCTCCTCGTAGAACATCTCCTGCCACTGGCGGACCATGCCCAGGTAGGCGTTGTTGAGGATCGCCACCTTGACCGGGATGCGCTCGGCCGAGGCGGTGACCAGCTCCTGCGCCGTCATCTGGAAGCAGCCGTCGCCGTCGACGGCCCACACCATGCGGTCGGGCCGGCCGACCTTGGCGCCGATAGCGGCCGGGACCGAGAAGCCCATCGTGCCCAGGCCCCCGGAGTTGACCCAGGTGTAGGGGTGGTTGAAGCGCCAGTACTGGCTGGCCCACATCTGGTGCTGGCCGACGCCCGAGGCGAGGATCGTGTCCTCGGGGACCGAGTCCCGCAGGTGCTCCAGCACCATCTGCGGCTTGAGCTGGTCGCCCTCGACGGGCGGCTCGTAGGCCAGCGGGTAGCGCTCCTGCCAGCCGCTGATCTGGCTGTTCCACGGCCGGCGGTCGGGCGTCTCGGCCCCGCTCGCCAGCCGGCGGCGCAGGGCGGCGACCAGGTCCTCGATGATCAGGCGGCAGTCGCCGTGGATCGGCACGTCGGGGCGGCGGACCTTGCCCAGCTCGGCGGCGTCGATGTCGGCGTGGATGATCTTGGCCTCGGGGGCGAACGACGGGACCTTGCCGGTGACCCGGTCGTCGAAGCGGGCGCCGAGGGCGATCAGCAGGTCCGACCGCTGCATCGACGTGACCGCGGTGTAGTTGCCGTGCATGCCCGGCATGCCGAGGCAGAGGTCGTGGCCGTCGGGGAAGGCGCCCCGGGCCATCAGCGTGGTGACGACCCGGATCTGGGTCAGCTCGGCCAGCTCCCGCAGGGCCTCGGCGGCGCGGGCCTTGAGGATGCCGCCGCCGACGTAGAGGATCGGCCGCTCGGCGGCGAGGATCAGGTCGGCCGCCCGCTCGATGGCCTCGGGGTCACCGCTGGTGGCGGGGCGGTAGCCGGGCAGCGACCGGGCCACCTCGTCGTCGGTGGGCCACTCCCAGCCGGTGGCCGAGGCCGGGTTGGTCGGGTCGACGATGTCCTTGGGGATGTCGACCAGGACCGGGCCGGGGCGGCCGGTGGTGGCCAGGTGGAAGGCCTGGCGGATGGCGAGGGTGATCTCGTCGGCCTCGGTGACCAGGAAGTTGTGCTTGGTCACGGCCTGGGTGATGCCGGTGATGTCGCACTCCTGGAAGGCATCGGTGCCGATGGCCGGCCGGGCGACCTGCCCGGTGATGACCACCATCGGGATCGAGTCCATGAAGGCGTCGGCCAGCGGGGTGACGATGTTGGTCGCCCCCGGCCCGCTGGTGACCATGGCGACCCCGGGCCGCCCGGTGGCGTGGGCGTAGCCCTCGGCCATGTGCCCGGCGCCCTGCTCGTGGCGCACGAGGATGTGACGGATCGTCGAGTCGAGCACCGGGTCGTACACCGGGAGGATGGCACCACCGGGAAGGCCGAACATCACCTCCGTCCCCTCCATCTCGAGGGCACGGATCAGCGCCTGTCCTCCGTTCATGTCCATCGGTCTCGTCTCCTGGGTCTCGGGCTGCGGGGTGGGTGGGGTGGGGTCAGCGCGTGGGCTGAAAACGACGACGACCTCCCCGCGAGGGGAGGTCGGAGGAGCGCACGCGATGAGATGCCGGCGGCGTGCGCTCTAGGGCCCGAGTACGAGGAGGGTGCCGGCGGACATCGCCCGAGAGCATCGCGCAGCGGCTCGCCGCGCGTCCAACCTGCCCGTGTGACCTGGGCCTTTCATCGACCCTGGGTCCCCTCCCCGAGCCCGACCACCGATGCCGGGGCCAGGGCTACAGTCCGCTCGGCCCAGCGACGAGGAACACCAGATGAGCGACGTCAACTCCACCATCAGCATCCGCAGCTCCGAGCTGTCGGACCCGATGCCCGACCCGGCCGGACCGACCGAGCCCGGCGACCTCAACGCCCAGCTGATCGACACCGACATCTGGACCGACGAGATGGTCCAAGCCGCCGGCATCCCCATCGTCGACGTCCCCCTCGTCTCGGTCGGCGGCGGCATCGGCAGCTACGTCCTCGCCAACCACCTCCGCATCGCCGGCATGCCGACGAGCCACATGCGGATCCTCACCAACCTCGACGTGCCGTGGCAGACCTACGAGTACCTCACCCAGGTGTCGCAGGTGCCCCGCAAGGAGCGGCTCCGCTCCGACGCCCAGTCGATGCCCGACAACATGTGGGGGTTCCCGAGCTACGCCTTCCGCGAGGCCTGGGCCGAGAAGAAGATCGGCCCGATCTTCAACGTCTGCACCGAGCCCATCTTCCGCGACTACTACACGCCCAAGGCGGGCCAGGTCTTCGAGGCCATGGAGCGCGAGGCGGCGCGGATGAGCTACTTCGACATGACGGTCAAGGGCCAGGTCCGCATGGTGCGGCGCCGCTACGGCGGGGGCTACTTCACCATCCTCACCCCACCGCAGGGCCAGTCGGCCACCAAGCGGGTGGCCTTCCGGTCGACCTACGTCCACGTGTCGGTGGGCTACCCGGGCGTGAAGTTCCTCCCGGACCTCCAGGAGTACCGCTCGACCTACGACGACTACGTGCGGGTGGTCAACGCCTACGAGCCCCACGAGCAGGTCTACGAGGAGCTCAAGCGCCGACCCGGCCTGGTGATGATCCGGGGTGGCGGCATCGTCGCCTCCCGCGTCCTCCAGCGCCTGATCGACGACCGCGACCAGTACGGCCTCCAGACCCAGATCCTCCACGTCTTCCGCACCTACGTGACCGGGTCGCACGGGCCGAGCATCTTCCTCCGCCGCAAAGGCGGCGACGGCTGGGCCTACCAGGGCTTCAACTGGCCCAAGTCGTGCTGGGGGGGCCACTACAAGTTCAAGTTCGAGAAGCTCGAGGGCGAGGCCCGCCGCGACTTCTACAAGGTCCTCGACGGCACCAACACGCCGATCCGGAAGAACTGGCAGGAGCAGCTGGCCCGGGGCCGGCGCGAGGGCTGGTACCGCACCTACGTCGGCGCGGTCGACTCGGTCGTGCCCGGCGCCGAGGGCCAGGTGGTCACCAAGGTGAAGGCCTCCGACGGGAGCCTCCTGGAGGTCCCGGCCCACTTCATCATCGACTGCACCGGGCTCGAGTCCGACGTGCGCGAGCACCGCCTCTACGCTGACCTCTTCGACCACTCGGGCGCCCAGCGCAACGTGCTCGGCCGACTGGCGGTCGGACGCAACTTCGAGGTCGAGGGCACCCAGAGCGGGCCCGGCACGATGTACGCCGCCGGCACGATGACCCTCGGCAGCTACTTCGCCGGGGTCGACACCTTCCTCGGCCTCCAGTACGCCGCCGTGCGGATCATGGACGACCTGGCCGAGCGGGGGTTCATCAAGAAGATGGGCCCCGTGCGGAGCTCGACCCAGTGGCTCAAGTGGGCCCGCAACAAGGAGCTGCCCAAGTGACCCCCGTCCTCCTCGGTCGCATCCAGACCCGGCTCTTCGTCCTCGGGACGGTCGGGCTGCTGTGGACGATCGTCATCACGCCGTTCCTGCTCATCTCGACCAACGACGGCCTGAAGCTCGTCTTCACCATCGACAGCGCCCCCGGGTTCAACCCGATCGCCCAGACCTACAAGCTGACGCTGGCGGCCCTGCTGATCACGGCCGTCTTCGGCTGCCTCTTCTGGGAGCCCGTGTACCACTTCCTCATGCAGTTCCGGTGGGAGAAGGACTGGCCCGCGTTCTTCCACCTGCTCTCGGTCTTCCCCGAGTGCCTGAGCACCTTCCTCCTCCTGCACGTGGCCGTCCTCAACCCCTTCGGGGACATCGGCCCGGACAAGGAGCAGTACGTGCCGGTCCTCGCCTACCTCTTCCTGTTCTTCTCCACCTGGATCATCACCTGGTTGGCGGCCAACGGACCGATGAAGATCTTCTTCGTCCGGTGGCGCTTCTTCGGTGGCCGGATCATCTGACACGAGGACCCATGGATCGCATCGCCGACTACCAGTTCATCCAGCCCCTCGGTGAGGGGAGCAGCGGGAAGTACTACCTCGCCGCCACCCCGCCCCGGCTGGGCATCGCCGCCGAGCACGTCGCCGTCAAGGTGCTCCAGGTGGCCGCCGGGGACGAGGCCTTCCACCGCCTCACCCGCGAGCTGCGGACCTTCGCCAAGGTCCGCTCCTCGCACCTGGTGACCCTCTACGACGCCGGCCAGGAGGGGGGTCAGTGCTACTACGCCATGGAGTACTGCCCGGGCGGGTCGCTCGCCTACCCCACCACCCAGCTGAGCCGGGAGGAGTCGATCGCCGCGGTGGCCGCCGCCGCCCGCGCCGCCCACGACCTCCACGAGGCCGGCATCGCCCACCGCGACATCAAGCCGGCCAACATCCTCCTCACCGACGACGGCGCCAAGCTCGCCGACCTCGGCCTGGTGCAGGTGCTGGCCCCCGGCCAGACGATCACCGGGCTCGGCGCCATCGGCTCGGTCGAGTACCTCGACCCGGCGATCATGCGGGGCGAGCGGGCCTCGCGGGCCACCGACATCTGGGCCCTGGGCGTGAGCCTCCACCGGGTCCTCACCGGCAAGGGGATGTACGGCGAGCTCCCCGCCCGCGACCCGCTGCTGGCGGTGCGCCGGGTGCTCTCCTCGCCCCCCACCCTCGACCCATCCCTGTCCGACGCCGAGGCGGAGCTGATCCGGCGCTGCCTCGACCCCGACCTCTCGGCCCGGTACCGCACCGCCGCCGACGTGGCCGAGGCCCTCGACGCCCTCGGGAGGGCCTGATGCAGCTGAGCGAAGGGCGCCTCGCCCCCGTCCCCGGGGCCGACGGCCTCGTCACCCGCACCGCCGGCGCCGTGCTGTTCGTCGCCGCCCGCACGCCCGCCGAGCAGGTCCGAGCCCTCACCGGCGCCGTGGCCGCCCACACCGAGGACACCCCGGCCCGGGCCCTGGCCCGCGAGCTGGCCGCCCTGGTCGCCGGTGACGACGCCGGGGTGCTCCCCGGCTTCGCCCTGGTGGCCGTCTCGGCCGGTGGCACCTACGTCAAGGTCTACGGCTCGGTCGAGGTCCACCTGCTGGGCGACGGCGCCGAGGAGACCCTGAGCGGCGTGGGCTCGTTCACCGGCATCGACCGGGAGGTGGCGGGCACGTTCCACACCATCGCCGTCCACCCGGCCGGCGCCCCGGTCCCGGCCCCCGTCTTCGACATCGACGTCCAGGCCGGCACCGCCCCGGGCAACGGCTTCTCGATCACCACCCTGACCTCCCCGACCGACGCCCCCGTCGCGGCCCCGCCGGCCGCCGAGCCGGCACCGGCGCCCGAGTCGACGCCCGCGCCCGAGCCCGAGCCGGCGCCCGAACCCGAGCCCGCCCCGGCCGAGGCCGAGGGTCCGCCGTCGGAGGCCGACGCCGTGGCCGCCATGCAGGTCGTGTCCCAGCCCGCCCCGGCTCCCGAGGCCTCGGTCTCGCCCCCGGCCGACGCCGAGACCAACCCCTACACGTCGTCGGCCTCGACCGAGGCGGCCGCCGCCGAGGCCCCGGCCCCCGGGCTCGACGCCCCCACCCAGGCGTGGACGCCGTCGACCGCCGACTTCGACGCCGACGACGTCGCCGCGGCCGAGGCGGCCAACGCCACCGCGGCCGCCGCCCCGGCGGGGCCGTCGCTCGACAAGCCGGGCATCGCCGACGAGCCCGGCATCGACGCCGAGCCGGGCTGGGGCACCGCCCCCGAGGCGCCGGGCACGCCCACGCCGCCGCCCGCCGGCGCCGTCAGCCCGCCCACCGCGCCCCCGCCGTCGGCCCCGGTCGAGCCCACCCCGTGGGAGTCGCTCCCGATCGCCGACGACGACGCCCCCGCCGCCGAGGCGCTCCCCGAGCCCGCCACCCAGGCGGTCACCGCGGCCGAGGCGGCCGCCGCCGTCGCCGCCGCCGAGGCCGGCACGCCGCCCCCCGAGGCGGCCCCGCCGGCCGAGGCGGCCCCGCCCCCCGAAGCGGCCCCGCCGGCCGAGTTCACGTCGCAGCTGCTGGGCGCCCTCGACGACGAGGAGCCCGAGAGCCGCGAGGCCCTGCCCGTCGAGCTCGACCCCTCCGAGGTCCGCCAGCCCGACGCCAACGTCACCAGCGAGGTCCAGGTCCAGGGCGTCATCTGCTCCCGGGGCCACTTCAACGACCCCCGCTCGCGGTTCTGCTCGTCGTGCGGCATCTCGATGGTGCAGAACACCCAGATCCTCACCCAGGGGCCGCGTCCCCCGCTCGGGGTCATGGTGTTCGAGGACGGCGCCACCTTCTCGCTGTCGACCGACTACGTCGTCGGCCGTCAGCCCGACGTGAGCGAGCTGGTCCAGCAGGGCCTGGCCCTGCCGCTGCCCGTCGACGACCCCGAGCGGTCGATCTCGCGGGCCCACGCCGAGCTCCGGCTGGTCGACTGGGACGTCCACCTGGTCAACCTGTCGGGCACCAACGGCTCGTTCGTCTGGGACGAGAACGGCCAGCAGTGGGTCCCGATCCCCGAGGGCCAGAGCGTCGTCCTCACCCCCGGCATGCGCGTGGCCCTCGGCCGCCGCAGCGCCGTCTTCGAGTCCAGCCTCGTCCGCTGACCGCTCGGGTCGCCCCGGTCAGGTGACCGGGGCGGCCTCGGCCAGGAGGGTGTCGAGGCCGGAGCGCTCGAGCTGGTTGGGGTCGGGGGCGACGAGCACCACCGGCCGGCCGAAGCGCTCGGCGTCGGGGCGGGCCCGCTCGACCGGCTCGAGGCCCGGGGGCCCGGCGAAGGGCCGGACGACCACCGCCGCCCCGCCGGCCAGCGCCGCCCCCTCGGGGGTGTCGAGCCCGTCGGCCTCGGTCCGGGCGTCCAGGCCCAGGGCCCGCAGCCGCTCGACCACGGCGCCGAACCGCTTGGCCGCCCGCCCGGCGGCGCCGAGGCCGACGACGGTGGGGCCGGCGCCGTCGGGGACGGCCAGGCGCACCCCGTACTCGAGGGCGGCCAGCCCGGCCGGGCCCTCGCCCACCTCGACCACCGGGGCCCCCGTCGCCTCGGCGGCGACGCCGACCCGGGGCAGCGGGGCGACCACCACGGCCACGTCGGCCGGGGCGCGGGCCACGAGGGCGCCGACGGTGGCGACCCAGGCCGGGTCGTCGCGCCGGTCGCCGACCACGACGAGCCGGGCCCCCATCCGGGTGGCCTGGGCGGCGATGTCGGTCGCCAGCGAGGTCGTCCGCTGCGAGAAGCTCTGGACCGAGAGGCCCTGGGCCCGGACCCGCTCCTCCAGCCCCCGCATGGTGTCGAGCTCGCCGGCGATGGTGTCGAGGAAGCTCGACAGCTCGCGGGCCCCGGTGTCGGCCGGCTGCTCCTCGAAGTTGGTCAGGACGACCTCGGCCGGCAGCTGCGAGCGGGCGATGCCGCAGGCCAGGTCGACCAGCGGGCCGGCCCGCTCCGGGTCGTCGATGGCGACCAGGAGGCGGAAGGCGATGGCGTCGCCCAGGGCGGCCCGCTCGGCCTCGGCGATGTCGTGCTCGACCATCCGGTCCGGGTAGATCCGCTTGAGCAGCGGCGAGGTCATGACCGTGGTGATGATGGCCATCAGCACCAGGGCGGTGAACAGCGTCGGGTCGAGGACGCCCTTCTCCAGGCCGATCGAGAGCAGCACCAGCTCGGTCAGGCCCCGGGTGTTCATCAGCGTCCCGATGGCGGCCGACCGCCGCCACGACATGCCCTGGATGCGCCCGGCCACGGTGGCCCCGGCGAACTTGCCGACGCAGGCGACCACCACCACCGCCAGCAGGATGCCCACGAAGCTGCCGGGCGAGATGTCCTCGCCGACCTGGGCGTTGAGCCCGGTGACGATGAAGAACAGCGGCAGCAGGAGCAGGACGGCCACGCTCTCGATCCGGTCGAGCACGGCGTGGGTGAAGTCCTCGGCGCCGTCACGGGGGAACACGACGCCGAGCATGAAGGCACCGAAGATCGAGTGGATGCCGATCTTCGAGGTGCACCACGAGGCGGCCAGCAGCATCACGAGCACGGCGGCCAGGGCGTCGGGCGGCAGGGCCCCGCCGGCCCGCTTCACCCGGTCGTTGATCCGGGCCAGCACCGGCTTGACGGCGACGGACATGAACACGCCGAAGGCGACGGTGAGCCCCATCACCCGGAGCAGGTGGACCAGGGGGTTGCCCCCGCCCTCGCCGGCGGCCGACTCGACCACCGCCAGCACCAGGGCGAGCAGCGACCAGGCCAGGATGTCGTCGATGGCGGCGCAGGCCAGGGTGACCGCGCCCACCGCCGTGCCCTGCATCCTCCGCTCGTTGAGGATGCGGGCCAGCACCGGGAACGCCGTCACCGACATCGAGGCCCCGACGAACAGGCCGAAGGGCAGGAAGTCGTCGAACCCGGGCGGCTCGTAGCGGTCGTGGACCAGCCAGGCCAGGCCGAAGCCGAGCGAGAACGGCAGGAGGACCGAGGTGAGCGAGACCCCGGCCGCCAGCCGCTCCTTGCCCCGGATCAGCTTCATGTCGAGCTCGAGGCCGACCACGAACATGAAGATGATCAGGCCGATCTCGGCCAGCACCTTGAGGAAGGGCCGGGCCTCGGCCGGGAAGAGGGTGTCGCTCAGGCTCCGGTCGAGCCCGAGCAGGTCGGTGACCGTGCCCGAGCCGAGCACGAGGGGCCCGAGGGCCAGGCCGGCCAGGATCTCGCCCACCACCGGCGGCTGCCCGATCCGGCGGAACAGGGCCCCGACCAGCCGGGCCACCACCACGATGATGGCGATGTCGACGAGCACCCAGGCGACCGTGCTCTCCGAGACCGGCCCCCCGGCCGCCACGATCCACATCGACATCGCCACCTCCGTGCTCCGGACGACCCGTCCGGCGCGGCGCCGGAGGACCCGGACACAGTAGGTCCGAGCGCCGCCTCAGGCGCCGAGACGGCGGTAGGCCGGGTCCTCGATCGTCACCGGGGGCCAGGGGAACAGGTGGGCGGGGGGCTGGCCGAGGGCGATGGCGAGCCGGAGCTTGAGCGTGTCGTGGGGGCACACCGTGCCCCGTTCGACCTTGCTGATGGTCTGCTGCGTGACGGAGCTGGCCTGCGCGAGCTGCGACTGGCTGAGGCCCAGGGAGCGTCGCGCCTGGGCCACACGGGCGCCCCATTCGTGCAGGGGGACCCGCGGGGCGGCAGGAACGGTCGGTTGCATCGTGGCATCCTTCGAGGGGGTCGGTTCGGTTCCGTGGTGCAGCCGGCCGCCATCTTACCCGTTTCGGCGGGTTGCGACACTCGTTGCTCGGGTGTCCTTCACGACATTCCCCGAGATCTGACGGTTCACCACTGGCAGGCGTGGAACACTGCGACGGTGCCCGCACCCGACCGCTCCCTCTTCGCCGATCGCCTGCGCACCGAGCTGCGGGCGCTGCGGCTCAGCCAGGCAGCGCTGGCCGACCAGCTCGGCGTCAGCCAGCAGACGGTGTCGAAGTGGCTCACGGGCGAGACCCAGCCCCGGGTGAAGCTGCTCCCGGCCCTCGCCGAGGCGCTCGGCATGGAGCCCACCGACCTGTCCGCCGCCCTCGTCGCCCGGGCCGAGCCCAAGACCCTCGACGAGGCCATGGAGATGCGCGTGGCCGCCCTCGACCGGCGCATCAGAGACCTCACACCAGCGCAGATGGACCGTCTGGAGGCCTACATCAGGGGCCTGCGGGACGGGGCCAGCAGCGTCTGAGGCGGTCGCTCCGGTGCCCGGCGCAGCCCTCCCGGCGACCGCTGCGGCGCGCCCCGGGCACCCCCGGCGGTCCCGGCGGCCGGCACCCGCCCCGGAGTGGGACGCCGAGGGCCGCTGGAACCCGTGGGCCGCCCTCCGGGCCCGGCCGCACGTCGAGCTGAGGCTCGACCCGGAGGCCGGGCTGCTCGGCGGGGGCATGCTCGTGCTCGGCCCCGGGCTGGCCGTCGTCGTCATCGACCCGGCCCTCGATCGACGCTCCCGACGGGTGGCCCTGGCCCACGAGCTGATCCACGAGGAGCGAGGCGGCGGCTGCGACGCCCCCGGGCTGCCCGAGGCGCTCGACGTGATCGTCGCCCGCGACGAGGCCGAGGTGGTGCGCGAGGTGGCCCGCCGGCTGGTCCCCGCTCCCGCCCTCCGGCGCCTCCTCGAGCAGCGCCACGGGCTCGGCCTCCACGTCGAGCCGTGGGAGGTGGCCGAGGCCTTCGACGTCGACGACGCCACCGCCCGGGTCGCCCTGGCCGAGCTCGGCGCCCGCACCCGCCGGGCCGCCTGAGCGACCCTCCGGCCGGCGCCCCGCGCCCTAGGGTCCGACCGTGCCCGTCGCCACCGCCGCCGGCCCCTCGACCCCCGGGGCCGCCCCGGGCGGGGCCGTCATCCGCACCCGGGGCGTGGTCAAGCGCTGGGGCGGCACCCTGGCCCTGGCCGGCGCCGACGTCGAGATCGGCCCCGGCGTCACCGGGCTCCTGGGCGCCAACGGCTCGGGCAAGACGACCCTCCTCGGCCTGCTGCTCGGGCTCCACGCCCCCGACGACGGCGCGATCGAGGTCCTCGGCCTCGACCCGACCCGGGCCGGGCCCGAGGTCCGGGCCCGGGTCGGCTACTCCCCCGAGCACCACTCGCTGCCCCCCGACGTCAAGGCCGTCGACTTCGTCCGCCACGTCGGCGAGCTTCACGGCCTGCCCCGCCGGGAGGCCACCGGCCGGGCCTCCGACGTCCTCTGGCAGCTCGGCCTGGGCGAGGAGCGCACCCGCCCCCTCGGCACGATGTCGACCGGCCAGCGCCAGCGGGTGAAGCTGGCCCAGGCCATCGTCCACGACCCCGTGCTGGTGCTGCTCGACGAGCCGACCGAGGGCCTCGACCCGGTCCAGCGCGACGACATGCTCGCCCTGATCCGCCGCGTCGGCAGCGAGTTCGGCATCCACGTCGTGCTGTCGAGCCACGTCCTCGACGAGGTCGAGCGGGTGGCCGACGGCGCCGTCATCCTCCACGCCGGCCGGGTCGTCGGCAGCGGGAGCCTGGCCGACCTCCAGGCGTCGAGCACCGGCGGCGTCGTGGTCGAGCCGGCGGGCGACCCGGCCGCCTTCGTCGCCGCCGTCGAGGGCCGGGGCCACGCCGTCGAGCGGGCCGGCGACCGGCTGGTCGTCGCCGGCACCGGCGACGAGGTCTTCGACGTCGTGCGCGACGCCCTGGTCGCCACCGGGCTCGCCGTCCGCCGGCTCGAGCCCCGCCGGCGCTCGCTCGAGGAGGTCTTCCTCGCCTCCGGCCTGGTCGGCGGGCAGGCCGCCGCCGAGGAGAGCTGGCGATGACCGAGGGACCCCCGCCGGGCGGCCCGACGGCCCGCATCCTCGACCGCGGGTACCGGCCCTACCGGGGGCCGCGCACCGGCGTGCGGGGGGCGGTCGCCACCGTCTGGCTCCAGAGCGTCCAGCGGGCGCTCGGCATCCGCCGCTCGGCGTGGGCCAAGGTGCTCCCGCTGGCGTCGGTGGCCATCTCCTACGTGCCCGCCATCGTCTTCGTCGGCGTGGTGGCGCTGATCCCCGACGCCCGCGAGGTGGGCGAGCTCGACCTCCCCACCTTCGGCGAGTACTTCCCGTTCATCCAGGCCGCCGTCCTCCTCTTCGTCTCCTTCGTGGGGCCCGAGATCCTCTGCACCGACCGGCGCACCGGCATGCTCGGCATCTACCTCGCCTCGCCGCTGTCGCGGGACACCTACCTCGGGGCCAAGGCCCTGGCCACGTTCTCGGTCATCTCGCTGATCACCGTGGGGCCGACGCTGCTGATGCTCGTCGCCTACGTGCTCCAGGGCGTGGGGCCCGACGGGCCGGGGGGCGTGGCCGCCACCTTCGTCCGCATCATCGTCTCGGGGCTGCTCCTCGCCCTGCTGTACACGGCGGTGGGGCTGGGCGTGTCGAGCCTGACCGACCGCAAGGCCTTCGCCACCGCCGCCCTGCTCCTGCTGATGGTCGTCGTCTCGGCGTTCATCACCGTCCTGGTCGAGGAGAGCGACCTGCCCGGCTCGCTCCAGGGCCTCAGCCTGCTGTCGGGACCCTTCGGGCTGGTCGAGCTGGTCCACGGCGAGCGGGCCAGCATCCCCGGCCTCGGGCTCCCTGCCGCCCTCGGCGGGCTGGCGGCGTGGACGGCGCTCGGCCTCGGCGTCACCCACCTCCGCTACCGCCTGCTCCAGGTGACCCGATGACGGCGCCGATGGTCGCGGTCGACGGTTGCACCCGCTGGTTCGGCGACGTGGTGGCGGTGTCCGAGGTCAGCTTCACGCTCGGACCGGGGGTCACCGCCCTGCTCGGGCCGAACGGGGCCGGCAAGTCGACCCTGCTGCGCCTGCTGTGCGGGCTGGTCGCCCCGGCCCGGGGCACGGTGCGGATCCTCGGGCGCGACCCGCGCCGCGACGTCGAGGTCCACCGCCACCTCGGCCTCGTCCCCCAGCAGGAGACGGTGTTCGACCGGCTGACCGCCTTCGGCCTGGTCGAGATGTGCGCCGGGCTGCGGGGCGTCGACGAGCCGGCGGCGGCCGCGGCGTGGGCCCTCGGGGCCGTCGAGCTCGACCCCGCCGACCCCCGCCCGCTCCCGACCTACTCCCGGGGCATGCGCCAGCGGGTGAAGGTGGCCCAGGCCATCGTCCACCGCCCGTCGGTCATCGTGCTCGACGAGCCGCTCACCGGGCTCGACCCCCGCCAGCGCCGCCACATGACCGACCTCTTCCACGCCCTCGGCGACCAGGGCTGCTGCGTCGTGGTGTCGAGCCACGTGCTCGAGGAGGTCGAGCGGTTCGGCTCCGACGTGCTGGTGATCGTCCAGGGCCGGCTGGCCGCCGAGGGCGACTTCCGGGCCATCCGCGACCTGATGGACGACCGGCCGCACCGCATCCGCATCCGCACCGACCGGCCCCAGGAGGTCGCCGGGCGGCTGCTGGCGGCCCGCACGATCGTCGGGCTCGACGTGGTCGACGTCGACACCGTTGTGGTCGAGACCGACCGGGTCCACGAGCTGCGGGCGACGGTGGCGACGGTCGCCCAGGACGCCGGCGCCCGGCTGTGGGAGGTCATCCCGCTCGACGACGACCTCGACAGCGTCTTCCGCTACCTGGTGGGCCGCTGATGGCCGGCGGCACCCCGCGGGGCAGCTTCCTCCGGCTCTACCGGCTGGTGCTCCGCCACCAGCTGACGTGGGGCCGGGCCGCCGTCGTCGTCGGGCTCGGGCTGCTGGCCGCCCTGGTGGGCCTGGCCGTGCGGGCCGGGTCGAGCTCGCCCACCATCGACGGCACCGAGCTGATCAACGCCGTGGCCTTCACCACCATCGTCCCGGTGGGCGCCCTGATGTTCGCCAGCTCCTCGCTGGGCGACATGGTCGACGACCGCACCCTCGTCTACGTCTGGCTCACGCCGGTGCACCGGGGCTGGCTGGCCCTGGCCGCCACCCTGGCGTCGATCACCGTCGCCCTCCCGCTCGCCCTCGTCCCCCTGACCCTCGCCGCCGCCGCCACCGGCGCCGGCGCCGAGCTGGTGTGGGCCACCGCCCTCGCCACCGCCGTGGGAACCGTCGGCTACTGCGGGCTGTTCACCGCCCTCGGCCTGCGCTTCCGCCGGGCCCTGGTGTGGGGCATCGCCTACATCCTCGTGTGGGAGGGCTTCGTCGCCACCGCCAGCGACGCCGCCGCCACCCTCTCGCTGCGGGCCTACACGGCGTCGATCCTCTCGCAGGCCACCGGTGTCGGCCTCCGCCTCGGGACCCTGACCATGGCCTCGGGCATCCTCGTCCCCCCGGCCGTCGCCCTGGTGGCGGTCGCCCTCACCACCTGGCTCCTCACCCGCACCGACGTCGACTGACCCCCACCCCCACCCCCCGAACTCGGTGGGATCCGTGACACCGGAGTGTCACCGATCCCACCGAGTTCGGCTAGGGAGGGCGCCATGGAAGCGGTCGACGAGGCGCCGGCGTCGGCCCGGGCGATCCTGCGGCTGGCGGTGCCGGCGCTGGGGGCCCTGGTGGCCGAGCCGCTCTACGTCCTGGCCGACACCGCCATCGTCGGGCACCTCGGCACCCCGCACCTCGGCGGGCTGGGGGTGGCCTCGACCATCCTCCTCACCGGCTACACCGCCTTCATCTTCCTCGCCTACGGGACGACCGGGGCGGTGGCCCGGCGCATCGGGGCGGGCGACGACCGGGGCGCCGCCCACCTCGCCGTCCAGGGGCTGTGGCTGGCGGCCGGGCTGGCCGTCGGGGCCGGGCTCGTGCTCCTCGCCGCCGGCCGGCCCCTGATCGCCCTGCTCGGCGCCGAGGGCGAGGTCGCCGGGCACGCCTGGGTCTACCTGCGGATCTCGCTCCTCGGCCTGCCCGGCCTGCTGGTGACCATGGCCGGCACCGGCTACCTGCGGGGGATCCAGGACGCCCGCACGCCGCTGGTCGTCGCCGGCTCCACCGCCGTCGCCAACCTCGTCATCCAGGTCGTGCTGATCGAGGGCTTCGACCGGGGCATCGGGGCCTCGGCGCTGGCCACCGTGCTGGCCCAGACCGGGGGCGGCGCCGTCTACCTGGCCAAGGTGGTCGCCGGCGCCCGCCGCCACGGGGCCGGGCTGCGCCCCGACCGGGCCGCCCTGCGCCGGCTGGCGACGATCGGGCGCGACCTGCTGATCCGCACCGCCGCCCTGCGCCTGGCGCTCGGCGGGTCGACGGCCGTCGCCGCCCGGCTCGGCGTCGTCCCCCTCGCCGCCCACCAGGTCGCCTTCGAGGTCCTGGCCTTCCTGTCGCTGGCGCTCGACGCCCTCGCCATCGCCGGCCAGTCGCTGGTCGGCACCGACCTCGGCGCCGGGGCCGCGGCCCGGGCCCGGGGGACCGGGCGGCGCATCCTGGCCTGGGGCGCCGGCGCCGGCGTGGTCACCGGGGTGCTGCTCGTCCTGGTCCGCCACCCGCTGGCCGGGGTCTTCACCGACGACGCCGCCGTCGAGGCCCTGACCGCCGACCTCCTGCTGTGGGTGGCGGTGCTCCAGGTGCCGGCGGGGATCGTGTTCGCCCTCGACGGGATCCTGATCGGCGCCGGCGACCTGCGCTACCTGGCCCGGGCGATGGTCGGGGTGCTGCTCGCCTACGCCCCCTGCGCCGTGGCCGTCGCCGTGCTCGACGTCGGCATCGGCTGGCTGTGGGCCGCCATCGGCGTGATGTTCCTGGCCCGGCTCGTCCCCCTCCTCCGCCGCTTCCAGCGGGGGGCGTGGGCCGTGCTCGGCGCCGACCACCCCTAGGAGGTCGCCCCCGCACGTCGAAGGACGCCGGTCATGCGCACCCGTGCCGCAGCCCTGGCCGTCGCCGCCCTGGCCCTGCTGGGGGCCACGGCCTGCCAGCCCACCCCCGACCAGGATGCCTTCTACACTCCGCCCCGACCGCTGCCCGCCGGCGGGCCCGGCACCGTGATCCGCAGCCGGCCGAGCACCTTCACCCTCGACCCGGTGGGCCGCACCCCGGTGCCGGGCGTGCGGTCCTGGCAGGTGCTCTACCGCTCCGAGGACGCCCGGGGGCGGGCGATCGCCACCTCGGGCACCGTCCTCGTGCCGACGACGGCCTGGACCGGGCCGGGCCCGCGCCCGCTCGTCACCTACGCCGTCGGCACCCGGGGCCTCGGCGACCCGTGCGCCCCGAGCCACACCCTCGCCCAGGGGCGCGACTACGAGGGCCCGTTCGTCGCCTCCGCCCTGGCCCGCGGGTGGGCCGTCGCCGTCACCGACTACCAGGGCCTCGGGACCCCCGGCACCCACACCTACACCGTCGGCCCGGCGCAGGGTCGGGCGGTCCTCGACGCCGCCCGGGCGGCGCAACGGCTGCCGGGCACCGGGCTCTCGCCCACCGGCCCGGTCGGCATCATGGGCTACTCGCAGGGCGGCGGGGCCGCCGGGTGGGCCGGCGAGCTGGCCCCGACCTACGCCCCCGGTCTGCGGGTGGCGGGCATCGCCGCCGGTGGCGTCCCCGGCGACCTGATCGCCACCGCCAACTTCGTCGACGGCAGCGCCGCGGTGGCCCTCGCCCTCATGGCGGCGGTCGGTTTCGACGCCGCGTACCCCGAGCTCCGCCTCGAGTCGTACCTCAACCGGCGCGGCCGCGACCTGATCGCCCGGGCCGGGTCGCTCTGCCTGGCCAGCGTCGACGGCGCGACCACGCTCGTCTCCACCGCCTTCACCGAGCGGTCCGACTACGTCACCCGCGACCCCCTGGCCGACCAGGCCTGGCGCACCCGGCTCCGCTCCAGCCGGCTCGGCGGCACCCGCCCGGCCGCGCCCGTGTTCCAGTACCACGGGCTGCTCGACGAGATCGTCCCCTACGGCCAGGCCGCCGCCACCCGTG
>DASTYI010000091.1:0-10756 GCA_035765045.1 Iamia sp. | reverse complement strand
GACGACGGCCCGGCTGCCGAAGCCGATGCGGGTGAGGAACATCTTCATCTGCTCGGGCGAGGTGTTCTGGGCCTCGTCGAGGATGATGAAGCTCTGGTTGAGCGTGCGGCCCCGCATGAACGCCAGCGGCGCCACCTCGACGGCGCCCCGCTCCAGCAGCCGCTGGCTGCCCTCGGTGCCGACCATGTCGTGGAGGGCGTCGTAGAGCGGCCGCAGGTAGGGGTCGACCTTGGCCATCAGGTCGCCGGGCAGGAAGCCGAGCCGCTCGCCCGCCTCGACCGCCGGCCGGGTGAGGATGATGCGGTCGACCTGCTTGGCCTGGAGGGCCTGGACGGCCATGGCCACCGCCAGCCACGACTTGCCGGTGCCGGCCGGCCCCAGCCCGAAGGTGACGATGTTGGCGGCGATGGCGTCGACGTAGCGCTTCTGGCCGGCCGACTTGGGCTTGACGCTCTTGCCCCGCCCGGCCCGCAGCACCTCGGCGGTGAGCACCTCCGAAGGGCTCTCGTGGGCCCGGACCATGTCGATGGTGCGGCCCAGCGTCGCCGGCTCCAGCAGCTCGCCCCGCTGGACGAGGGTGACCAGCTCGTCGACCAGGCGGGCCACCTCGCCGGCGTCGTCACCGTCGATGGCCACCTCGTTGCCCCGCACGATCACCCGGGTGCCGGGGAAGGCGGCCTCGATCAGACGGAGGTGCTCGTCGTGCGGACCGAGGAGCGGCGCCATCAGGTGGTTGCCCGGGACCTCGATCTTCACCTGCGTGGACGCCAACGATCCTCCGGAACCTCGACGCCCGGTCGGTCCGGCACGCCACGGTCGAGCGTACCGAAGCGAAGGCCGACGTCCGCTTGCAATCAGGGCCTAGGTTCCGACCGGTGAGCGAGGACGCACCCGATCTGGTCGGCGACATCACCCGCTGGCTGGCCGAGCAGCGGGCCGACGCCGCCGCCGCGGCCCGGGCCCGGGAGCGCTGGCTGCGCCAGGCGGCCGACGAGGAGGCGCTCGTGGCCGGCGTCCTGCTCGACCTGGCCGAGCGGGCGGCCACCGTCGTCGTCCAGGGCGTCGCCGGCCGCACCCACCGGGGCGTCGTGCGGGCGGTGGGCGAGGACTTCGTCGCCCTGCGGGCCGGCGGGGGCGACGTCCTGCTCCCCTTCGACGCCGTCGTGACCATCCGGGCCGACGGGGTCCCGGCCGGCGGGGGCGAGCGGGCCGCGGCGCTCGACATCGCCTTCGCCGAGGCGGTGGCCGCCGTCGCCGGTGACCGGCCCCGGGTGCTGATCGTGGCCCGGGACGGGAGCGGGCTGTCGGGCGAGCTGCGGTCGGTGGGGCGGGACGTGGCGACGCTGCGGCTGGCCGAGTCGACCTGCTACGTGCCGCTGGCCTCGGTGGCCGAGCTCGCCATCGTCTGATCGGCGGCCTCGGGGTAGAGGTGCTCCAGGCTGCCCGGCTCGATCCGGCAGGTCTGGATGAAGGCGTCGACCTCCTGCTCCTGGAGGCGGATCACCCGGCCCAGCCGGTAGGCCGGGAGCTGCCCGCCGTCGATGAAGCGGTAGAGGGTGCGGGGTGTGATGCCGAGCCGCTTGGCCGCTTCGGCGGTGCTGAGCCATCGGGGGGAGTCGGTCACGGGCCCGAGCCTACCCCCGATCACGTCTCCGACACCTTCATTGCACGACGACACCTCTCCATCACCCGTCGACCGGGGCCCCCGCCCCAGGTTTGGCCACCCATCCCCGGCGGTACGACCCGGCGGTCGCACCGAACCCGGAAGGGACCCCGTGGCCGCCACCCAGACACGCACCCCGCGCCTCGAGAACGGGTCGAGCCCCCCGGCGCGGGAGGGGTCCGACGATCGCCGCATCCGCCCCCGCCGCGGCCTGCCCGGCGGCCGGGCCGTGGTCGGTGGGTTGCTGGTGGCGGTGGCCGCCGTCGGCATCTTCGCCGCCGTCTCGGGCGCCGGGCGGGGGCCGAGCACCCGCTACTACGTCGCCGCCCGCGACATCGCCGCCGGCACCACGCTCACCCGCGCCGACCTGGAGGCGGTGGCCATCGAGGTCCCCGATCGCATGCTCGACCGGGTCTTCTCCGACCCCGACGCCCTGATCGGCGCCATCACCGTCGGCCCCCTGTCGGAGGGTGAGCTGGTGCAGGCCGGTGGGCTGGCCACCGGCGCCGATGCCGAGATCCCCACCTTCTCGGTGGCGGTGGCCCGGGCCGACGCCAACGCCGGCGAGCTCAGCCGGGGCGACTACGTCCAGGTCCTCGCCACCTACGGCACCGACACGGCGGCCACCACCGTCACCCTCAGCGCCGAGGCCCGGATCGTCAGCATCTCCGAGGAGGACGAGTCGCTGGCCGCCGCCGGCCAGGTCGTCGTCCGCCTCCAGGTGCCCTCGGCCGAGGAGCGCATCGCCATCGTCAACGCCACCACGTCGGGCCGGGTCAGCCTCATCCGGGTCAGCGGCGCCGAGGACGTCGAGGTGGCCGGGCCCTACCAGCCCGACCTCGACGCCGACACCGCGGCCGGCGACGAGGCCACGACCACCACCACCGCCCCCGACGAGGAGCCGGGGGGCTGATGGCGTCGGAGCGCTACGTCCTGCTCGGGCTGGGCACCAGCCGCTCGCCCTGGTTCACCGAGGTCGCCCGCTGGGCCACCGTCGGGTCGATCCCGGCCGACTTCGTCAAGTGCATCGCCCCCGAGGAGATGCGGGTCCGGCTGACCAGCGGGCGGCCCTTCAGCGCCCTGCTGGTCGACGCCGCCACCGGGGCCGTCGACCGCGACCTGCTCGACACCGCCGCCCGCCAGCAGGTGGCGGTGCTGGTGGTCGACGGCAGCGCCCCCGGCGCCGGGCCCGACTGGCGGGGCCTCGGGGCGGCCGCCGTGCTGCCGGCCGACCTGCGGCGGGAGACGTTGCTCGACGCCCTGGCCGAGCACGCCCGGATGATCGGGGCGGTCGCCGACCTGCCCGTCGACGCCGCCGCCGGTCCCACCGACGTGCCCGCCCGGCTCGGCACCCTCGTCGCCGTCACCGGGAGCGGCGGCAGCGGCGCCTCGACCCTCGCCATGGCCGTCGCCCAGGCGCTCGGCGACGGCCCGCTCGGTCGCCCGGTGCTGGCCGACCTCTGCCTCGACGCCGACCAGGCGATGCTCCACGACGCCCGTGACATCGTCCCCGGGCTCCAGGAGCTGGTCGACGCCCACCGCAGCCATCGGCCCCGCGACGACGAGGTCCAGGCCCTGACCTTCGACGTGGTCAACCGGGGCTACAACCTTCTGCTCGGGCTGCGCCGCCACCGGGACTGGGCCGTGCTCAAGCCCCGCAGCTTCGAGGCCGCCCTCCAGGGGCTGCGGGCCGCCTTCGGCGTGGTCGTGGCCGACATCGACGACGACCTCGAGGGCGAGGCCGAGTGCGGCTCGATCGACGTCGAGGAGCGCAACGTCATGGCCCGCACCGTCACCGCCCGGGCCGACGCCGTCGTCGTGGTCGGCACGCCGGGGGTCAAGGGCCTCCACGGGCTGGTCCGCACCGTCGGCCGGCTGCGCGACCACGGCGTGCCCCCGGAGCGGATCCTCGCCGTCGTCAACCGCTCGGCCCGCTCGGCCAAGGGCCGGGCCGAGCTGACCCGCAGCTTCGCCGACCTCAGCGGGTCGCGGGTCGGCGGCGCCGCCGTCGTCGGGCCCATCCACGTCGCCGAGCGGCGCGGGCTCGACGAGATCATCCGCGACGGCGGCCGGCTCCCGCAGTCGGTCGCCGAGCCGATCGGGCGGGCCCTGGTCGACATGCTCTCGCGGGCGCCGGTCGAGGCCGCCCCGGCCACCCCGGTCCCGGTGCCGATCACCCCCGGCTCGCTCGGGTCCTGGGCCGAGGAAGAGGAGGCCCTCGGGTGACCGATGTGGACGTCTCGCCGCTGGAGGAGATCGAGCGGGCGGTGCTCGACCGGGCCAAGGGCGTCGCCCTCGACATGGGCAGCGCCGACGGCAACGCCCGGCTGCGGGCCCTGATCGACGACGAGGTGGCGCAGTGGTCCGTCGACCACAAGCGCGGCCTGCGGGCCTTCGACCTGTCCGACCCGGCCACCGTGGTCGAGCGGGCCTACCGCAACCTCTGCGGCTACGGCCCCCTCGCCCCGCTGCTGGAGGACGACGACGTGTGGGAGGTGATGATCAACGCCCCCGACGAGATCTTCGTCAAGCGCCACGTGGGCCCGTCGGGCTACCACGACGAGGTCTTCCACGACGACGCCCACGTGGTGCGGACCCTCACCAAGATCATCGACGACGCCTCCGGGGCCCACCGCAAGCTCGACCCGGCCGAGGGCCTCCAGGACGCCCAGCTCGACAACGGCGCCCGGCTCCACATCGTCCACGGCGACATCGCCCGCGGCGGCCACGTCATGGTCAACATCCGGAAGTTCACCGGCGTGGTCTTCCGCAACCTCGACCAGCTGGTCGACCGGGACATGCTCGACCCCCCGGTCGCCACCTTCCTCAAGGCCGCGGTGCGCTCGGGCAGCTCGGTGATCTTCGCCGGGGCCCCGGGGTCGGGGAAGACGACGATGCTCTCGTGCTGCGCCGCCGAGCTCGACCCGCGGCTGCGGGTGGTCACCGCCGAGGAGGTCTTCGAGGTCGACATCCCGCTCCCCAACGTGGCCTCGATGCAGACCCGGGCGGCGCGGCCGGAGCGGGCCGCCGTCGACCTCCGCCGGCTGGTCGCCGGCTTCCTCCGCATGGCCCCCGACGTCGCCATCGTCGGCGAGGTGCGCGACCGCGAGGCCCTCCCCCTGCTGCTCACGCTCTCCTCGGGGGTCAAGGGGTTCACCACGATTCACGCCGGCTCGGCCCGCCAGGCCCTCTCCCGGCTCCGGTTCATCTGCCAGCTGTCGGACAACGAGCTCCCGCTGACCGCCCTCAACAGCCTGGTCACCGAGGCCATCGACGTCGTCGTCCACTGCGCCCGCACCCCCGACGGCCCCCGGGTCACCGAGGTGATCACCGTCGAGGACCTCTCGGCCAGCCCCGACGGCAACGCCTTCACCGTCACCGAGGTGTTCCGGCGCGAGGGCGTCGACGCCCCCCTCACCTGGACCGGCCAGATCCCCCAGCGCCTGGCCCGCCCCTTCCGCGACGCCGGCTTCGACATCCGCTCGATCCTCGACGACGCCCGCCCCTACGCCTCGACGACGAACGGCCAGCGATGAGCCCCCTGGTCGCCCTGCTCCTCGCCCTGGCCGGGGCCTACGGCGTGCACCTGCTCTACACCGCCGTCGCCCTGCGCTGGACCGGCATCGCCCCCGGCCCGGCGGCCACCAAGAGGGCCCGGGTGCGCCGGGGCCCGCAGGACTGGCTGGTCCAGGCCGGGCTCGACGACGTCCGCCCGCTCGACTTCCTCGCCGTGGTCGGCGTGCTCGGCATCGTCGGCACGGCCTTCGGCTACGCCATCTTCGCCGCCCCGGTACCCGCCCTGGCCCTGGGCGTGTTCGCCGCCAGCTTCCCGGTGGCCAGCTTCCGGAACCGCCGCCGGGTCCGCCGCACCGTGGCCCAGGAGGCGTGGCCCCGGATGATCGAGGAGATCCGCATCCTCACCGGCTCACTGGGCCGCTCGGTGCCGCAGGCGCTGTTCGAGGTGGGCCGGCGGGGGCCCGAGGAGATGCGCCCGGCCTTCGAGGCGGCGCACCGCGAGTGGCTGATCTCCACCGACTTCCCCCGCACCGTCACCGTGCTGAAGGACCGGCTGGCCGACCCCACCGCCGACGCCACCTGCGAGACGCTGCTCGTCGCCCACGAGATCGGCGGGTCGGACCTCGACAGCCGGCTGCGCGATCTGATCGAGGACCGCATCCAGGACGTCCAGGGGCGCAAGGACGCCCGGGCCAAGCAGGCCGGCGTCCGCTTCGCCCGGGCCTTCGTCCTCGTCGTCCCGCTGGGGATGGCGGCGGCCGGGGTGTCGGTCGGCGAGGGGCGCGAGGCCTACAGCTCGCCCGGTGGCCAGCTGGCCGTGCTGGTGGCGATCGCCATGATCATCGGCTGCTGGATGTGGGCCGGCTCGATCATGCGGCTCCCCGAGGAGGAGAGGGTGTTCGAGCAGTGAGGGTCTTCATCCTCTCCGGGTTGGTGCTGTGGGTCGGCACCACGCTGCTGCTGTCGACCACCCGCTGGTTCGCCCGCCGGCCCCTGACCGAGCGGCTCCGGCCCTACACCCCGGGCGGGCTGGCGCCGGGCAAGGGGGGCGGGCTCCTCTCGGTCGAGAGCTTCCGCGACGTGATCGCCCCGGTGTCGCGCAACGTCGGCGAGCAGGTCGCCCGGCTGTTCGGCGTCAGCGAGGACCTGAGCGTCCGGCTGGCCCGCATCCACTCCCCGCTCGACGTCACCGCCTTCCGGGTCCGCCAGCTCGGGTGGGTCGTCGCCGGCTTCGGGCTCGGCGCCCTGGCCTCGGTGGCGGTCGGCCTCCCGCTCCCGATCGGCGTCCTGCTCACCTTCGGCTCGCCGCTGCTGGCCTTCCTCCTGCTCGAGCAGCAGATCTCCTCGGCGTCGAAGCGCTGGCAGCGCAGCCTCTTCCTCGAGCTGCCGGTCGTCAGCGAGCAGATCGGCCTGCTGCTCTCGGCCGGGTACTCGCTCTCGGGCGCCCTGGCCCGCGTGGCGCAGCGGTCGAACGGGGCCTGCGCCCGCGACCTGACCCGGGTCATCAGCCGCATCCGCCAGGGCCTGAGCGAGACCGAGGCCCTGCGCGAGTGGGCGGCGCTGGCCGACGTCGACGCCGTCGACCGCCTGGTCCACGTCCTCGCCCTCAACCGCGAGGCCTCGGACCTGGGCCGGCTCATCAGCGAGGAGGCCCGGGCCATCCGCCGCGACGTCCACCGCGAGCTGATCGAGCGGATCGAGCGACGGGGCCAGCAGGTGTGGATCCCGGTCACGGTGGCAACCCTTGTCCCCGGAGTGATCTTCCTGGCCGTGCCGTTCACCCAGGCCCTGACCCTCTTCTCCGGATCCTGATCACCCCCGCCCCCTGGAGGCATCCCCCATGCACACCATCGACCACACCAGCCTCGTGGCCTACACCTGGGTCCGCTCCCAGCTGGTCCACCACCGCCACCGGATGGCCACCGACGACCGGGGCGAGGGCGTGATCTCGGCCGCCATCGTCGTGCTGATCATGGCCTTCCTCGGCGTCCTGATGTGGGGGGCGTTCAAGCTCCTGTTCCAGAACGCCTCCACCAACACCAGCAACCAGGTCGACCAGATCGGGTCGTGAACCGCCGCAGCCCCGACGGCGAGCGGGGCCAGAGCCTCGTCACGTCGGCGGCCGCCATCGCCGTCTTCCTCGGGTTCCTGATGTTCGCGGTGCACATCTGCGTGAACCTGTACGCCAACACGACCGTCACCGCCAACGCCTACGACGCCGCCCGGCGGGTGGCCCGGGCCGAGGTGGCCGACGGCGATCGGGGGGCGGCGGCGGCCCGGGCCGAGGCCGACCTGCGCGAGAACCTCGGCCGCTACTCCGACCGCATCCGTGAGCTCGACTGGACCCTCGGCGACGACGTGATCGAGCTGCGCATCGTGGTCGACAACCCCAGCTTCCTGATCTTCACCGGGGCCGACGTCGGCGGGGTCGGCGAGATCGACAAGACGGTGCGGGTCCGGGTGGAGCGGGTGCGATGAGGCTCGCCCACCGCCCCCGGTCGCGCCCGGCGCCCGGCCACCCCGAGCTGGGCGCCGCCGGCGCCGAGGTCCTCCCCTTCTGCGTGCTGATCTTCGTCTTCGGGACGCTGCTGCTGGTCAACGCCTGGGGGGTGATCGACGCCAAGTTCGCCGTCACCTCGGCGGCCCGGGAGGCGGCGCGGACCTACGCCGAGAGCGAGGGCGGGCGGGCCGGCGAGGGGGCGGCCACCGCCGCCGCCGAGGACGCCATCGCCGCCTACGGCCGCACCCCCGAGCGGATGGATCTGAGCGAGCCCGAGGGCGCCTTCGTCCGCTGCGGCTCGGTCACCTACACCGCCAGCTACCCGGTCCCGGCCATCAGGATCCCGGTGATCGGCGGGTTCGGGAAGGCCTTCGACGTGACCTCGTCGCACACCACGCGCATCGACCGGCTGCGGGCCGGGCTCGATGCCGAGTCGGCATGTTGAGCACGCTGCGCCGGCTGCGCACCGACGACCGGGGGTCGTCGCTGATGCTGATGCCGGCGGCCGTGCTCGTGTTCGTGGTCCTCGGCGCCTTCTGCGTCGACTTCGCCGCCGTCCACCTGGGCCAGCGCGAGCTGGTCACGGCGGCCCAGGGGGCGGCCAACGACGCCGCCGCCGCCGGCTTCGACGAGGCCGGGTTCTACGACGGCGGCGCCGTCACCCTCGACCCGGCCCGGGCCCGCCGGGCCGCCGTCGCCTCGCTGGCCGACAACGCCCCCGAGGCCGAGATCGTCGGCTTCTCGGTCGACGTGGCCGAGGCCACCGTCGAGGTCGAGCTGACCCTGGCGGTCGAGACCGTCTTCTCCAAGGCCCTCCCGGGCGCCCCCGACACCGTCGAGGTCACCGCCCGGGCCACCTCCGACCTCGAGCAGTGACGGTGACTCTCGTGTCATCTCGGTCCGAGCGGGGTACGGAGGGTCCGTGCGCTCCCCCACCACCCACCGGGTCGTCACCGGCGCCGACGGGCACCCGGTGCTGGTCAAGCGGGCCACCGACCCGGCTGCGGCCGACCGGCTGAGGGGGGAGGCGACCGTGCTCCGCACCCTGGCCCACCCGGGCACCGTGGTCGTGGTCGACGTCCGCCCCGACGAGCTCCACCTGGCCTGGGTCGGTCCCCACTCGCTGGCCACGGTCACCGGCCTCCCGGTGCCGACCGCCGGCGACCTGGTGGCCCAGGTGGCCGCCACCGTGGCCGACCTCCACCGTGCCGGCGTGGTCCACCGCCGGCTGACCGCCGACCACGTGCTGCTCGGCCCGGCCGGGCGGGCGGTGCTCACCGGGCTGGCCGACGCCACCGGGACCACCGCCGCCGACCCGGCCGACGACGTCGCCGCCCTCGGCGCCCTGCTCACCCGTCTCGTCGCCCCCGCCGACGACGGCCCCGTCGTCCCCGACCGTCGCCGGGCCCGGGTGGGCGACGGCGGCCGCCGGGCCGCCCTGCTCACCCTGGCCGACCGGGCCCAGGCCGACGACCCCGCCGCCCGCCCCACCGCCGCCGAGCTGGCCACCGCCCTCCGCGCCACCCTCACCCCACCCCGCTCCCCCCGCCCGCGCCCTCGCCCCCGCCCTCGCCCGCAACTGGCGATCGGATCCGCCGGGAAGCCGTCGGATCCGATCGCCAGCTCGGGGAGGAGGGTGGCGGTGGTGGTGCTCGGGGCCGCGGTGGCGGCCACGGTCGGGGCCGCGGTCTGGCTGGTGCCGGACGATCCGGAGCCGCCGTTCGAGGCGGTGCCGACGACCACCGCCGTCCCGACCACGACCACGACGACGGCGCCACCGACGACGACGACCACCGCGGCGCCCGCCTGCCCGCCGGTCGAGGGGACGGCGGCGGACGTGGACGGCGACGGGTGCGTCGAGGCGGTCCGGGTCGACGGCGAGCGGGTCACCGTCGAGGCCACGACCTGGCGGGCCGGCGAGCCCGGCGACGTGGCCGTCGTGGGCGACTGGGACTGCGACGGCCGGGCCACCGTCGCCACCCTCCGGGCCCGCACCGGCGAGGTCTTCGTCTTCGACCGCTGGGAGCGGGCCCTCACCGTCGAGCCCACCACCCGGGTCGCCGGCGCCACCGGCCTGCGGGCCGTCGACCCCGACGGCGACGGCTGCGCCGACCTCGTCGCCGACCGCCCAGGCCAGGAGCCCGTCACCGTGGAGGTCGCCGCATGACCCGCCGGCTCCTCGTCGGCAGCCTCTGGATCGCCGGCCTGGTGGCCACGATCCTGGTGCTCAACCGGCTGGGGTCGGGGCAGCTGTCGACGCCGCCGCTGCTCGACCGCGCCGCGCTCCAGCTCTGGCTCGACGACCGCGACGCCGTGGTGGCCGCCGTCGCCATCGTCCGGCTGATCGGGCTGGCGCTGGCCTGGTACCTGCTGGTGGTCACCGTCCTCGGCCTGGCGGCCCGCCTCAGCCACGTCCCGGCCCTGGTCCGGTTGGCCGACCTGGCCACCCTCCCGGCCGTCCGCAAGATCCTCGGCGCCGTGGCCGGGGTGGGCATCACCGCCTCGGCCGCCACCCTGGCCGCCGCCCAGCTGTTCCCCGACCAGCCCGCCCGCCCGGCGGCGACCGGCGCCCTCACCGACAGCCAGGTCGTGCTCGAGCGGCTGCCCGAGGGCGACGACGTGATCCTGCGCCGGCTGCCCGACGCCGGCGAGGGCACCGCCACCCTCGACGTCGAGGGGGCCCCGGTCGAGGAGGAGGCACCCCCGGCGACCTGGACGTCGGCGCCCGGCGACCACCTCTGGCACGTGGCCGAGGCCACGCTCGCCCGGTCGTGGGGGCGGGCGCCCACCGACGCCGAGGTGGCGCCGTACTGGACGGGCCTGATCGAGGCCAACCGCGACGTCCTGGTCGACCCGGACAACCCCGACCTGATCCACCCGGGGCAGACCTTCCGGCTGCCCGAGGTCCCGGCCCCGCCGCCCCCGGGCTAGCTAGCTGTGCTCGGCGGGGAGGTTGTCCCCGGCGAGACGGTTCAGGGTCTCGTAGGGGGTGGCCCAGGCGAGTGCGCCGTGGGAGCGGTGGTGATTGTAGAAGTGGATGAAGCCGTCGTAGGCGAGGTGGCGCTGGATCTCTGAGG
>DASTYI010000090.1:0-9725 GCA_035765045.1 Iamia sp. | reverse complement strand
CTCAAGGTCGGCGCCCCGGTCATCGGCCTCAACGACGGCGCCGGCGCCCGCATCCAGGAGGGCCCGGTCAGCCTGGCCTCCTACGGCGGGATCTTCTACCGCAACGTCAAGGCCTCGGGCGTCACCCCGCAGATCAGCGTGATCATGGGCCCGTGCGCCGGCGGCGCCGTCTACAGCCCGGCCATGACCGACTTCGTGTTCATGGTCGAGGACACCTCGTACATGTTCATCACCGGCCCCGACGTGGTGAAGACGGTGACCGGCGAGGACGTCACCCAGCAGGAGCTCGGCGGCGCCCACGCCCACTCGGCCAAGTCCGGCGTCGCCGCCTTCACCGCGGCCGACGACAAGGCCGTGCTCGACGACGTCCGCTACCTGCTGTCGTTCCTCCCCGCCAACAACATGGAGGAGGCGCCCCGCTCGGTCCCCACCGACGACCCCCAGCGCCTGTGCGAGGGACTGGCCGGGATGATCCCCGACAGCCCGAACCAGCCCTACGACATGCGCAAGGTCATCGCGGAGGTCGTCGACGACGAGGACTACGTCGAGTACTTCGCCCAGTGGGCCCAGTCGATCACCTGCGGCTTCGCCCGGATCGACGGCCAGCCCGTCGGCATCGTCGGCAACAACCCGATGTTCTACGCCGGCGTCCTCGACATCGACAGCTCGGAGAAGGCGGCCCGGTTCGTCCGGGTCTGCGACAGCTTCAACATCCCGCTCGTCACCTTCGTCGACGTGCCCGGCTTCCTCCCCGGCGTCGGCCAGGAGCACGGTGGCATCATCCGCCACGGCGCCAAGCTGCTCTACGCCTACTGCGAGGCCACCGTGCCCCGCATCCAGGTGATCACCCGCAAGGCCTACGGCGGCGCCTACGTGGTGATGAACTCCAAGTCCATCGGCGCCGACCTGGCCTTCGCCTGGCCCAACGCCGAGCTCGCCGTCATGGGCGCCACCGGTGCGGTCGAGATCCTCCACCGCAACGAGATCGCCAACGCCGCCGACCCCGACGCCCGCAAGGCCGAGCTGGTCGACGACTACAGCGAGATGTGGTGCAACCCGTACGTGGCCGCCGAGCGGGGCTACGTCGACGACGTCATCGACCCCGCCGACACCCGCCGCAAGCTGGTCGAGGGCCTGTCGATGCTCCGCACCAAGCGCGAGGAGCTCCCGCCCCGCAAGCACGGGAACATGCCGCTGTGACGGTGTCGGGCATCACCCCGGCGCCGACCGACGAGGAGGCGGCCGCCATCGTCGCCGCCATCGACGGCGCCTGGCCCCGCGCCGCCGTCGCCGGCGAGGCCCCCGTCCAGCGCTGGCGCTGGAGCGGCCGCTGGTGGTCCAAGCCCGTGCCCCTCAGCCGCCGCCGCCCCTGGTAGCCCTCAGCATCGCCCGCCACGGGTGCAGCAGCACCCCGTCGGGGCCGAACGGGACATCCGGCGTCGAGCCGTCATGGACCTCCAGGGCGAGGATGGTGACGTCCATCAGCCCTCCATCGCCGCCTTCCCGGCGTCGATGGCGGTGGCGACCTCCAGGACCGCCGTCAGGATCGCCGCCCGCTGCTCCGGGGTGGCGTCGAGCGGGACGGTCGGGGGCTCGTCGGGAGGGTCGTCGGGGAGGCGGGGCGGGAGGTCGTCGAAGGGGTAGCCGCCGGCCCCGGGAGGGAGCGGGGCGTGGAGGACGGTGTGGCCCCCGTCGGCGGCCAGCTCGTAGCCGCAGGAGACGAGGATGCGGTTGAAGACGTCGAGGCTGGGCGTGCGGCGGTCGTTCTCGTAGGCGGAGATGTTGGGCTGGCCGATCCCCGAGACCTCGGCCAGGTCCCCCTGGCTCATCCCCCGCGACTCCCGGACCCGGCGCAGGAACGCTCCGTACATGCCCACCAGCATGCCATGTCGAAGTCGACATGGGGGAGGAGGAAGCCCCGGATGGGGCGACGATGGGGGGTGTGAGGATCCGCCGGCGCCCCGATGTGCTGCGCCGCTGCGTGCGCTGCGCCGAGACCTGGACCGTGCCGGGCGCGCTCGCCGCCCCGCCCCGGGCGTCGAGGTGGCAGCGGGGCATCTCGCTCCCCGAGCGCAACGCCTTCCAAGGGATGACGACCAACGCCACGGCCTCGATGCAGCTCGACCTCGCCCGCCAGCGCAGCGATCGGCTCGATCACGTGCTGGACGCCGTCACGGCCCTGTCCACCTGCCCCGGCTGTGGCGGGGTCGGCACCTACGTCGAGGAGCCCGCGCCTACGGGCAGAGGGTGGGGTCGAGGGGGCCGCTCAAGCGGTAGAGGGCGCTCTCGCCGTCGCGGACCACGACGGTGACGGCGGGGTCGGTGGCCAGGTCGGCGTCGGCCGGGCGGGGCAGGGGCAGCAGGCCGAAGGTGACGACGGCGACGTAGTCGTAGCGACCGCCCAGCTCCTCCCGCCACCGCCGGCAGGTCCACGTCTCGCCCGGAGGCGGGGTGGCGCCCAGCACGACCTCGTTGGAGAGGTCGACACCCATCATCGGGTAGGCCTCGGCGGTGCCGTAGACGACGACGTCGGCGCCGCTGACGTCGCGCATCGCCGCGCTGACCACGTCGGAGGTGGGCAGGCCGGCGGCGACGTAGCGGTGATCGGTCGAGTAGCGCTGCACCGGCCAGCCGACGGCGACGACGGCCACCGCCCCGACCGCGACCAGGGCGACCGGCCGCACCAGCCCCCGGCGGACGGCGAGCACGGCGGCGGCGACCACGAGGACCCCGACCACGGCGGCGGCCACGGCGACCGGGGTGGCGTCGGGCCAGGCCGGGGTCCGCTCCTCGTGGGTGGCGGTGGCGCCGGCGACGACGAGGGGCACCGCCGCGATCCCGGTCGCCAACCGCACCGCCGGCCGGGCCGGCAGGACGAGCGGCAGCACCGCCCCGGCCAGCAGGATCGGCGCCCCGATGTAGCGGAGGCTGAAGACGAACCCCACCCCGGCGGTGACCGGGGAGACGACGTAGCCGACGATCCCGGCGGCGAGCACGAGGCCGGCCAGCTTCTCGGTGAGCCCCCGGCCCCGCAGGCCGACCACCAGCCCGACCAGGAGCAGGAGGATCGGCACCGGCCACGCCGGCCCGAAGCCCTGCTCCAGCCCCGGGTGGTAGACGGCGTCCCACTCCTGGCGGCTGTAGGTGGCGGTGGCCAGGGCCAGGTCGTCGCCCTCGCTGATGACCACCTGGTCGAACAGGAACGGCACCTCGAACCAGGGCAGCGGGTTCCCCGAGATGATCCAGTTGCGGACGTACCAGAACGTCCCGGTGAGGGCGATCGAGCCGGACCAGGCGGCCAGCGCCGGCCAGCGCCGCCTGGCCACCAGCACCAGCGCCACCACGGCGGCCATCGCGGCCACGGGCACGGCGATCGTGACCTTGGTGCTGACGCCGAGCCCGGTGGCCGCCCCGGCCAGGGCCAGCGGGCCGGGGCGCAGGTCGCTCTCGAGCAGGAGGGCCACCGCGGCGAGGAAGAGGGCGGCGCACGGGATGTCGGTCGACATCTGGCCGGGCTGGGTGGCGGCCATGATCGGCAGCCCGAGGCCGACGGCGGTGACCGAGAGGGCCATCGGCCCGGCCCCCCGCCGCTCGCCGACGACCCAGGCGGCGAGGAGGGCGAGGGCGAACCAGCCCATGTTGAGCGCCGGGGCCAGCCAGTCGCGGTGGAACGGCATCACGACCAGCGCCTGGGCCAGGTGCGAGTCGAAGGGGAACCACTGCGACGGGCTGTGGCCCAGGCCGGCCAGGTCGGGGAAGCCACCGGTCTGGATGAACCGGGCCACGAAGGGCCCGTGGTACCAGTGCGTGTCGGGGTGGGGCATGCCCCGCTGGACGGCGTCGGCGGTGTGGGCCAGCCACTGCGTGCCGACGATGCCGACGCCGACGGCGGCCAGGGCCCACTCGACCTTGCGCCGCACCGTCATCGGCCCCGGGTCGACGGCCGAGGGCGGGGACGACGGCGCCGCCGCGGGCTCGGCGACCGGGTGCCGGCCAGCCCACCAGCGGGCGCCGGCGACGAGCCCGAGCCCGGCCGCCACCTCGGCCACGAACACGATCGGCGCCCGCAGGAGGAAGACGGCCCCGGCCAGCTGGGCCACGCCGAGGGCGGTGGCCAGGAAGACGGTGACCTCGGCCAGCCGGGCCCGGGCGCCCCGCCACGTGGGCACGACGACGGCCCGGACCGCCACCGACCCCCAGGCCAGGGCGGCGGTCGCCCCGAGCAGTCCGGTCATGCCGAGCAGGTAGGTGTCCACCCCGATCCGTGCCGCCACCGGGCCACGGTAACCGTCGGCACCCGGACGCCGGGGTGCCGACGGCATCATGGGACGATGCCCGCCGTCGACCTGGTGCTCGCCTCGGCCTCGCCGGCCCGCCTCGCCCTCCTGCGGGCGGCCGGGATCGAGCCGACCGTGATCGTCAGCGACGTCGACGAGGACGCCATCACCGCCGAGGTCGGCGACGACGAGCCCGACGTCCTGGTCGCCGCCCTGGCCCGGGCCAAGGCCGAGGCCGTCGCCGCCCGGCTCGACCCCACCGTGGCCCCGACGGTCGTGCTCGGCTGCGACTCGCTCTTCTCCTTCGGCGGCCGCACCTGGGGCAAGCCGGCCGACGCCGCCGAGGCGGTGGCCCGCATCCGCTCGATGCGCGAGGGCGAGGGCGTCCTCCACACCGGCCACCACCTGATCGACGTCCGCGACGACCGCTTCGTCCACGCCGTGGCGTCCACGACCGTCCGCTTCGGCCCGATGACCGACTCGGAGGTCGACGCCTACGTCGCCACCGGCGAGCCGCTGCGGGTGGCGGGCAGCTTCACCCTCGACGGCCGCTCGGCCCCGTGGATCGAGGGGGTCGAGGGCGACCACACCAACGTGGTCGGCCTCTCGCTGCCGACGCTGCGCGACCTGCTGGGCCGGATGGAGATCTCGATCGTCGACCTGTGGGACGAAGGGTGACCCTGCGGATCGGGCCGCTGGCCCTCGACGTCCCCGTCGTGCTGGCCCCGATGGCCGGGGTCACCAACCGCGCCTTCCGCCGGCTCTGCCGCGAGTTCGGGGCGGGGCTCTACGTCAGCGAGATGATCACCGCCCGGGCCCTCGTCGAGCGGAACGAGCGCACGCTGGACATGGTCGCCTTCGACCCCGACGAGCGCCCCCGCAGCGTCCAGCTCTACGGCGTCGACCCCCGGATCATGGCCGAGGCGGTGCGGATCCTGGTCGGCGAGCACGGGGTCGAGCACGTCGACCTCAACGTCGGCTGCCCCGTCCCCAAGGTCACCCGCAAGGGCGGCGGGTCGGCGCTGCCGGTGCGCCGGGTGCTGTTCGGCGCCCTCGTCGAGGCGGCCGTGCGGGCGGCCGGGCCGGTGCCGTTCACGGTGAAGATGCGCAAGGGGGTCGACGACACGCACCTCACCTACCTCGAGGCGGGCCGGATCGCCGCCGACGCCGGGGCCGCGGCGGTCGCCCTCCACGCCCGCACCGCCGAGCAGCTCTACTCGGGCACCGCCGACTGGCCCGCCATCGCCCGGCTCAAGGAGACGGTCACCACCGTGCCGGTGCTCGGCAACGGCGACATCCTCGAGGGCGCCGACGCCGTGCGGATGATGGCCGAGACGGGGTGCGACGGCGTCGTCGTCGGGCGCGGCTGCCTGGGCAAGCCGTGGCTGTTCCGCGACCTGGCCGACGCCCTGGCCGGCCGGCCGGTGGCGCCACCGCCGCCGCTGGGCGAGGCCGTCGCCGTGCTCCGGCGCCACGCCGAGCTGCTGGTCGACGTGTTCGGGCCCGGGCGCGGCGCCCGCGAGGTCCGCAAGCACACCGGGTGGTACCTGGCCGGCTACCCGGTCGGGGGTGAGGCCCGGCGGGCCCTGTCGCAGGTGGCGTCGCTGGCCGAGGTCCACGAGCGCCTCGACGCCCTCGACCCGACCCTCACCCTCGTGCCCGGCTCGGAGCGGACGGTGCGGGGCCACACCAACGGCCCCCGCCCGGTCGCCATCCCCGACGGCTGGTACGCCCTGGCCGACGACCCCACGCCCCCGGGCGCCGAGGCCGAGGCCCTCATCTCCGGCGGCTGACGTAGCGTCCGCCCCCGTGACGACGATCCCCGTGGAGTCGATCGGCGAGCTGACGACGGTGGCCAGCCGCCACGCCGTCGTCCACGTGGGCACCGAGGTCCGGCGCTACGACGACCTCGCCCCCGACACCGAGCACGACATCGACGGCTTCGCCTTCCGCACCCTCCCCGAGCCCGGCGAGCTCCTGAGCACGATCGCCACCGTCAACGACGTCCACTTCGGCGAGACGATCTGCGGCGTCATCGAGGGCACCGACATCGGCCCGACGTTCTCCTCGGCCCCCGGCGAGCCGCCCTACCCCGAGGTCATGAACCAGGGCGCCGTCGCCGAGATCGGCGAGCTCGACCCCGACGCCGTGATCGTCAAGGGCGACCTGACCGACGGCGGCACCGACGCCGAGGTCGACGCCTTCCTCGCCTGCTACGCCCCGCTCGCCGACCGCATGACGTGGGTCCGGGGCAACCACGAGGCGCACAAGGGGCTCCGCCGGGGCGCCGAGCCCGTGCAGGTCGTCGACCTCCCGGGGGTGCGCGTCGTCCTGCTCGACACCTCCGTCGAGGGGGCCGAGAACGGCGGGCTCGACGCCGACCAGCTCGACGCCCTCGACACCCTCGCCGCCGAGTCCGACCGACCCGTGCTCGTGATGGGCCACCACCACGCCTGGAACCCCGACTCGGCCGAGCGCCCCGAGCGCTACTTCGGCATCGTCCCCGACGACTCCGAGCGGCTGGTCGCCGTGGTCGCCCGCCGGCCCCGCATCGTCGGCGTCACCGCCGGCCACACCCACCGCAACCGGGTCCGCCGCTTCGCCGCCACCGGCGCCGTGCCGTGGAACGAGGTCAGCTGCGTCAAGGACTTCCCGGGCGCCTGGGCCGAGTACCGGGTCCACGAGGGCGGCATCGTCCAGGTCTTCCACCGCATCTCCACCCCCGAGGCGCTGGCCTGGAGCGAGACGACCCGCCCGATGTACGGCGGCCTCTACGCCGAGTACGCCTTCGGCACCGTCGCCGACCGCAACCTGCTGATCGACGTCGACCGGGGCTGAGGTCCCGCGCCAACCGAACGGCCCGCTCGTGGCTCCTCCAGACGTGGACGGGGCGATCGAGGACTGCATCCGGAGCGAGTACCGACGGCTCGTCGGCGCCGTGACGGTGGTGACGGGCTCGCCGGCGGCCGCCGAGGACGCCGTCCAGGAGGCCTTCGCCCGGGCCTGGGAGCGCAGCCGGCGGGGGGAGACCTTCACCCACCTGGCCGGCTGGGTCGCCACCGTCGCCCTCAACCACGCCCGCCGGGGCCACCGCCGCCGGGGGGCCGAGGAACGGGCCCTCGTCCGGCTGACGGCGACGCCGGCCCGCACCGCCCGCTCGACCGCCGACGTCGTCACCACCGAGGTCGCCGTCCGGGCCGCCGTCGACCGGCTCTCGGGCCGCCAGCGCGAGGTGGTCGTGCTCCACCACCTGCTCGACGTCGACGTCGCCACCACCGCCGCCCTACTCGGCGTGTCCGAGGGGACGGTCAAGTCGGCCCTCCACCGGGCCCGGGCCCACCTGGCCGATGCGCTCACCGATCACGAGGAGGAGCTGACATGAGCGACCCGATCGCCGCCCTGCGGCGGGCGGCCGACGCCGTCACCGCCGCCGACCTCACCCCCGACCCGGTCGCCGCCGTCCGGGCCCGGGTCGCCGCCCGTCGCACCCGCCGCCGTCTGCCGCTGGCGGCCGTGGCCGCCGCCCTCGTCGTGCTCGCCGGGACGGCCGTCGTCCTGGCGGGCGGGGACGGCGCCCCCGACGAGGACGTCCTCGTCTCCCCGTCGACCACCACGCCCCGCCCGAGCGACGACGAGGTGCCGCGGTCGCCGCTCCAGCCCCGCCACCAGGTCGCCCTGGCCGCCGTGGGCGACGAGGTCGTCGTGTGGGGCGGTCTCGACGCCACCGGGGCGGCGCTGGCGGACGGGGCCGCCTACGACCGGTCCACCGGGACGTGGCGGGTGCTCGCCCCGGCCCCTCTCACCGGCGGCGAGGCCGGCGCCGTGGCCGCCCCGGTCGCGGGCGGGGTCGTGATCGCCCGGGGCACCGACGTCGCCCGCTGGGACCAGGCCACCGACACCTGGACGACGCTCGACAACGCCCCCCGTCCGGTCACCGACCTCACCGCCGTCGGCCCCGACCGGGTGGCCAGCATCGCCGCCGGGGCCGTGCTCGACGTCGGCACCGGGACGTGGGCGGAGCCCGGGGCGGGGCCGCCGTTCGACCTGGACCCGGGGGTCACCGCCGTGGCCTGGACCGGCGAGGAGCTGATCGCCGTGGGGACGTCGGCCGACGGCGACCCGGCCCGGCCCTACTCCCTCGCCTTCGACCCCGAGGCCGTCAGCTGGCGGGACATGGCCGTCGCCCCGCCGGCCGACCACCTGGGCAGCGCCGGGCTGCGGGCGACCTGGGACGGCCGGCGGGTCGTCGTCACCGACGCCACCCTGCGGACCGTGGCCTACGACCCGGCCGCCGACACGTGGGCCCCGCTCCAGGCCGTGCCCGACCGGCTGCCCGACACCGGCCCGGCGACGGCCCCGCTCGCCTCGGTCGACGGGGTCACCGTGGCGGCCACCACCAACGCCCTCAGCGTGCTCGACGCCGAGGACGGCACCTGGACGCCGTACCCCGCCCCCGCCCCCGGGCTCCGTCCCGTCGCCGTCGACGACACCACGCTCGGCGCCTGGGTCGACGACGCCGGACCCGACCGCCCGGACCTCGTCCTCGTCGACCCGGCGACGCTCGCCGGGCAGGACCGCCGCCCGATCGGCCCCGTCGCCCTCACCCTCGGACCCGACGACCGGGTGGTGAACGCCGCTCGCAACGGCTCCGACGGCCGGGTCGTCGTCCTGGTCGAGCCCGGCCCCGAGCGGGGGACCTGCCGGATCGAGAGCGGCTTCCCCCGCCCGCCCGGGAGCGCCGAGCAGCGGGCCGTCGAGGAGGAGGTCACGGTCGTGAGCGGGCCCAAGGTGTGGTTCCACGACGCCGCCGGCGCCCACTGGGAGACCGAGATCGGCGACCAGGACCTGGTCACCGTCGACTGCCCCGACCCCGCTGCCGCCCGGCGGCTCGTCGCCGCCCTCGACCTCACCCCAGGCGGGTAGCGACGCCGGCTGCCGGATAGTGGGGCGGCCATGCCGACCGATGCCCTCCCCGCCCACGACGCCCACCGCCGCCCCGCCGGGGTCGACGACGCCACCGTCGAGGCGGTCGGGAAGGTCAGCGAGGCCCTCGAGTGGGTCGAGCGGGCCCGGGGCCACCTCTACGAGCTGCACCAGCTGCTCGGCCACGCCGACCTGATGTTCGGCGAGGCCGCCGACCTGCTCGACGACGCCGGCCACGGCGGCCACGCCGAGGCGCTGCGCGAGGCGGTCGTCGGGCGCAACGTGATCGAGGGCCGCTGGACCTTCCAGCTCGTCGAGGACTTCGACGACGGCTACTGGTCCGACGCCCGGGAGCACGAGCGGCGCATCCGCGACGACCTGATGGCCGGCCGCCGCCACGTCTACGAGTCCGAGATGAAGGAGGACCGCCGCACCCACGGCCGCCGCCACCACGAAGCCCGCCCCTGACCCCGAGCTGGCGATCAGATCCGACGGCCTCCCGTCGGATCTGATCGCCAGTTCGCC
>DASTYI010000089.1:0-6298 GCA_035765045.1 Iamia sp. | reverse complement strand
CGCCGAGCTCGGGGGGGAGGGGGGTGGAGCGGGCGTGGCGGCGGGCGTCGCGGACGGTGAGGGGGACCGGGTCCCAGCCGAGGAGGTGGCCGAGGTGGGCGACGGGGGGCGCGCCGGGGAGGTCGGCCAGGACGGTCCCGGGGGCGCCGACCCGGGCGACCCGGCCACCGGCGAGCACGACGGCCCGGTCGGCCATCGGGCCGGCCCGCTCCAGGCGGTGCTCGGCCATCACGACCGTCGTGCCCAGGTCGTCGGCCAGGCGGGCGACGGCGGCGAGGACGTCGTCGGCGCCCTGCGGGTCGAGCATCGACGTCGGCTCGTCGAGCACCAGCACCGCCGGCCCGGCGGCCAGCGCGCCCGCCACCGCCGCCCGCTGGCGCTCGCCCCCCGACAGCGTGGCGGGGGAGCGGTGGCGCAGGTGGGCGATGCCGACGGCGTCGAGGACCTCCTCGACCCGGCGGCGCATCTCGGCAGCGGGGACGCCCAGGTTCTCCAGGGCGAAGGCGACGTCGTGCTCGACCTCGTCCACCACCACCTGGGCCTCGGGGTCCTGGTGGACGAAGCCGACGGCGCCGGCCAGGTCACGGGGGCGCTGGCCCGACACGTCGACGGCGCCGACGACCACCCGGCCGCGGAACCGGCCCCCGGTGCTCCGGGGCACCAGGGCGTTGACCGTCCGCAGGAGGGTGCTCTTGCCCGAGCCGCTGTCCCCGACGAGCAGGGCGACCTCGCCGTCGGCCACCTCGAGCTCGATCCCGTCGAACACCGGGGCGGCGTCGGGGTAGGCGAAGCCGACGTCCTCCCAGCGGACGGCGCCGGCGCCGAGCCCGCCGCTCACCGGCGCACCGCGGCGGGGAGGGCGAGCCCGGCCAGGGCGATCGCCGGCACCAGGGGGAGGCCGGGCCACCGGAAGGGGAGCACCGCCGGGTCCCACGCCAGGTCGCGGACGTCGCCGGCGGCGCACAGGGCGAGCACGACCGGCACGGCCAGCACCCCGGCCATCACCAGGGCGTCGCCCCGGGTGAGGCGGCGGGCCCGGTAGCGGGTGGGGGCCGACCGGCCCGACAGCACGACGGCGGCGACGAGGGCGACGACCGAGGTCCCGGCCAGCGCCGCCGCCAGCCCGCCGGACTGGCCGACGAGGGCCACCACCGAGGACGCCAGCCCGAGCAGGGCCACGCCCGACAGCACGACGGCGACCCGGTCGAGGGGCTGGGGACGGACCCGGCCGTAGCCCCGGGAGTCCATCGACTCGGCCAGCCGGACGGCCCGCTCCAGCCCCGTCTCCAGCACCGGCAGCGCCAGCCGCAGCGCCCGCCCCCGCCGGACCCGGACCCCCCCGGTGCGGGCCCGGTCGGCCTCCCGGGCGGCGGTGGCGGCGTCGAGGGTCGAGGGCACGAAGGCCATGGCCACGGTGAGGACGAGCCCGGGCTCGTGGAAGGCCCGGGGGGCGGCGCCGAGCAGCTCGTGGTGCGAGGCCACGGCGTTGAAGGCCCCGAAGGTGGCGATGATCCCGACGACGACGAGGCTGTCGATCGCCGTCTGGAGCACGACCGACTGCGACACCGCCCCGCCGATCGAGAACCCGCCGAGCGCCGTCGGCAGCGTCGCCTGCGGCAGGGTGACGAGGGCCGAGGCGGTCGACCCGTCGTCGAGCGGCGTCGTCAGCCCGATCAGCAGCACCCGCAGCAGCCCGAAGATCACCGCCATGGCCAGCACGACGGGGAAGGCCCGGGCCAGCGACCCCGGCCGGCGGTGCGTCTCGACCACCAGCCAGACGACGGCGAGGGTGATGGCGACGAGCATCGGGTTCCGCGCCAGCTGGAGCGAGACGGTGACGGCGATGGCCCAGACCAGCCAGGTGACGGAGTGGAGGGAGGTGGTCACGGGTGCGTCTTTGACCGCGCGGGAGGTCGTCCGTAACCTACGGCCCCAGCAGAGGACGCCCGCAACCCCGGATGGTGCGGCGGTCGTAGCCGGGACCCGACAACCCGGTGCGACGGGGGAAGCCGGTGCGAGACCGGCGCTGACCCGCAGCTGTGAGCGGTCCGAGGACCGTGAGCCAGATGACCCACCTGTGCCGCCGGTTCGCCCGGCTCCCTGTTCCCGTCACGGCCGTCCGGTCGTGGCACCACCGCTCCTCGAGGACTCGGGAGCACAGGAGGAAACCCATGCGCTTGCGCACCCGTCTGCTCACGAGCGCCGCCGTCGTCGGCTCGCTCGTCGTCCCGCTGGTGCCGAGCGCACCGGCCGGCGCCGCCCCGGCTCCGGTCAGCCCCGAGATCCAGGCCGCGGTCGACTGGCTGACGACCCAGCAGAAGGAGGACGGCGGCTTCGAGTCGACCGTCCTCGGCGGGTTCGAGACCCCCGACGCCATCCTCGCCCTGGCCGCCGCCGGCCAGGCCTCGACCGCGTGGGACGAGGGTGACGCCCTGGCCGCCGTCGAGGCCGTGACGACGGGCGGGAAGGACGCCCTCGACGCCGTCGACGACTGGGTCGACACCGTCCAGGCCGACGGCACCGCCACCGCCGGCACCAAGGCCCAGCAGGCGGCCAAGGTGATCGTGCTGGTCACCGTCCCCCTCGGGCTCGACGCCACCGACTTCGACCCGTCCGACGACAGCCCGACGGCCGTCGACCTGGTCGCCACCATCGAGGCCGGCGCCGGCGACGGCAGCTACCCGGGCCTGACCTCGACCGGCAAGGCCTACGCCGTCTGGGCGCTGGCCGCCCTGGGCGAGGACGTGCCCGCCGGCCTCGTCGGCGCCCTGCTCGCCGGCCAGCAGGCCAACGGCGGGTTCAACTACATGGGCGACCCGGCCTACACCGGCTTCGACCCCGACATCACCGCCACCGTCGTCACCGCCCTCCAGGTCGCCGGCGAGACGCCGTTCACCAACGCCAGCGCCCGCAGGGCCGTGACGGCCCTCGGGCTCCGCCAGCGGTGGAACGGCGAGTGGGCGGGTGAGTACGACTCCGGCAACCCCAACTCGACCGCCGTCTCCGTGCTGGCCGCCACCGCCATCTGCGGGACCGCCGCCAGCAGCATCTGGCGGGACACCTTCGAGCCGAGGCTGGCCGGCGTGCCCTACCCGTCGCCGATCACCGCCCTGCTGAAGCGCCAGGACGAGGCCACCGGCCGGTTCACCAGTCCGTCGGACGGCTGGGGGGTCAACAGCTTCGCCACCAGCCAGGCGATCCAGGGCCTGGCTGCCGCCGCCGGCCGGTTCCCCTACGGCGTCGGCCAGGACACGCCCTGCGACACGCCGCCCACGGTCAGCGCCAACCGCCGGGTCGTCAACGCCCTGTACGTCGACCTCCTGGTCCGCCCGGCCGACGCCGCCGGTGCCGACTTCTGGGAGGCGCAGTTCGCCGCCGGCGTGCGCCCGGCCCTGCTGGCCAAGCGGTTCACGGGGACGCCCGAGTACCGCGGCCAGACCGTCGAGCGGCTCTACCGGACCTACCTCGGGCGGGGGGCGTGGCCGGGCGAGCGCCAGGCCTGGGCGCCGCAGATCGCCGCCGGCCGCCGCCTCGACGTGATCGCCGCCATCCTGGCCAGCGACGAGTACTACGACGCCACCGGCTTCGGGAGCCCGACCGACGAGACGTGGGCCGCCGCCCTCTACGAGGACCTGACCGGTCGCCCGGCCGGCCCCGGCGACACCGACGGCATCCTCGACCTGCTCGAGTCGGGCCTGTCCCGCGGCCAGGTCACCCGTCGGATCCTCCGGACGCCCGAGGGCACGAGCCTGATCGTCCTCGACACCTACCGCCAGCTGCTGCGGCGCAACCCGGGCCCGGGCGAGCGCTCCTACTGGACCGGTGAGCTGGCCCGGGGCATGAGCCCCGAGCAGGTCGTGTACCACGTCGCCGGCTCGGCCGAGTACCGGGCCCTGACGCAGGCCTGATCGTGACCCGGTCGACCCCGCGGGCGCTGGCGCTGCTCGCCCTGCTCGGGACGCTGGTGGTCTTCGCCGGCGTGTTCGGCGCCCCGGGGGCGGCCGGGGCGGCCCCCGTCGCCCCCGTGGCCTGCGAGGCCCGGGCCGGCGGCGCCACCCTGGCCGTCGTCGTCGACTTCGGCGGCGGCCGGGTCGTGACCCGCTGCACCGAGCCCGGGGGCTCGGGGATCGACGTGCTGCGGCGGGCCGGCTTCGCCCCCGTCACCGCCACCTACGGCTCCGAGGGGGGCGACTCGGCCGTCTGCGCCCTGCTCGACCCCGACGCCCAGACCCTCAAGGGCTGCCAGGCGGGGGCGTCGTGCCTGACGTGCCTCCAGCCCGACGCCTGGGGCTACTTCCCCGGCTACCGCTACTCGCAGGTCGGGGCGGGGAGCACCCGGCCCGGCGCCGGGGGCGTCGAGGCCTGGCGGTGGGGCCGCTCGACGGGCTGGGGCGGGGCGAAGCCGACCAAGGCCGACGTGTGCGGCGAGACGACGCCCGAGCCCCCGGCGACGACCGCCCCGCCGGTCACCCGACCCCCGAGCGGGGGCGGCGGGACCGTGCCCACCCCGGGCGGTGGCGGGACGCCGGGCGGGGGTGGCACCACGCCCGATCCGGGCCCCGGCCCGGCCGGCGACCCGGGCGGTGGCACCCCGGGCGGCGGGGGGACGACGCCGGGCGCGGGCGACCCGTCGACGACCGCCCCCGGCGGCCCGGCCACCACGGCCGCCGACGGATCGACCACCACCGGGCCCGAGGACGACGCCGCGACCACCGAGGCCACCGAGGTCGAGGGCGACGGCGCGGCGCGGGGTCGCACCGCGGCCGACGACGGTGGCGACGAGGAGGTGGCGGCGACGACGACACCCGTCGGCGCCGCCGGGGGAGGGTCGGGTTCCGGCGGGGCCCCGGTCGTGCCGCTGGCCGTCACCGGCCTGGTCGTGGCCGCCGTCGCCGCCCTGGCCCTGCGGGCCCGCCGGACCCGGGCCGCCGAGGGCCCCGCCGGCGGCGCACCCCACGCACCCGCCTGACGCGGGAGCGCCGCCACGGACGGTGAGGTGACCGGGCCCGGAACCACCGGATGCCAACGAATCGCCACCTTCTCGCGCCGTGGTAGGGGTAGCGTTCCGGCCCATGGTCCGGGCTCTGGTGCTCAACGCCACGTACGAGCCGCTCAGCGTCGTGGCCGGGCGGCGGGCCGCCGTGCTGGTCCTCACGGAGCGGGCCGACGTCGTCCACGAGGGCGACGAGGTCCTCCACTCGGAGCACCTCGTGCTCAACGTGCCCTCGGTGGTGCGGCTGCGGACCCTGGTCAAGGTGCCGTACCAGCGCCACCTCGGCGTGTCCCGCCGGGCCGTCATGGCCCGCGACGCCCACCGCTGCCAGTACTGCGGCTCCAAGGCCGAGACGATCGACCACGTCGTCCCCCGGAGCCGGGGCGGCGGCCACAGCTGGGACAACGTCGTGGCCGCCTGCCGGCCGTGCAACCTGCGCAAGGCCGACCGCTCGCTGCGGGACTGCGGCTTCCACCTGCGGATCACCCCCGGACCGCCCCGGCGCACGCTGTGGGTCGCCACCGCGGTCGACGCCGTCCCGGCGCTCTGGGAGCCCTACCTCCACGCCGCGTGAGCGGCCGTCGCGGATGCCCCACCCGCGCCTCAGAACGGTGTCGCCCTTCTGAGGCGGGTCGGGGGCGCAGGTGGTGCTCGTGCGCCTCAGAACGGGGGTGGGGCGTTTCTGAGGCGGGTCGGGGGCGTGGGTGGTGCCCGTGCGCCTCAGAACGGGGGGGACGGGTGGGGGCGGCGTGAGCGGGCCCGAGGGGGGGCCGATCGTCGCCGTCTCGCTCCGGCGGGTGGCGCTGCCGCTGCGGGCGCCGCACGTCGCCGCCCACGGCACCGAGCACGACCGCCAGGTGCTGCTGGTCCGGGTGACCGACGCCGAGGGCGGGGTCGGGTGGGGCGAGTGCCCGACCCTGTCCCGGCCCGGCTACGTCGACGAGTGGACCGACGGGGCGTGGGACGTCCTGCGCGCCGACCTGCTCCCCGCCCTCCTGGCCGGCGAGGAGCCCGACGAGCACGCCCCGCCGATGGCCGCCGGCGCCGTGCGCGACGCCCTGGCCGACCTCACCCTGCGCCGGCGGGGGGTCGGTCCCGACGGCCCGGGGCCGGCCGCCGCGGCGGTGCCGTTCGGGGTCGCCGTCGGGCTGGCCGACGACCCCGGCGCCACCGAGGCCGCCGTCGCCGCCGCCCTCGCCGCCGGGGCCGCGCTGGTCGTGCTCAAGATCCGGCCCGGGTGGTCGGTCGTCCCGCTGGCCGCCGTGCGCCGGCGCTGGCCCGACCTCGCCGTCGCCGTCGACGCCA
>DASTYI010000088.1:0-2896 GCA_035765045.1 Iamia sp. | reverse complement strand
TGACCCGTCGGCTCCTCGGCGCCGTCATCGCGCTGGCCGTCGCCCTACTGGTGCCCGCCACCCCGGCCGGCGCCGCCGACCTCGACCCGACCCGGCCCGTCGAGCGGGTGGTCATCGTGGCCCTGCCCGGCGTGTCGTGGGCCGAGGCCCGGCGGGGCACGATGCCGGTGCTCGACCAGCTGGTGCGCGAGTCGGCCGTCGGCGTGATGTCGAGCCAGATCGGGCGGGGGCCGGCCACCACGACGGCCGCCTACCTGACGATCGGGGCCGGCACCCGGTCGGTCGTCCCCCGGGTCGACACCGGCGTGGCCCTCAACCCCGACGAGCTCCACGGCGGGGTCAGCGCCACCGACATCCTCCGCCGCCGGCTGGGGGGCGCGGTGCCGGGCATCGCCTACCTGCCGGTCGGCGCCGCCCTCGACGTCAACGCCGACTCGACCTTCGGCGCCGTCCCCGGGACGCTCGGCGACGAGCTGGCCCGGGCCGGGATCGCCCGCGCCGTGATCGCCAACGCCGATGCCGCCGAGGGCTTCCCGATCGACGAGCTGCCGCCCGACGGCGCCTACTCCCGCAGCGCGGCCACCGCCCTGATGGGCCGGGACGGCATCGTCCCCGAGGGCACCGTCGGCCGCGACCTGCTGATGGAGGACCCCGAGGCCCCCTTCGGCCGCCGCTTCGCCCGCTCCGCCGTGCTCGACGCCCTCGACCGGTCGTGGCTGCCCGACCGGCGCGAGGTCGTGCTGCTGGAGGCGTCGGACCTGAGCCGGGCCGCCGCCTACGGGTCGCGCTCGACGCCCGAGCAGAGGGTCGCCCTCCGCCGCCAGGCGCTGGAGGACGCCGACGCCCTGCTCGGCGACGTGCTCGACCGGGTCGACCCCGAGACCGATGCGGTGATCGTGCTCTCGGCCACGGCCCCCGGCGGCTCGGGGATCGTGGCCCTGCGGGCCCCCGACGTCGAGCCCGGCCTGCTGCGCTCGGCCACGACCCGCCGGGCCGGCTACGTGCTGCTCGCCGACGTGGCGCCGACCGTCCTCACGCTGATGGGCGTCGAGCCGCCGACCGCCATCGAGGGCCGGGCCTTCGGGATCGAGCCCGCCCGCGGGTTCGACCGGGTCGGCAGCCTGATCGACCAGGGGGTGGCGGCCCGCTCCCGGGACGACCGGCTGCCGGTGGTGGTCCAGGTCGTGATCGCCGCCCTGGCCCTGCTGGTGGCGGCGGTGGCCGCCGGCGACCGGGTGCCGGCCCGGGTGCGCCGGGCCCTCGGCCCGATCGCCATCGGCATGCTCGGCGTGGTGCCGGGGACCTTCCTCGCCGGGCACCTCCAGGACGGCCGGCAGGGGATCGGGCTCTACGCGCTGGCGGTGGTGGCGACGGCGGTGGCCGTGGGGGTGGCCGGGACGCTGGCCGAGCGGCGCTGGCCCCGCACCGGCATCCTCGTCGGGCTCGGGTCGATCCTGCTCCTGATCGCCGGCGACGTCCTCGTCGGCGCCCCGCTCCAGGTCAACACGGTCTTCGGCTACTCGACGGCGGTGGCCGGGCGCTTCGCCGGGCTGGGCAACCTGGCCTTCGCCCTGTTCAGCGCGGCGGCCCTGACCTTCGCCGTGATCCTGGTCGACCGGGGTGGGCGGCGGGCGCCGGCAGGGGCCGTGGCCCTCCTCGTCGCCGCCGTGCTGATCGACGGGCTGCCGATGCTGGGGGCCGACGTCGGCGGCGTGGCGTCGATGGTGCCCGCCTTCCTGCTCACCGCCTGGGTGCTCGCCGGTCGCCAGGTGCGCTGGCCCCACCTGGTGGCGAGCGGGGTGGCGTCGTTCCTCGCCATCGTCGCCGTCGGCCTGCTCGACGCCTCCCGGCCGACCAGCTCGCAGACCCACCTGGCCCGGCTGGGCGAGCACGTCGTCAACCGCCGGTTCGAGGCCGTCGGCGACACCCTGGTGCGCCGGGTGAACGCCAGCTTCGGCTCGACCGACAGCTTCGTGTGGGTGCTGGCGCTGGCCCTCGTCGGCGCCGCCCTGGTCCACGCCGCCGTGGTGGCCCGGGGGCGCGGCTGGCTGGCCCGGCTGCGGCCCCGTGACACCACGTCGCTGGCCCTCGCCATCGGGCTCGGCGCCCTCGCCGTCCTCGGCCTGGTGGTCAACGATTCGTCGATCGCGGTGCCGGCCACCATGCTCATCGTCATCGTGCCCGTGCTCGTCACCCGCCGCCTCGACCGCACCGCCCCGGGAGCGACCGCGTGACCGTCGTCCTGGCCCTCGTCGCCGGCCTGGTGGCCACCCTCGTCCTCGAGCGGACGACCCGGCCGACCTTCGCCCAACCCGTCCTCGACCGCGAGAACTACCGCGGCCACCACCTGCCGACGGCGGCCGGGCTGCTGCTGGTGGCGGCCGTGATCGCCGTCGACGGCGGCCGCACCCTGCTCGGGCTGGTGGGCCTGGGCGACGCCGACACCGCCGCCCCCCGGATCGCCGTGCTCGTCGTGGTGGTCGCCTTCGGCTTCCTCGGGTTGGCCGACGACCTGCTCGGCGACGCCCACGACCGCGGGCTCAAGGGCCACGTCGGGGCGGCGCTGAAGGGCCGGGTGACCACCGGCTTCGTGAAGCTCGGCGGGGGCGCCGCGGTCGCCCTCGTGGTCGCCGGGGCCGTCGACGGCGACCGGCCCGGCCGGGTGCTGGTCGACGCCGCCCTGATCGCCCTGGCCGCCAACATGGGCAACCTCTTCGACCGGGCCCCCGGGCGCACGCTCAAGGTCGGGCTGGCCGCCTCGGTGCCGCTGCTCGTCGTGGCCGGCACGGCCGCCACCGGGGTGGCGCTGGCCGTCGTCGTCGGGGCCGGGCTGGGCCTGCTGCCCGCCGACCTGCGCGAGCGCTCGATGCTGGGCGACACCGGCGCCAACGCCTTC
>DASTYI010000087.1:0-10377 GCA_035765045.1 Iamia sp. | reverse complement strand
TCCTGCGAGCCGTAGCGGGCCGTGGACCGGGCCAGGAGCTCGTCGCGGAGGGCGTCGGCCGGGCGGTCCTCGGCGCTCATGGCGTCCGGGCCACCCGCGGTGGTCGCCTCGGCGCCGCCCTCGGCCGCATCGTCGGAGTCGGCGGCCAGGCCCGAGCTGGCCCGATCGCCGGAGTCGTCGGTGGACGTCCCGGCGACGAGGAGGCCGACGCCGACGACGACGAGGAGGACGACGACGGCGGCGACGGCCGGGAGCGGGGGGAGCTGCCGACGGCGGCGGGCCCGGGCGGTGCCGAGGTCGCGGACCGGGGGCGGCGGGGGCGGGACGACGAGGTCCTCGTCGTCGGCCGGGGCGAGGTCGTCGTCGGGCTGGTCGAGGGCGGCGACGGCCCGCTGGCGGAGGGCGGCCAGGACGTCGGCCGGGGGCGGCTCGACCGGCTCGGCCACGGCGGCGACGGCGTTGCGCAGGGCGGCCACCCGGGCGACCAGCTCGGGGTCGCGGGCCACCCGGCGGCGCTGCTCGGCGGTGGCCTCGTCGTCGACGACGGCGTGGAGAGCCAGGGTGTCGTCGTCGAGCGGGCCGTCGTCGAGGGGCAGGTCGGGGGGCGTCATGGCTGGAGGGTGGGACGGTCGGGGGCGGGACCCTGGTTCCCGATCAGGTGGCCGGCGAGCGCGCTCCGGCCCCGGGCGATGCGCGAGCGCACCGTGCCCGGCGGGATGGCGAGCAGCTCGGCGATGGTGGCGTAGTCGTGGCCCAGCAGGTCGCGGAGCACGAGGGGGGCGCGGAACTCGGGGGGCAGCAGGGCGAGGGCGTCGTCGATGGCGGTCCGGTCGGTGACGGTGTCGGCGACGGTCGGGGCGCCGTCGTGCGGGTCGACCTCGTGCTCGGGCAGCGGGTCGGTCGGACGTCGGCGTCGGCGGCGCAGCTCGTCGAGGCAGGCGTTGGTGGCCACCCGGTGCATCCAGGTGCCGACCTTGGAGCGCCCGTCGAAGCGGGGCAGGCCCCGGACGATGGCGATCATGGCGTCCTGGAGGGCGTCGAGGGCGTCGGTCGGGTCGCCGGTGACCCGCCGGCACACGGCGTGGAGCTGCTCCTCGTGCCGGCGGAGCAGGGCGTCGAGGGCGTCGCGATCACCGGCCTGCGCCGCCGGGAGCAGGTCGGCGTCGGGGTCCTCGATCGTCACGCCGCCACCTCGACGGTGGCCTCGGCGATCTCGACGAAGCCGTCGTCGCCCGTGCGGGTGATCCAGAGGATGACGACCGAGCCCTCGTCGCCCCCCAGCGAGAGGTCGACGTCGCCCCCGATCCCGCTCTGCTCGCTCACCGGGTCAGCATCGTCGATCACGCTGGTGTCGCGCCCCTCGGGCACGGCGTCGAGGACGTAGGCGGCGGCCGTCCAGCCCTCGGTGGGCGAGGTGATCCGCAGGCGCTCCAGCCGGCGGGTGTCGCCGATCTCCAGGACCAGCCCGACGCCGGGCTTGTTGACGGCGTCCTGGATCACCGGGTTGGACGTGTAGGTCTCCGTGCGCCACGCCGTGGTGGCGTCACCGTCGATCGCGAGACCCTGGAGGTCGTTGCGCTCGCCGTCGCCCGGGCCGAAGGGGTCGAAGGCGGTGGCCGCCGTCGGGGTGAGCGTCTCGGTGTCGCCGGGGCCGAGGAGCTGCCAGCCGAGCGCGGCGATGATCAGCACCGACGCCGCCAGCACCGCCACCAGGGCGACGGTCGGCCCGAGGCGGCGCGGCGGACGAGCCGGTCGGTGGGGGGCGGGCGCCGGCGCCGGCCGGTGCTGGGTCCGCGGTGGGGGAGGGGGCGGCGCCGGGCGGGGGGCGGCCGCCGGTCGGTGGGCCGTCTCGGGGGCCCGCCAGGACCGGGAGGCGTCGTCGGCCGGGCCGGGCCCGGTCCGGGGGGCGTCGGTGGGGCCGGGACGGGGGGCGTCGTCCTCGGGGCCGCGCCAGGAGCGGGTCGACGGCTCGGGGGCGGGGGCCTTGGCCAGCCGGGGGGCGGGGGCGGGCCCCGGCGGGTCGGGGGGCAGCGCCCGGCCGGCGGCGATGGCGCTCAGGCTGCGACCGAGGCTGGCGGCGTCGGGCCAGCGGTGGTCGCGGTCGCGGGCCAGGGTGCGCTCGATGATCCGGGCCAGGTCGGGGTCGAGGTCGGGGCGCAGCGAGCGGGGCGGCGGGGGGTCGTTGTGCAGGCGGGCCAGGGCGGTGCCGGCCTCGGTGTCGGCGGCGAAGGGCACCCGCCCGCAGACCGCCTCGTAGAGCACGACGCCGAGGGCGTAGACGTCGGCCCGGCCGTCGACCGGGAGGCCCTCGACCTGCTCGGGGGCGAGGTACTTGGCCGTCCCCAGCATCTGCCCGCCGGTGGTGAGATCGGCACCCTGGGCCGCCTTGGCGATGCCGAAGTCGGTGACGACGACCCGGCCGCTGGTGGCCAGCAGCACGTTGGCCGGCTTGATGTCGCGGTGGACGATGCCGGCCTGGTGGGCGATGACGAGGGCCTCGGCGATGCGGGCGCCGATCCGGGCCGCCTCGGGCTCGTCGAGCGGGCCCTGGTCGAGCTTCTGGCGCAGCGTCTCGCCGTCGATCAGCTCCATCACGATGGCCTCGACGCCGGGGGCCGAGCAGGTGTCGTAGACCGAGACGACCGAGGGGTGGGTCAGCCGCGCCGCGGCCAGGGCCTCGGCCCGGAACCGGCTGACGAAGGAGTCGTCCTCGACCAGGTGCTCGAGCAGGACCTTGACCGCGACGGGGCGGTCGAGCACCTCGTCGCGGGCCTCCCAGACGCGGGCCATCCCCCCGGTGGCCAGGGGGTGGTCGAGGCGGTAGCGCCCGGCGAGGAGGTCCCCGGACCGGGCGGCTCCGGGCGCGCCGGTCGACGGCGGGTGGCCCATGGTCGCCGACCCTAGGGGGGCGGCGGGCCCCCCGAGGCAGCGGTCGCGGGGGACGTCACCCCGGTGCGGCCGAGCCCGGGGCTAGGCGCGGGCCGAGAGCCAGGTGAGGCCGATCATGCGGGGGCCGCCGTGGGCGCCGATCACTGGCCCGATCGTCGAGCGGGTGAAGCTGTCGCGCGGGACGACCTCGGCGATGACGTCGACGAACTCCTCGACGTCGGGGGCGCCGCCGTCACAGACGACCAGCCGCTCGACCGGGCCGGCGGCGGCCAGCCGGTCGCGGATGAAGGTCATCTGCTTCTTGCGGGTGCGGACCTTGCCCGCCTCCTCGACCACGCCGGTGCTGATGTCGATCACCGGCTTGATCGACAGCATCGTGCCCAGCATCGCCTGGGCGCCCCCGATGCGCCCGCCCTTGCGCAGGTTCTCCAGGGTGTCGAGCCCGCCGATGATCCGGGTGCGGGGGCGGGCGTCCTCGATCACGGCGACGACCTCGTCGGCGCCGGCGCCCCCGGCGGCGGCCTCGGCGGCCAGCACCAGCTGGGTGCCCAGTCCCGAGGTGATCGACGTCGAGTCGATGACCCGGACGTCGACCTCGCCCTCGAGGGCGCGGGCGCCGTTCTGGGCCGAGGCCATGGTGGCCGAGAGGGCCGAGGAGATGGTGAGGCAGACGACGGTGTCGCCGTCGGCGCCGGCGGTCCGGAAGGCCTCCTCGAAGGCACCGGGCGAGGGGGCGGCCGTCTCGGGCAGGCCGTCGAAGGCGGCCATGCGCCGGTAGAACTCGTCGGCCGTCAGCTCGACCCGGTCGGTCAGCTCCTCCTCGCCGAAGCGGATGGTGAGCGGCACGACGATGATGCCGTGGGCGTCGACGACGTCCTGGGGCAGGTCGCACGAGCTGTCGGTGACGAGACGGACGCCAGCCATTCGGTTCCTCCGAGGTCGGGCAGCACCCGGGGGGGCGCCGATCCGAACTCCGACCCGCGCCGCGGGCCGGAGGTTACGTCGAGGCCAGCTCGGGCTCGGCCGCCACGGTGGCTCCGGGGGTGTCGTCGGGGTCGGGTCCGGGGGGCCCGGGGCCGTCGTCGCCGCCGTCGTCCCGGCCCCGCCGGGCCCGCAGCCAGTGGCGGGTCCACCAGACGACCAGGAAGACGACGGCCCCGACCGAGAGCACGACCCCGATCCCGGGCACCGCCGTCGACCGCACGGTCAGGTCGACCTCGTCGAGGACGATCTCGCCGTCGGTCGTGCGGATCGTGACCTCGACCCGGGAGTCGCCGGGGGCGCGGGCGTGGACGGGGATGCCGAGCTGCGTCCGGCCCGGGGCGAGGACCTGGGTCGGGCTGAAGTCCTTGACCTCGAGCCGGCCGTTGGTCCGCAGGTCGACGGTGACGGTGACCGGGACGTCGAGCGTGTTGAGCAGGGTGAGCGGTAGGTCGCCGTCGCTGGAGGTGAGGTTGACGGTCTGGCGCTCGGGGGCCTCGATGGCCTGGAAGTCCTCCTCGGTCCGGGTCAGCACCCGCTCGACGTAGGTCGACCTCTCGGCGGCGGTGAGCGCCGCCGAGCCCGAGAGCAGGAGGAGCTGGTCGAGGGCGGCGACCTCGGGCTCGGCCGCCCCGATCAGGCTGGCGTAGGAGCTGAGCCGGCCCCGGGCCAGGCCGAGCCGCTCGGGGTAGCCGTCGAGCGGGTCGGTGAACGTGGGCGCCAGCTCGCGCTGGCCGGTGGTCCGCACCCGCTCGAGCAGGTCGGCCACGGTGACCGGCTCGACCGGGGCGTCCGGGTCGAGCAGCAGCCGGGCGAACAGGGCGACGTTGGCCGGGTCGTCGAGCCAGCCGGGCTCGGGCGCCACCACCACGCCCCGTGTGCCGCCCGAGGTCGAGGCCATCAGCGCCAGCTCGGCGGCGAAGGCGGCGGTGGCGAGCACCGGGTCGCCGGGGTCGCGGGTCAAGGTGCCCGAGATCGGGTCGGGGACGACCGCCTCGATGGAGTTGCCGAAGCCGGCGGGGATGGTGACGGGCCCGGTGACCGGGGCGGAGCCGAGCGCCCCGGGGGCGAGGATCACGCTGCGGACGCCGACGGGCCACAGGGCGGCGGCCGCCCCCGGCGTGAAGCCGCCCCGGCCGTCCCAGGTGCTGCTGTCGGCCCGCCCCAGCTGCTCGGTGAGGATGCTGTTGCCCCGGACCCGCTGGCGGGTCAGCTCCTCGGTGAGGCCCGCCTCGACCCAGGTCCCGACCGGCACCTCGACGTAGGGGCCGTCGACCACCTGGCGGGCCCGGGCGAGGTCCTGGAGGGTGCCGAGGGCGTCGGTGGGGTCGTCCTCGCGGGCCAGGGCCTCGACCGACTCGGGGCGGGGGACCAGCGTCAGCGGCAGGTCGGGGAACATGCCGAGCCCCTCGGCCAGCCGGTCGATGCCGCGGGCCACCGCGGGGTCGGGGTTCGAGGTCCCCTCGACGTCGACCGAGGGGTCGGCCCCGAGGGTGACGAGCGGGGCGACGAGGACCTCGGCGGCGGACGTCGCCGGGTCGCCGGCCGACGGCACCCGGGCGATGTGGGTGACGACCCGCCAGAGGTCGTTCCCGTCGGCGTCGACCACGCGCACGTCGACCGGGTAGACGCCGGGTCGCAGCCCGCTGGAGAAGAACCGCCACCCCGGCTCGGGCTGGTCCGGGCGGGGCTGGCGGAGGGTGAGGGCCAGGCCGACCTCGCGGCTGCCGTCGGGGCGCTCGGTCGCGGTGTCGAGGGCGATGTCGCTCCACCGCCCCCGGTCCCCCAGGTCGTCGAGGACGCCGAAGAGGCTGCCGCCGTACTCGGCCTGGTCGGCGACCCGGTCGTACAGGCGGGCGGTGACCGTCGCCCCGGGGGGCGCGCCGTCGATGGCCAGGACCAGCCGCCACGTGCCGGCCCGGGTCACCCACGGCGTCTGGTCGAGGCCCGTCACCGTGACCGCATCGCTCCCGGCCTGGGTCGCCGGCGCCGCGCTCACCGGCGCCGGCAGCAGGGCGGCTAGGGCGGTGACCGCCACCGCCGCCGCCAACCGGCGGAGGCCCCCGGTCACGGCGTCAGGGGGAGGGTCAGCACGGTCAGGCCCCGGGGCTCGGGCACGAAGCCCATCCGGCGGTACAGGGCGTAGGCGCCGTCGTTGCCGACCTGGGTGTTGACCACGGCGGCCCGCACGTGGCGGCGGCGCAGCCAGCGCAACCCGTCGGCCACCAGGGCGGCCCCGACGCCCCGCCGCCAGCGCTCGGGGTCGACGGCCAGGCGCTGGAGGTAGCCGCGGGCCGCCGACCGCCCGGTGACGGCGTAGCCCACCACGCCGCCGTCGTCGGCGACGCGGAACCGGGCCGAGGTGGTGGCGGCGAGGGCGTCGTCGAGGCCCCCGCGGTCGAGGCGCCAGAACGGCTCGAAGGCCCGGGCGTCGACGGCCAGGGCGGTCTCGACGTCGATCCGGCGGGCCCGGCGGAGGCGGACCGGGCTGTCGACCACGGGCAGGTCGACCAGGTCGTGGCGGAGCAGGTGGAGCCGGTCGTGGACGGTGAAGCCGGCCTGGGCGAAGGGCTCGCGCTCGGCGTCGGTCAGCGCCCCGGTGACGAGGCGCCGGACGCCGGCCCGGGTCGACCGCTCGACCAGGGCGGCGATCTCACCGGCGGTGGGGGGTGGGCCGCCGGGGCGGACGGTCACCAGGGCGATGTCCTCACGGCCCCGCCACGCCACCGTCCGCAGCACCGACGCGGGGTGCGCACCCCGCAGCGACGGCGGGGGAGGGGAGGGGATGTCGGCGTCCACGCACCCACGAGCCTACGACCGGGCCACCCCCCGGGTCGGGCCGGGTGTCCCCGACCGGGTCGGTCCCCGGCGCGGTAGCGTGCGCACGGTGACAGCCGTCCCCGTCGGCCCCCGATGACCCTCCTCGTCGCCACCGACCCCCGCTTCTCCGAGCACCAGCCCGGCGTCGGCCACCCCGAGCGCCCGGCCCGGCTCGACGCCGTCGCCCGCGGCATCCGCGAGGCGGGCCTGGACGAGGCCCTGGTCCCCGTCGCCCCCCGGCTCGCCACCGACGACGACCTCGCCCGGGTCCACGACCGCCGGCTGGTCGAGGCGCTCGACCGCTTCGGCGAGGCCGGCGGCGGCGCCATCGACGCCGACACGCTGATGAGCGCCGGCTCGATGGAGGCGGCCCGGCTGGCCGCCGGCGCCGGGCTGGAGCTGGCCGAGCGGCTGGAGGCGGGCGAGGGCGACGCCGGCTTCTGCGCCGTCCGGCCCCCCGGCCACCACGCCACCAGCCGCCGGGCCATGGGCTTCTGCCTCTTCAACAACGTGGCCGTCACCGCCGCCGCCCTGGCCGACCGAGGCGAGAAGGTGCTGGTCGTCGACTACGACGCCCACCACGGCAACGGCACCGAGGAGGTCTTCTGGCGCGACCCCCGGGTGCTCTACGTCTCGCTCCACGAGTGGCCGCTGTACCCGGGGACCGGGGCCCTGGGCGACGTCGGGGCCGGCGACGGCGTGGGCGCCACCATCAACGTCCCGCTCCCCGCCGGGGCGACCGGCGACGTCTACCGGCAGGCCGTCGAGGACCTGGTCGCCCCGGCCTCCGAGGCCCACGGCACCACCTGGCTGCTGATCTCGGCCGGCTTCGACGCCCACCGGGCCGACCCCCTCACCGGGCTCGGGCTCCGGGCCGGCGACTTCGCCGACCTCACCGACGACCTGCTCGCCCTCGCCCCCGCCGGCCGCCGCCTCCTCTTCCTGGAGGGGGGCTACGACCTCGACGGCCTGGCCGACTCGGTCGGCGCCACCCTCGCCCGGGTGGCCGGCGTCGACCACCGGCCCGAGCCGCCGACCTCGGGCGGGCCCGGCTCCGACGCCGTCGCCGCCGCCGTGACCGTCCACCACCGCGCCACCACCTGACCCCTCATCATCGGAGCCCCCCGGCCGACGAGGACGAGGTGCCCGATCTGGCCCACCTCCTCCACCACCTGGCCGAACGCCGAGGATCCGACCTGATCGTGAAGGTCGGCTCGGCCCCCCACGTGCGGGTCGACGGCCACCTCCAGCCCACCGACATGCCCCCGATGGGGCCGGCCGAGATCGAGAAGGTCCTGACCGAGCTGCTCCCGGTGGCCAAGGCCGAGGAGCTGCTCGAGCGCGGCGAGGTCGACGTGGCCCACGGCGTCGCCGGCCTCGGCCGGTTCCGGATCAACGTCTTCCGCCAGCGCGGCTCGCTCAGCCTGGCCATCCGTCGCGTCGTGCCCGGGGCGCCGGCCATCGCCGACCTCAACCTGCCCCCGGCGGTCGAGAAGCTGGCGATGGACGACGCCGGCCTCATCGTGGTCGCGGGGCCGGCCGCCTCGGGCAAGACGACGACGGTCGCCGCCATCCTCGACCACGTCAACGCCACCCGGGCCCGCCACATCGTCACCATCGAGGACCCGATCGAGGTCCTCCTGGCCGACAAGCGCTCGCTGGTCAGCCAGCGGGAGATCGGCAGCGACGCCCAGTCGGTGTCCGAGGCCCTCCGCCGGGTCGGCCGCCAGAACGCCGACGTCATCTTCGTCAGCGACATCCCCGACGCCGCTGCCGCCGAGCGGGTCGTGTCCGAGGCCCTGTCGGGGCGGCTCGTCGTGGTGACGATGCCGGCCCTCACCGCGGCCGAGACGATCTCCCGGCTCGTCGACTTCTACCCGCCCCACCTCCAGCGCCAGGCCCGCTACTCGATCGCCCAGGTCCTCCGGGGCGTCGTCGCCCAGCGACTGCTCGACCGGGTCGACGGCCGGGGCCGGGTCCCGGTGGTCGAGGTGCTGATCGGCACCCAGAAGATGACCGAGGCCATCGCCTCCGGCGCCGACGAGGCCACCCTCGAGGCCCTGATGCGCGAGGGCGAGTACCACGGCATGCAGAGCTTCGACCAGGCCCTGCTCAACCTCTACCAGGACATGGTGATCAGCGTCCGCGACGCCGTCGCCGCCGCCTCCCGTCCCGAGGACCTCCGCATCGCCATGCAGCACGCCGGCATGGCCGCCGCGTATTGAGCCTCTCGTCAGGAACCTCGCTGCGCTCGGTTCCTTCCTCGAACTTGAGGCGCTCGCTGCGCTCGCACTGAGGGAACCCAGAGCCGGAGCCCTCGTTCCTCGGGCCCACGGCTCTTCGTCTGGGGGTGCCCCCCAGGCCCCCAGCGGCTGCGCCGGGCGTGCGTCCCCGCCTTCGATGGCGCGGGGCCAAAAACCTCCCTGCTGGGTCGTGCGTTGGACTGGGTGACATGCGAAGGGGACGGGGCGGGGATCCGCCGGAGGAGCTGGCGGGGTTCTACGCCGACCAGTACGACCGGGTGCGGGGCGCGCTCACCCTCTTCACCGGCGATCGCCGGCTCGCCGAGGAGCTGGCGCAGGAGGCGTTCGTGAGGACCTGCCAGCACTGGGAGACGGTGCGGACGATGGAGGCGCCCGGGGCCTGGGTGCACCGCGTCGGCATCAACCTGGCGATCAGCCGGGCCCGCCGGCGTCGCACCGAGCGGAGGGTGGTCGAGCGGGAGGCGGTCGAGGCCCGACGGTCCGTCGAGGGCGCCGACGCCCGGATCGGCGACGAGGTCGTCCGGGCGCTGGTCGCCGGGCTGCCGGTCGACGAGCGGGCGGTCGTGGTCCTGCGGTTCCACGCCGACCTGTCGGTGGCCGAGACGGCGATCGCCCTCGGCCTGCCCGAGGGGACGGTCAAGACCCGCACCCGCCGGGCCCTGGCCCGCCTCCGCGACGCCGGGCTGGATGCCACCGACGAGCGGGTGGAGGTCGAGCGATGAGCGAGGAGCTGACACAGGTGCTGGCCCGGGCCGCCGGCCCGACCGGCGCGCGCCCCGACCTGGGCGCCGTGTGGTCGGCGGGGCGGGCCCGTCGCCGCCGGGCCCGCGGGCTGCGGGCCGCCGCCGCCGTCGTGGTCGCCGCCGCCCTGGCGGTCGGGGCGGTCGCCCTGGCCTCGGGCGGCGGGGACGAGGACGTGGTCGCCGGGCCGCAGGGCGGTGCCGCGGCCGTCCCGCCGGCCGAGCCCGAGGACGTCATGGTGTCGGTCGAGGTGACGACCGGGCGGCGGTCCGAGGGGCGGCCGGTCGTCGAGCCCGGCGAGCCCCTGAGCGTCGTCTACCGCGGCCTGGTCGAGCTGTTCGAGCGGGGCCGGCTGGCCACGTGGGAGCGGTGGGACGGCCAGGGCTGGGTGCCCGAGGTCGGGCTGATCGCCGGCGACCGCGAGCCCGGCGGCTTCCGGGGTGGCGCCGTGGCCCCGCTGGAGCCACCGCCCACCGTGCCCGAGGACCGCCGGGCCGACGGGGGCCCCGACACCTTCCCGACGCCCGAGGACGCCGACCCCGGCTGGTACCGGATCTGCGTGCCGATGACCGGCACCCGGGACACCACGGTCGGCGGCACCGTCCCCGCCGGGGCCGGGCCGGAGGTGACCGCGCCGCCCGAGACGGTGCTCACCGCCGGCCAGCCGATCGAGCCCTGCGTC
>DASTYI010000086.1:0-31903 GCA_035765045.1 Iamia sp. | reverse complement strand
ACCAGGCCGACGTCGAGCGTGTCCCGGTAGCTCTGGACGGTGATGTTGAGGCCCTGGCCGTCGACGATCGTCGACACCGGGTAGTAGTGCAGGAGCTCGGCGCCGGCGGTGTAGAGCGTCTCCCGGGGCCCCGGGACGTTCGACACGACCAGGTTGACCGGCGAGGTGATCCGGCCGGTCAGCCGGAAGGCGGTGCGCATGGCCCGGGCGAACACGGCGGGCGGGGCGAACTGGGTGAAGTCGGTCAGCTCCTCGGCGGGCACGGCGTCGTGGAGGCCCTTGGCCCCGACCATCGCCTCGTGGACCTTGCGCACCCGCTCGAGCGGGTCGGGCTCGTCGGTGGGCAGCCCCGAGAAGATGGCCGACACCCGGTTGGTCCAGCGGTGCTCCTCCTCGCCGGTGCGGATCGACACCGGGATCATGGCGACGAGGGCCTTGTCGGGCAGGGCGTCGTGGTCCTCCAGCCAGCGTCGCAGCCCGCCGGCGCACATGGACATGACGACGTCGTTGACCGTCGCCCCCATGGCGTTCTTCACCGTCTTGACCGAGGCCAGCGGGGTCGACCGGAAGGCGAAGCGGCGGTGGGCGGTGATCGGGCGGTTGAACGGGGTGGGCGGGGCCAGGCCCGACGGCAGGGGGCCGGCCACCTCGCCCTCGGGGGCCCGCTCCCGGCCCACGTTGAGCAGCGAGCCGAGCGGCCCCCGCAGGTTCGACCGCAGCTGGTCGGCCGCCGCCACCAGCACCGGGTTGCGGGTGGCCGAGCCGATCTGGCGGACGGTCCGGGTGCCGAGCACGACGGCCCGGGCCGGCTTGCGGGCCAGGCCGAGGGCGGCCCGGGCCAGCACGGTGGCGTCGCCCTGGCGGGGCTCCGGGGTCCAGGCGCCGAGGTCGGGGTCGTCGCCCGGGTCGCCCTCCGGGGTGGAGTCGAGCATCAACGTCAGCAGCTCGGCTCCCGACGCCCCGTCGACGGTGGCGTGGTGGATCTTCGACAGGATGGCGAAGCGGTCCTCGGGGAGCCCCTCGATCACGTAGCTCTCCCACAGCGGCCGGCGCCGGTCGAGCGGGCGGCCGATGATCCGGGCCACCAGGTCGGCGAGCTGCTCGTCGCGCCCCGGCGGGGGGACCGACGCGTGGCGGACGTGGTACTCCAGGTCGAAGTCGGGGTCGTCCTCCCAGAACGGGTGGTCGAGGCGGAAGGGGACGTCCCGCACCCGCCGCCTCAGCGGCTCCAGCCGGTGGAGGCGCCGCTCGATCTCCTCCCGCCAGGCGGTGAGCGGGTCGTAGCCGGGAGCGTCGGGCCGGGCGAAGATCGACAGCCCCGACACGTGGCCGAACTGGGTGGCCGACTCCAGGTAGAGGAAGGTGGCGTCCAGGCCCGTCAGCTGCTTCATCGTGCGCTCCCTCGACGTGTGACGGCCGCCACCCTGCCACCCCCGGGTGGCGGCCACACGGTTCCCGCGATCAGTAGGCGTTGAGGAGCATCAGGCGGGTGCCGTAGTCACCGGCGTTGCCACCCTCCTGGATGTGCGAGCTCCAGTGGGCCAGCTCCGAGCCCTTGCTGGTGGCGCCGAGCATGGCGTCGTGGACGTCGGCGGCGAGGACCCGGCCCCGGCTGAGCGCCTTGAACTCGGCCGACTCGGAGAAGAGGGTCATCATCCGGCCCCGGCTGATCTCCTTGGCGTCGAGCCGGCCCTTCCAGTAGGCGAGGTCGGCCGGCTTCGGGTTGCGGTCGAGGACGTTCTGGTAGACGAGCGTGACGTACTGGGCGTTGGTCAGGTCGCCGTACATCTCGGCGAACTCGGCCGAGCCGGCGAAGCTGCTCGACACCGTGTTGATGCTCTTGCCGTGCTCGGTGATCTGGTCGTACCAGAAGGCCAGGCCGGCGTGGTCGGCGTTGCGGTCGAAGTAGGCGTTGTAGAGCCGGATGACCTGGTGGCGGGGGGCCCGCTCGGGTCGGAAGACCAGCTGGTTGAGGAAGCTGCCGGCGGTCCAGGCGCCCTGGTCGAGGTTGTAGGTGGCGTTGCCCCGCTCGGCCGGCGTGGGGTTGCGGCCGAGGAGGTCCTGGTACTGGCGGTCGACGAAGCCGGCGGTCGAGAGCTTGTCCCACTCCTCGACGCCGATGCTGCGCTTGGCGGCGCTGGTGTCGCTCCACTCGCTGGGGCCGTCGGCGCTGTTGGCCCGGGCCCGGTAGGTGTAGGTGGTGCCGATGACGGCGGTGGTGTCGACGAGCGGGGCGACGTCGGCGACGTGCCAGACCTTGGGCGCGCCGACCTGGCCCTGGACGTGGCGCTCGATGGTGTAGCCGGTGACGGGGGCGTCGGGGTCCTCCCACGTCGGGGGGATGACGTAGACCCGGATGAACCGCTCGTAGCCGGCGGCGAGGACGTCGACCGGCGGGTTGGGCTCGAAGGCCGAGGCCGGCGCCGAGCCGAGGCCGAGGCCGGTGAGGACGACCAGCAGGCCGAGGGCCAGCAGGGCCAGGCGGCGGGTGGTCGAGGGGCGGGGGGCGGTGGTGGGCGTGCTCATGCCCCTGGGACGCGCCCCGCCCGGGCGACCGCACACCTTTTGGCGTCAGGTCTCCGAGCGGTCGAGGGCGGCGAGGGTCTGGGCCGGGGTGGTGAGGCGGGCCAGGGTGCCGAGGCCGGTGGTCAGCGCCGCGATCACCACGCCGGCCAGGATCACGTACATCAGCGCCAGCTGGGTCTGGACGGCGTCGAGCGGGTCGACCCCGGCGAGGATCAGCCCGGTCATGGCCCCGGGCAGGAAGACGATGCCGAGCGCCGCGGTCTGCTCGACCTGGGGCGAGATGGCGGTCCGGAGAGCGGAGCGGACGAAGCGGAGCGAGGCCCGGCGGGGCGGCATGCCGAGGGCCAGGCCGGCCTCGATCTCGGCCCGGTTGTCCGCCACCGACTCGGCCACCCGGGCGGCCCCGACCACCGCCGCCTTCATCGAGTTGCCCACGATCATCCCCGCCACCGGGACGAGGGTCCGGCCCTCCAGGGCGAAGATCCCGAGCCCGAACATCATCGCCAGCCCGGTGGCGGCGACCAGCCCCATCGCCAGGAGGGCCACGCCGAACAGCCCCGGCACCTCGGGCGCCCGGCGGCGGACGGTCACCGCCGAGAAGACGGTGATGCCCACGACCCAGGCCCACGACCAGGCCAGCGGGGTGTCGGGGTCGACGATCGGCACCAGGGCGAGGCCGACCACGGCCATCTGGACCAGCGAGCGGGCGAGGGCGACGACGATCGGCCGGCCCAGGTGCAGCCGCTGCTGGGCGGTGAGGGCCACGGCGACGAGCACGAACAGCAGCGACACGGCCAGCCCGGCCCAGCCGACGACCTCGCCCTCACCCATCGGCGCCGACCTCCCCGTCCCAGGCCGCGGCCGGGCCCGACCAGGTCACCCGGCCGGACCGGAGCACGACGACGTGGTCGGCCAGGCGGCGCACCTGGTCGAGGTCGTGGGTGACCCAGACGACGGGGAGGCCGTCGTCGGCCAGGTCCCGGGCCAGGTGCTCCAGCCGGCGGGTGGCGGCGGCGTCGAGGGCCGAGGTCGGCTCGTCGGCCAGCACGACCTCGGGCTCGGTGGTCAGGGCCCGGGCCACGACCATGCGCTGGGCCTCGCCCCCCGAGAGGGCGTCGGCCTGGCGGTCGAGCAGCGCCCGGTCGAGCCCGACCCGGTCGAGCAGGTCGCCGGCCTCGGCGTCGGTCAGGGCGGTCACGGCCCGCAGGTTGGCCGCCACCGTGCCCGGGAACCGGGCCGGGGCCTGGAAGACCATGGCCACCCGGCGACGGTGGGCGAGGGGGTCGAGGTCGGCCAGGTCGTCGCCCCGGAACCGCACCCGGCCGGTGGTCGGCGTCTCCAACCGGTTGGCACACCGGAGCAGGGTCGACTTGCCCGCCCCCGAGGCGCCGACCAGCACGGTCACCCCGCCGTCGGGCAGGTCGACGGTGACGTCGTCGAGCACCACCGTCCCGTCGCGCACCAGGCCGACGCCCTCGAAGGCGAAGAGGGGCACGGCCACGGCGGCAGCATCGCACGCGGTAGGAAGGGCCGATGGCGCGCTTCACCACCAGCGACGGGATCGGGATCGCCTACCGGACGTGGGGCGACGACGCCGATCCGGCCGCCGGCCCGCCGGTGCTGCTCCACCACGGCTTCATCGCCAACAGCCAGCTCAACTGGGTGCTGCCCGGGGTGGTCGACGCCCTGGTCGCCGCCGGGCGCCGGGTCGTGGCCCACGACGCCCGGGGCCACGGCCGCAGCGACACGCCGCACGATCCGGCCCTCTACGGCGAGGCCCGGATGGCACGTGACATCGGCGAGCTGGCCGACCACCTCGGCCTCACCGCCTTCGACCTCGTCGGCTACTCGATGGGCGGGGTGGCGGCGACGATCACGGCCACGCAGGAGCCCCGGGTGCGACGGCTGGTGATCGGGGGCGTCGGCTCGGCCGTCGTCGAGTGCGGCGGGGTCGACACCCGGGTGATGGACCGCGACGCCCTGGCCGACGTGCTCGAGCAGGACGAGCCCGGCCCCCTCGCCGACCCGACGATCGCCGCCTTCCGGGGCTTCGTCGACGCCGTCGGGGGCGACCGCCTGGCCCTCGCCGCCCAGGCCCGCTCGGTCCACCGCACGCCGATCGCCCTCGACCGCATCACCGCCCCGACCCTCCTCCTGGTGGGGGCCGACGACCACCTGGCCTCCCGCCCCGAGGTCCTGGCCGCCGCCATCGCCGACTGCCGGGTCGTCGTCGTCCCCGGCGACCACATGGGCGCCCTGGCCGATCCCGCCTTCACCCCGACCCTCGTGTCCCACCTGTCCCATCCTGCGACAGAGGACGGATCCGGCGGCCCCTGACCCGCAGGATGTGACCCTCACCACACCCGGATCCACACCCATCGGAGGTGCCCATGAGGGTGACGGTCACGGTCAACGGCGTGGCGCGCGACGCCGACGTCGAACCCCGGACGCTGCTCGTCCACCTGCTGCGGGAGACGCTGGGCCTGACCGGCACCAACGTCGGCTGCGACACCACCTCCTGCGGGGCCTGCACGATCCACCTCGACGGCCGGTCGGTGAAGTCGTGCACCGTCCTCGCCGTCCAGGCCGACGGGAGCGACGTCACCACCATCGAGGGCATGGCCACCGGGGGCGAGCTCCACCCGATGCAGCGGGCGTTCATGGAGAACCACGGGCTCCAGTGCGGCTACTGCACGCCGGGGATGGTCATGGCCTCGACCGCCCTGATCGCCGAGGCCGAGGCCGACGGCACCACCCTCGACGAGCGGGCGGTGCGCGAGGGCCTGGAGGGGAACCTCTGCCGCTGCACCGGCTACCAGAACATCGTCGCCTCGGTGCTGGCCTGCGCCCGGGGCGAGGTCGGGAACGCCACCGATGTCCAGGTCCGCCAGGGGGCGGTGGCATGAGCACGACCGACGTCATCGGGTCGCGCCGCCTCCGCCGCGAGGACCCGGCCCTCCTCACCGGCGAGGGCCGCTACACCGACGACCTCCCGATCCCCGGCGCCCTCCACATGGCCCTGGTGCGGAGCCCCTTCGCCCACGCCCGCATCACCGCGATCGACACGACCGAGGCGGCTGCCGCCCCCGGGGTCCGGGCCGTCTACACGGCGGCCGACCTGGAGCACCTGTGGGCCAACCCGATGCCGTGCGCCTGGCCCGTCACCGACGACATGAGGAACCCGGCCCACTACCCGCTGGCCAAGGACAAGGTGGCCTACGTCGGCGACGCCGTCGCCCTGGTGCTGGCCGAGTCGAACGCCGCCGCCCGCGACGCCGTCGAGCTGGTCGACGTCGACTACGACCCGCTGGAGGCGGTGATCGACCTGGAGGACGCCCTCTCCGACCGGGTCGTCATCCACGAGGACCTCGGCACCAACGTCTCCTACCGGTGGGACCTGGAGCTCGACGAGGACGCCGTGCAGGCCGCCTTCGACGGCGCCGCCCACACCGTCAGCGGCCGCTTCGTCCAGCAGCGGCTGCTGCCCATGGCCATGGAGCCCCGGGCCGTCGCCGCCGTGCCCGCCCCCTTCGGTGGCGGCGTGACGCTCTACTCGGCCACCCAGGTGCCCCACATCCTCAAGGTGATGGCCGCGGTCACCACCGGGATCTCCGAGGCCGACATCCGGGTCGTCGCCCCCAGCGTGGGCGGCGGGTTCGGCTCCAAGCTCAACGTCTACGCCGAGGAGCTGCTCGCCCTGGCGCTGGCCAACGAGCGCAAGGAGCCGGTCCGCTGGGTCGAGGAGCGGGGCGAGAACGCCCAGGCCACCATCCACGGCCGGGGCCAGATCCAGGAGATCGACCTGGCCGCCGACGCCGACGGGAAGGTCACGGGTGTCCGGGTCCGGCTGATCGGCGACATGGGCGCCTACCTCCAGCTGGTCACGCCGGGCATCCCGCTGCTCGGCGCCTTCCTCTACTGCGGCGTCTACGACGTCCCCGCCTTCTCGTTCACGTGCACGTCGGTGTTCACGACGATGACCCCCACCGACGCCTACCGGGGGGCGGGCCGGCCCGAGGCCACCTACGCCATCGAGCGGGCGATGGACCTGCTGGCCGCCGAGGTCGGCGTCGACCCGGCCGAGATCCGGCGCCGGAACTACATCACCAAGGACAAGTTCCCGTACACGGCGGTGACCGGGCTGGAGTACGACTCGGGCGACCACGAGGGGGCGGCCGCCATCGCCCTCGACCTGGCCGGCTACGAGGCGCTCCGGTCCGAGCAGGCCGAGCGACGGGCCGCCGGGGGGACGAAGCACCTCGGCATCGGCATGTCGTCGTACTTCGAGATGTGCGGCCTGGCGCCCAGTCGGGTCCTGGCCTCGCTCAACTACTCGGCCGGCGGGTGGGAGTCGGCGACGGTGCGGATGCTCCCGACCGGCAAGGTCGAGGTCGTCTCGGGGGCGACGCCCCACGGCCAGGGCCACGAGACCAGCTGGTCGATGATCGTGGCCGAGCGGCTCGGGGTCAGCCCCGACGACGTCGAGGTCCTCCACTCCGACACCGCCATCAGCCCCCACGGCATGGACACCTACGGGTCGCGGTCGCTGCCCGTCGGCGGCGTCGCCATCGCCATGGCCTGCGACCGGGTGATCGACAAGGCCCGCCAGATCGCCGCCCACCAGCTGGAGGCGGCCGCCGGCGACCTCGAGCTCTCCGGCGGCGTGTTCCGCGTCAAGGGCTCGCCCGACAAGGAGATGCCGCTCGCCGCCGTGGCCTTCGAGGCCTTCACCGCCCACGACCTCCCCGACGACCTCGAACCGACCCTGGAGGCCCAGGTCACCTACGACCCGCCCAACTTCTCCTGGCCGTTCGGCACCCACGTGTGCGTCGTCGAGGTCGACGAGGAGACCGGCGCCGTCGAGGTCCGCGACTACGTCGCCGTCGACGACTGCGGCACCCAGATCAACCCGATGATCGTCGAGGGCCAGGTCCACGGCGGGATCGTCCAGGGCCTGGCCCAGGCCCTGTTCGAGGAGGCCGTCTTCGACGCCGACGGCAACCCGCAGGCGGCCAGCCTGGCCGAGTACCTGGTGCCGGCGGCGCCCGACGTCCCGTCGCTCCGCCTCGGCCACTCGGTCACCCCCAGCCCGACCAACTCGCTGGGGGTCAAGGGGGTGGGCGAGGCCGGCACGATCGGCGCCGCGTCGACGGTGATCAACGCCATCGTCGACGCTCTCTCGCACCTCGGGGTCACCGAGATGCGGATGCCGGCCTCGCCCCTCCACGTGTGGGAGGCCATCCAGGCCGCCCGGGGCACCGGGGGCGAGGGCCTCGTCGCCGAGATCGCCACCGACACGGCCGGCGCCGACCGCGACGCCCCGTCCGACACCCTGAGCCCGCAGACCCAGCCGGGAGGTGGAGCGTGATCCCCGCATCGTTCGACTACGTCCGGGCCTCGTCGCCCGACGAGGCCCTGGCCGCCCTGGCCGAGCACGGCGACGAGGCCAAGCTCCTCGCCGGCGGCCACTCGCTGCTCCCGCTGATGAAGCTGCGGCTGGCCTCGCCGGCGGTGCTGGTCGACGTGGGCCGGCTGGGCGACCTCGCCGGGGTGCGCCAGGAGGGCGACACCGTCGTCGTCGGCGCCCTCACCACCCACCACGACGTCCACCGGTCAGACGTGCTGCGGGCCCAGGTGCCGCTGCTGGCCCACGTCGCCGGGCAGGTCGGCGACCCGCAGGTCCGCCACCGGGGCACGATCGGCGGCTCGCTGGCCCACGCCGACCCGGCCTCGGACCTCCCCGCCGCCGTCCTCGCCCTCGGTGGCACGCTCACCGCCACCTCGGCGGCCCGGGGCTCGCGCTCGATCGCGGCGGCCGACTTCTTCACTGGCTTCCTCGAGTCGGCGCTGGAGCCCGACGAGCTGCTCACCGAGATCCGGGTGCCGGCCGTGCCCGACGCCGGGTGGTCGTTCCAGAAGTTCAACCGCCGGGCCCTCGACTGGGCCATCGTCGGCGTCGCCGCCGTCCACCGCAACGGGGCGAGCGGCGTCGGGCTGGTCAACATGGGCCCGACCCCGCTGCTCGCCGCCGGGGTGGCCGCGGCGTGGGCCGGGGGCGCCTCGCCGGCCGAGGCCGCCCGCCGGGTCGCCGAGGGCACCGAGCCCGGCGCCGACATGAACGCCACCGTCGAGTTCCGCACCCACCTGGCCGAGGTCCTCACGAGGCGGGCGTTGGAAGAGGCCGAAGCCAGGCCGCAGGCCGGGCCGGGGTGACCGGCGGGGTGTTGCCGAACCCCTGCCCGCCGAAGCTCGCTGCGCTCGCCGGCTCGGGCTGGCGCCTCGATCCCGAGCTTCCGGGGCTGCCGCCAGGCACACCGGGCCGGTGCGTGGGCCCGTGACCGACCTGTCGCCGTCGGTCGTCGGTGAGGCGCTGGCCGAGCACGGGTACCTGGCCGACGCGGGGCTGGCGACCGTCGTCTTCCTCGCCCTCCACATGCGGCGCCCCCTCCTGCTGGAGGGCGACGCCGGCGTGGGCAAGACCGAGGTGGCCAAGGCGCTGGCCCGCTGGACGGGCGGCGAGCTGCTGCGGCTCCAGTGCTTCGAGGGCATCGACGCCGCCCAGGCCCTCTACGAGTGGGACCACGCCCGCCAGCTCCTCCACCTGCGGGCCTCGGGTGCGACCAGCGAGGAGGGGCTCTACGACGAGCGCTTCCTGACCCGGCGGCCGGTGCTCCGAGCGCTGGCCGGTGGGGTCGACGGCGGGCCGCGGCCGGTGCTGCTGATCGACGAGGTCGACCGGGCCGACGACGAGTTCGAGGCCCTGCTGCTCGAGGTGCTCTCGGACTGGTCGGTCACCGTGCCCGAGCTGGGGACGATCACCGCGGCGGTGCCCCCCGTCGTCGTCGTCACGTCGAACCGCACCCGCGACGTCCACGACGCCCTCAAGCGGCGCTGCCTCTACCACTGGATCGAGCACCCCTCGTTCGACCGGGAGGTGGCCGTCATCCGCCTGCGGGTCCCCGAGGCCGACGCGGTGCTGGCCCGCGAGGTGGCGGCGGCGACGGCACAGCTGCGCGACCTCGGGCTCTACAAGCCGCCCGGCGTGGCCGAGGCGATCGACTGGGCGACGGCGCTGGCCGCCCTCGGCCGCCGCAGCCTCGACGCCGCCAGCGTCGACGCCACCCTCGGCGCCGTCCTCAAGTACCGCGAGGACGCCGAGCGCACCCGCGCCTTCGGCATCGACGCCCTCGTCACCGCCCTCCGCTCCCGGAGCGCCGACGGTGGCTGACGCGGCCGAGCTGGTGGCCGCGCTGGCGCGGGCGCTGCGGGCCCACGGGGTGCCCGTCGCCCTCCGGTCCGAGGTCCTGGCGGCGCAGGCGATCGCCGCCGTGGGGGCCGCCCGGCGGGCCGACCTCTACTGGGCCGGGCGGGCGACCCTCGTCCACCGGCCCGAGGACGTGGCCGCCTACGACGCCGCCTTCGCCCTGGTGCTGGAGGACCGGGTCACGTGGTCGGCCCCCTCGCTCCCGGTCCCCACCGAGATCCTCGTGGAGGGCGAGGGCCGGGGCGGCGAGGCGGGGGAGGGGGGCGACGACGACCGCCGGGTCCTCCGCCACAGCGCCGTCGAGCAGCTCCGCCACGCCGACCTGGCCACGTGCACCGCGGCCGAGCGCGAGCAGCTCCACCGGGCCGTGTCGGCCCTGCGGGTCGGGGTGGCGACCCGCCGGTCGCGCCGCCGGCGCCGGGCCCCCCGGGGCGACGAGCTCGACCTCCGCCGCACCGTCCACGCCGCCCTCGCCACCGGGGGCGAGCCCCTCCGCCTCCACCACCGGGCCCCGGCCGAGCGACCCCGGCGGCTCGTCCTCCTCCTCGACGTCAGCGGCTCGATGGAGCCTTACGCCCGGGCCCTCGTCCGCTTCGCCCACGCCGCCGCCACCAGCCGGGGCGCCGGGCGGGTCGAGGCCTTCACCCTCGGCACCCGGCTGACCCGCATCACCCGGTCCCTCGCCACCCGCGACCCCGACGAGGCCCTCGCCCGCACCGGGGGCGACGTCGCCGACTGGTCGGGCGGCACCCGGCTGGGCGACGCCCTGGCCGCCTTCGTCGACCGCTGGGGCGCCCGGGGCACCGCCCGGGGCGCGGTGGTCGTGGTCTGCTCCGACGGCTGGGACCGGGGCGAGCCCGCCGTGGTGGCCGAGGCCATGGCCCGGCTCCACCGGGTCGCCCACCGGGTCGTCTGGGTCAACCCGCTGGCCGCCGTGCCCGGCTACGAACCGCTGGCCGCGGGGATGGCGGCCGCCCTCCCGCACGTCGACGTCTTCGTACCTGGCGCCAGTCTGTCCGACCTGGAGTCCCTCGCCCGCCTGCTCGCCACACTCTCCGACGTGAGGGCAGCCGCATGAGGGAGATCCTGGCCACCGTCGACCGGTGGCGGGCCGCCGGCCGACGGGTCGCCCTCGGCCGGGTGATCGACCTGGAGGGCTCCGGGCCCCGCGACGCCGGGGCGGCCATGGCCGTCAACGAGGACGGCGAGGTCGCCGGCTCGGTGTCGGGCGGGTGCGTCGAGGGGGCGGTGGTGGCCGAGGCCCTCGACCTGCTGGGCGAGGGCGGCGGGGGCGAGCCTCGCATCGTCACCTTCGGCTACTCCGACGAGGACGCCTTCGCCGTCGGCCTGACCTGCGGGGGCACCGTCCGGCTCTTCCTCGAACCGCTCGACCGGCCCGGCGGGCTGGGGGAGGTGTGGGACCGCCTCGGCACCGACGTCCGCGAGCGTCGCCCGGTCGCCGTCGCCACCGTGGTCGAGGGCCTCGGGGTCGGCCGGAGCCTGCTGGTCGGATCGGACGACGAGCCCGTCGGCTCGGTGGGGGACCCGGGTCGTGACCACGCCGTGGTCCGTGACGCCCGGGGCGAGCTCGGCGTCGCCCGCTCGGGCCTGCGCCACTACGGCACCCGGGGCGAGGCCGACGACGCGGCGGTCACCGTCTTCGTCGAGTCCTTCGCCCCGCCCCCCCAGCTGCTGGTCTTCGGCGCCGTCGACTTCACCGCCGCCCTCACCCGGGTGGCCCGCACCCTTGGCTACCGGATCACCGTGTGCGACGCCCGCGAGGTCTTCGCCACCGTCGACCGCTTCCCCGAGGCCGACGAGGTCGTCGTCGACTGGCCCCACCGGCTGCTCGAACGGGTCGGTCCGAGCCTCGGCCCGGGCGATGCCGTGTGCGTGCTCACCCACGACGCCAAGTTCGACGTCCCCGCCATCCGCGCCGCCCTCGCCACCGAGGTCGGCTACATCGGCGTGATGGGCAGCCGGCGCACCCACGAGCACCGGCTGGCCCGGCTGGCCGAGGAGGGGGTCACCGACCCCGCCGACCTGGCCCGCCTGCACTCGCCCATCGGGCTCGACCTCGGCGCCCGCACGCCCGAGGAGACCGGCGTGGCCATCGTGGCCGAGATCATCGCCCTGCGCAGCGGGCGCCCCGTCCCCCACCTGCGCGACACCACCGGACCGATCCACGGACGGCCCTAGGAGGACCCATGGAGCTCAGCGACACCTTCACCGTCTCGACCCCGATCGACGAGATGTGGCCGATCCTCTGCGACATCGAGCGGATCGCCCCGTGCATGCCCGGCGCCCGGCTGACCGACGTCGAGGACGGGGAGTACCGGGGCGAGGTCACGGTCAAGGTCGGGCCGATCACCGCCCGGTTCAAGGGCACCGCCACCATGGACGAGCGGGACGACACCGCCCACCGGGCCGTCCTCCGGGCCAGCGGGAAGGACACCGGCGGCAAGGGCAACGCCCACGCCACCATCACCGCCACGGCCGCCCCCACCGCCGACGGCGGCACCGAGGTCACCATCGCCACCGACCTGAGCATCACCGGCAAGGTCGCCCAGTTCGGCCGGAGCGCCATGGGCGACATCTCCCACAAGCTCCTCGCCCAGTTCGTCACCTGCCTCGAATCCACCGTCCTCGCCACCCCCGAGCCCGCCCCGGCCCCCGCCCCCGAGGCCTCCGAGGTGGCCGCCGCGCCCACCCCGCCGCCCGCGCCCACGCCGCCGGCGACGGAGCCCGAGCCGATCGACCTCCTCGACGCCGCCGGCGCCCCCGTGGCCAAGCGCCTCGCCCTCCCCGTCGCCGTCGTCATGGCCGTCTTCTTCGCCCTCTCCTGGCGTCGTCGCCGCCGCCGCTCCCGCTGACCCACCTCCCAATTGCTCCTAATCTCTCCCAAAATTTGGAACTAGATCCCTCCAACTCCTAATCTTTGGACGAACTTGGAACAGCTGGGAGATGGGATGAAGCTGCCGACCCGCCCACGGCCTCTCGACGTCCTGATCATGACGCTGGACGACGGCCAGTGGCAGGAGGTCGTGACCCGAGGCGCCCCGGTCGACCACCGGAACCGGTACCTGCACTACCAGGACGTCCTCGACCGGCGGCCGCCCGCCGGCCTCGATCGCGCCACCTGGTGGGTGTCGATGCGGCTCGCCCGCCAGCTCATCGCCCGCGACCTCCCCCTCCGGCTGGCCGGGGGCGTCCCGCTGCGGTTCTCGAACGTGGACGAGGTCCAGCACGGCGTCCACGTGGTCGACCAGCAGATCGGAGGGCGGGTCGGCACGACCGGGGACGTCGCCGCCGAGCGCACCCGCCGCTTCGTCCGGTCGCTCGAGGAGGAGGCGATCACCTCCAGCCAGCTCGAGGGGGCGACCACGACCCGACGGGACGCCAAGCGCCTGCTCGCCACCGGCCGGCCGCCCCGGGACACCAGCGAGCGGATGATCGTCAACAACTACCGGGCCATGGTGTGGGCCAAGGAGATGGTGGGAGCGCCGCTGACCACCGAGGCGGTCCTCGACCTGCACCGGATCGTCACCGACGGGACGCTCGACGACCCCGCCGACGCCGGTCGGCTCCAGACCCCGGACGACGACCGCATCGGCGTCTACGCCCACGACGGGACCCTCGTCCACCAGCCGCCCCCGGCCGACGAGCTCCCGCAGCGGCTCGACGCCCTGTGCGCCTTCGCCAACGGCGCCACCGGCGAGGGCTTCCTGCACCCGGTGGTGCGGGCGATCGTCCTCCACTTCATGCTCTCGTACGACCACCCGTTCAGCGACGGGAACGGCCGGACGGCGCGGGCCCTCTTCTACTGGTCGATGCTCGACAGCGGGTACGCGTTGGTGGAGTACGTCTCGATCTCGAAGCTCCTGAAGGAGGCACCGGCCGGGTACGCCCGGGCGTTCCTCCACACCGAGACCGACGACGGCGACGTCACCTACTTCGTCCTGCACCAGCTGGAGGTCCTGCGGCGGGCCATCGACGCGCTGTGGGCCTACGCCGATCGTCGGGCGGCCGAGACGCAGCGGATCGAGGGCCTGGTGCGGGGTTCGGACGTCCTCAACCACCGGCAGCTCGCCGTCGTGCGGAGCGCGCTGCACGACCCGGGCGCGCCGGTGACGATCGCCGGGCACCAGCGGTCGCACGGGGTCACCAACGAGACGGCCCGCACGGACCTCCTCGGGCTCGAACGGCTCGGCCTCTTCGAGCGGCGGAAGCGGGGGCGGGCGTTCACGTTCCACGCCCGGCCGGGGCTGGAGGAGCGGTTGCGGGGGTTGGGCGACGCATCATGAGCGGCATGAGCGGCATGAGCGGTGCCTACGCGCGGGCGGTGAACCGGTTCTCGGCGACGCGGGCGGGGTCGTGGCTGGTGCGGAACCTGGCGGCCAAGGTCGACCCGACGATCTTCCGGGCCAGCGGCGGGCGGTTCACGATCACGGGCAAGCCGACGCTGCCGATGCTGGCCCTCACCACGACGGGGCGGCGCAGCGGCGAGCCCCGCACCGTCCAGCTCGCCTACCACCGGGACGGCGACGACCTGCTGGTGGTGGCCAGCGCCATGGGCCAGGAGCGCCACCCGGCCTGGCGTCACAACCTGGAGGCCGAGCCCCGGGCCGAGGTGCTCGTGCGGGGCGAGTCGTTCCCGGTGACGGCGACGTTGCTCACCGAGGACGAGAAGGCCGCGGTGTGGCCCGCGGTCAAGGCCACCATCCCCCAGATGGCCACCTACGAGGCCCGCACCGAGCGCCGCATCGGCGTCTTCAGGCTGGTGCGGGTGACCCCACCTTGACGAGGGTGCCGTCGGGGTCGATCAGGGCGGTCTCGACCATGGGACCGGTGGGGTCGACGGGGGTCAGGCGGGGGATGCCCTCGGTGCCGGTGACGACGGTGGACCAGGCGGCGTGGATGGCCTCGACCTCGGCGACGGTGTCGCAGCGGACGTAGCAGGCGACGTCGTTGGCCTCGGGCACCTCGTCGGCGTGGTGCCAGAAGTGGAGCTCGAAGCCGTGGGCGTGGCGGAGGACGAGGTAGCCGGGCCACCGCCCGACGACGGCGAAGCCGAGCGGGCCGTAGAAGGCGACGGTGGCGTCGAGGTCACGGCTCGGCAGGATCGGGATGGAGATGGCGCCCACGACGCCGGAGGTTAGGCCGGTGCCGGGGCGCCCGAGCCCGCTCCCCGGACCTTCGGGTGCGGCCGCGAGCCGGTGGCCGGGTCGAGCCGGGCCAGCCCCCACGACAGGGCGACCATCCAGATGCCGGCGAGGACGGCGATCACGACGTAGGCCGCCCGCTCCAGGCCGACCCGGTCGGTGCGGGCCTCGCGCTGGAGGTTCTGCTTGTCGGCCGAGAAGGCGACCGTGCCGTCCTCGGCGGGGAGCGCCTCCAGCCCGAGGGCCTCGTCGGCCGGCATCGAGACCGGGGCCGACACCATGTCGCCCTTGGTCTGGAGGCGGATCATCGTCTTGGCCGAGCCGCTGATCGGGACGGGCGTCGCCGTGCGGTACGAGCCGTCACCCACCGGTTCGAGGTCGACGAACGACGAGCCGCCGTCGCCCCCGGCGGCCGCGCCCTGCCACGACAGCACCTCGAAGAGGACGCCGTCGCGGGCGGCGTCGGCGGCCCCGCCGGGCGAGGGGGTGACGGTCAGGTCGGCCACCTCGACGCCGTCGACCGTGCGCCGCTCGCCCACGGCGACGTCGGCCGACCAGCCGTCGGGGGCGCCGATCGGCAGGCAGAAGGCGATGACGCCGACGGCACCGAGCCAGGCGGCGGGGGCGGCCCACGCCGGGGCCGGCTGGCGGTCGGCCGCCTCGGGGGCGAGGGCCCGTCCGATCAACCCGCCGAGGGCGCCCCCGGCGGTGCCGGCGACCACGCCGAGGACGACGGCGTCGGGGAGCAGGGCGGTGCTCCACGGCATCGGCATCCAGGCCTGCGTCCACAGCGCCTCGACGGCCAGGCCGATCGTGCCGACGCCGAGCCCGGCGAGGGCGCCGGTCGACACCTGGCGACCCCGGGGACGGAGGGCGAAGACGGCCTCGACCACGGCGGCGGCGCCGAGGTACAGCGGGACGTGGAAGGTCGACCGGCCCGACAGCTCGACACCGAGGCTGAGGGCGCCCCGGATGGCGAGGAAGCCGCCGACGGCCATCAGGGCGCCACCCCGGCCCAGCCGGATGCGGGCGGCGACCAGGCCGAGCCCGCCGGCGAGGGCGATCAGCGTCGGGTGGTACAGGGCCCGGAACTGGGGCACGCCGAAGTCGAACTCGACCTGGAGGGTCGACAGCCCGACGAGGAAGGCGCCGGCCAGGCCGATGTCGGCCATCTTCTCCCGGAGGGCGGCGAACCGGCTGGGCGGCTCGCCGGGCATGGCCCGGGCCCCCTCGACCAGCAGGGCCCAGCAGCCGAGGGTGGCCAGCGAGGCGCCGCCGATCAGCTGGATGTGGGTCGGCCCCCAGGCGGTGACGTCCTGGCCGAAGAGCCGGTGCCAGATGTCGTCGAGCGGGAAGCCGGCCAGGGCGATCAGCGAGCAGGCGCCGAGCATGACCCCGCCGACCGGGGCGCTCCACCGCTTGGTGATCCGCACCGCCGACGGGCTGCGGTCGTCGCCGAGGACCATGGCCAGGATGGCAGCGAAGGCGATGCCGTCGAGCCCGATGATGATGAACCAGTGGGCCGGGTTGGCGAAGGCGCCCTCGTCGCGACCCCGGTCGATGTGCCAGGAGACGTCCCAGTAGTAGCCCCACACGGCGACGGCGAGGGACAGCAGGGTGATCTGCACGGGCACGATCGACCACGCCGGCCGCCCGGTCCGCTCCTCGACCAGCTGGACGAAGGGGTCGAGCACGCCCCGCTTGCGGTGGGCCACGCCGATCGCCGCCACCACGACGATCGAGGCCAGCGCCACCGCCGTCGCCCCCACCACCTCCCCGACGGGCGCCCCGCCCGCGCTCGGCGTCTGGGCCAGGACCGGAACCAGTACGTTACCCATGGTAACCGTCCTACCCACCCAGCCGCCCCCTCGAACGTTGGACGAAACCCGCCGGATGTGGCGGGTTGCCGTCCAAGGTTCGACGGGGTGGAGGGGGTCACCAGGTGTCGATGTGGGGGCGGCGGGGGCGGTCGGCGGGGATGGGGGCGGCGAGGAGGGCGGTGGTGATCCAGCGGCGGGTGTCGATCGGGTCGATCACGTCGTCGATCTCGAGCTGGGCGGCGACGTTGAGCGCCTTGCCGTGCTCGTAGGCGGCGGCGACCATCGTCCGGAAGAGCGTCTCCCGCTCCTCCTCGGACCCGGCGGCCGCCAGCTCGTCGCGGAAGCCGAGCCGCACGGCGCCCTCCAGCCCCATCCCGCCCAGCTCGCCGGTCGGCCAGGCGATCACGAACTCGGGGGCCTTGAACGATCCCGCCGCCATCGCCTGCGCCCCCAGCCCGTAGGCCTTGCGGAGGATCACCGTGGCGCACGGGACCGACAGGTTGGCCCCGGTCACGAACAGCCGGCTCATGTGGCGGACGGCGGCCGCCTCCTCGGACTCCGGGCCGACCATGAACCCGGGCGTGTCGCAGGCGAACAGCACCGGCAGCCCGTGGGCGTCGCAGAGCTGGAGGAACCGGGCCGCCTTGTCGGCCGCATCGGAGTCGATGGCGCCGCCGAGGTGGCGGGGGTCGTTGGCGACGAGCCCGAGGGGCCGCCCCTCGATGCGGGCCAGCGAGGTGATCATCCCCGGGGCGAACCCACCCCGCAGCTCCATCCGCGAGCCCACGTCGACCAGGGCGTCGAGCACGGCCCGCACGTCGTAGACCCGCAGCCGGTCCTCGGGGACGAGGTGGCGCAGCGCCCTCTGGTCGGCGGCCTCCCACTCCGACGTCGGCCCCTGGAAGTACGACAGGTAGCGGCGGGCGGCGGCGACGGCCGCGGCGTCGTCGTCGACCAGGACGTCGATCACGCCGTTGGCGCCCTGCACCGACGTCGGCCCGATGTCGCCGGGGGCGAAGACGCCGAGCCCGCCGCCCTCGATCATCGCCGGGCCGCCCATCCCGATGTTGGCGTCGCGGGTGGCGATCACGACGTCGCAGCACCCGAGCAGGGCGGCGTTGCCGGCGAAGCACCGGCCCGACCCGATGCCGACCAGCGGCACCGTCCCCGACAGCCGGCCGAAGAGGTTGAACGCCAGGCAGTCGAGCCCGGAGACCTGCGTGGTGTCGGTGTCGCCGGGCCGGCCGCCCCCGCCCTCGGCGAAGAGCACGACGGGGAGGCGCTGGCGCTCGGCCAGGTCGAACAGCCGGTCCTTCTTGCGGTGGTTCATGTGGCCCTGGGTGCCGGCCAGGACCATGTAGTCGTAGGAGGCGACCACCGCCCGCCCGGCGCCGACGGTGGCGATCCCGCCGACGAGGCCGTCGGCCGGCGTGCGGGCGATCAGGTCCTCGACGCTGCGCCGCCGGCGCTGGGCGGCGATGGCCAGCGGCGAGTACTCGACGAACGAGCCCGGCTCGACCAGGTCGGCGATGTTCTCCCGGGCGGTGCGCCGGCCCCGGCCGTGGATCTTGGCCACCGCCTCGGGGCGGGCGGCGTCGAGTCCGACGGCGTGGCGGGCGATCACCTCGTCGAGGTCGGCCCGGGGGGCGTCGAGGTCGAGGGCGTCGTCGGTGACGGCGTCGTCGTCGGCGGCCCCGCCGGGCCGGAGCACGACGACCGGCGCTCCCGCGGCTACCTGGTCGTCGACGGCCACGGCGACGGCGGCGACCGTCCCGGCGGCCTCGGCGGCCACGTCGTGGTGCATCTTCATCGACTCGACCACGGCGACGACCTGGCCGGCCCGGACCGCGTCGCCCACCCCCACCCGCACCTCGACGACGACCCCCTGGAGGGGTGATGCGACGGTCAGGTCCGGGTCGGCGGCCACGCCCCGACCCTACGGCCGGGCTCAGGCGAAGGTGACCTGCTCGGGGTCGTCGGGGTCGATGCGGACGGTGGTGCGGAGGCCCGGGGTCCACGGCGGGGTGGTGCGGGCCAGCGGCTCGTGGTGGACGATCCGCCGGACCTGCCCGCCATCGGTGACGTCGAGGTGGATGGCCCACTCGGGCAGCCCGTGGAGCAGGCCGCCGGTGGCCCCGGCCGAGACGATCACGGCGTCGGCCCGGCGCCCGTGGAGGGTGATCCGCTCGACCCGCCGCCCGTACTCGGCCAGGGCGGGGAGGCCCCCGGACATGCGGGACGCCAGCCGCTCGGGTTGCTCCAGGGCGATCCGGCCGGGGTCGGCGGGGTCGACCACGACCAGCGTGCGGGTGCCGGCGGCCATGCGGGTGGCGAAGGCCGCGCCCATCACCTCACGGTGGACGACCCGGCGGACGCCGCCCTCGTCGTCGAGGTCGAGGTGGAGCTCGTGCTCGCGGGTGCCGCACGACGTCCGGCCCGTCGGGCCGATCGCCACCACGGTGGCCGGGACCTCCCGCCCCGACCGGTGGATCCGCACCGTCTCCCGCACCTGGGCGAGGACCGGCGCGTGCTCGGCCGGGTCGTGGGGCCCGTCGCCGTCGAGCGCCCGGTGGAGGAGGGGGGCCTCGGCCTGGGCCTGGGGGGAGCGGGCCACGTCGGCGGCGATGGCGGCGTCGACCAGGTGCTGGTCGGCGGGGTCGAGCGTGGGCCGCAGCGGCGAGAGGACCTTGCCGATCACGGCGTCGATGCCGCCCCGGCGCCGCTCGATGGCGTGGTCGACGGCCTGGGCCCGGTCCCACGCCGGCACGTGGAGGTCGTAGGCGGCGTCCCAGTCGAGCCACAGCCGGGTCGGGTCGGCGGGGTCGACCAGGCAGGGCACGCCGACGCTGGCCAGCAGCCCGCCGGTCCGCCGCAGCCGCCGCGACCAGGCCCGCTTGCCCTTGCCGCCGAGCGGCGCCGACGCCTCGACCCACAGCGGCGCCTTCCGCCCGACGTCGCGCACGACGTACGGCTCCCGGCCGGGGACGTGGACCTCCCAGTCGGCGTCGAGCAGCATCGACAGGTCGTCCACGTCGATCACCGACTCCCCGTGCTCGGCCCGGTGGTCGGTCCCCGAGTAGGCCCGGTGGCCCCGCGGCACCGCATGCCCCGCCATCCACCCCGCCGGCCGTCGCCGGAACACGCCCATGTCGCCCACGGCGACAGCCTCCCACGCCCTCGCCCGCCCGGTCGGTGGTGCGCCACGGCGCGGGAGGTCGACCGGCGCGGTCAGCCGTAGAAGCGGTGCTCGACGATGCGGCGGGCGCGGCGGGTGAGGCGGAGGTAGTCGTCGCGGAGGGCGGGGGCGGTGGTGTCGAGGGCGCGGGCCAGGGTGGCGAGGTCGTCGCCGGTGGGCAGGGCGTCGCGGCCGCGGCCCGAGACCAGGGTCCAGCGGTTGCGGGTGCGCTCGCAGAAGGCGTGGGCCGCCTCCAGGTCGGCGGCCTCGTCGGCGCCCAGGTGCCCGGCCCGGGCCAGGGCGGCGATGCCGGTGCTGGTGGCCGGCTCCCGCAGGCCGTGCCGCCAGCAGAGGAGGGCGACGGTCAGCTCGATGTCGGCCAGCCCGCCGGGACCGAGCTTGAGGTGGAAGCGGGCGTCCTCGCCGGCGGGCACCCGCTCGGCCTCGACCCGGGCCTTGACCCGGCGCACGGCCCGGAGGTCGGCGTCGTCCGGCGGCCGCCCGACCAGCGGTTCGACCTCGGCGAGGAGGCGGGCGGTGAGGTCGGGGTCGCCCGAGAGCGGGCGCAGCCGGGTGAGGGCGAGGCGCTGCCAGGGCTCGACCCAGCGGGTCAGGTGGGCGACGACCGCGTCCCGGCTGGGGACGAGGGCGGCGCTGCGCCCCCCGGGGCGGAGGTCGAGGTCGACGTCGTAGACCCGGTCGGCCGGGCCGGTGCCGACCAGCACCCGGCGCACCACCTCGCCGGCCCGGGTCGCCTCCTCCCGCCCGGCGGCGTCGGTGGCGTCGTGGACGAGGAGGAGGTCGAGGTCCGAGGCGTAGGCCAGCTCGCCGCCGGCCAGCCGCCCGAGGGCGAGGACGGCGAAGGGCACCTGCGGGTCGGCCACGGCCACGGCGGCGTCGACGGCGGCGTGGGCGACGGTGGCCAGGTCGGCGCCGACCGCCGGCGGGGGCCGCCCGTCGAGCACCTCGCCGATGCCGATGCGGGTCAGCTCGCGGCGCACGGCCCGCCGCAGGTCCACGGCCGCCCCGACCCGGCGGACGACGGCCTCGCGGTCGTCCTCGGGCGGCGAGCCGAGCGTGGCCAGCAGGTCGGGCGCCCGGGCCAGCCCCCGCACCAGCAGCGGGCTGGTGCCGGCGAGGAGGCTGAGCCGGCGGGCCGTCTCGGGCGACTCCCGGCAGGCGGTGGCCACCGAGCGGGCGTCGGCGGCGACGAGCGTGCGCAGGGCGAGCAGCCCCTGGTCGGGGTCGGGGGCGGCCGACAGCCAGTCGAGGATCAGCGGCAGCAGGGCGGCCATGAGGCGGGACGACCGGGTCAGCCCTTGGGTGAGCTCGGTGACGGCCTGGCGGGTGCGCTCGGCATCGGCGAACCCGAAGGCGGCGAGGCGGGTGGCGGCGGCCGCGGGGGAGAGGGGGGCGTCGACCCGGGTGAACGACTCGAGGAGGGGCCGGAAGTAGAGCCGCTCGTGGATGCTGCGGACCGTGTGGCGGCAGGCGGCCACCTCGCGGTCGAGCTCGTCGACGGCCCGGGCCTGGGGCCGGTCGGCGAGGCCGAGGACGCGGGCCAGCCGCTCCCGGTCGGCCCGGTCCGCCGGGAGGGCGTGGACCTGACGGCCCTCGTCGAGCTGGACGCCGTGCTCGACCCGGCGGAGGAGTCGGTACGAGGCCCGCAGCCAGCGGGCGTCGCCCTCGTCGACGTAGCCGCCGTCGGCCAGGGCGGTGAGGGCGGGCAGCGTGCCCCGGACCCGCAGCGCCGGGTCGAGCGGGCCGTGCACCAGCTGGAGGAGCTGGGCCGAGAACTCGATGTCGCGGATGCCGCCGGGGGCCCGCTTGACGTCGTCGGCGCCGTGGGCGGTGAGGGCGTGGCGCTCGGTCCGGGCCTTCATGGCCCGCACGGCGTGGAGGTCGTCGGCGTCGAAGGGCCGCTCCCACAGCACCTGGCCGGCAGCCTCGGCGAAGGCGGCGCCGAGCCTGGGGTCGCCGGCCAGCGGTCGGGCCTTGACCAGCGCCTGGCGCTCCCACGGCTCGGCCCAGCGCTCCCAGTGGGCCCGGTAGCCCTCGACGGTGCGGACGAGGGCGCCGTCGCGGCCACCGGGCCGGAGGTCGACGTCGACCCGCAGCGCCGTGCGGGCCAGGGCGAGGGCCCGGCGGGCGGCCTCGGCGTCGGCCGCGTCACCGGTGGGGCCGACGAGGACGACGTCGACGTCGGAGGCGTAGTTGAGCTCGCCGCCCCCAGCCTTGCCCAGGCCCACGACGGCCAGCTGCCCGGCGTCGGCGAGGCGCAGGGCGTGGCCCAGCAGCCGCCCGGCGGCCCGGGCCAGCAGCCCCATCGTCGTCTCCAGCGGGTGCCGGTCGGTCAGGTCGGCGGCGGCGATCCGCAGCTGCTCGTGGCGCCACCAGCGGGCCAGGGCCGGACCGTCGCCCACGCCGTCGTCGGGCGCCGAGCGCCCCGGGTCGGCCAGGACGGCGAGGGCGTCGGGGTCGGCGACGAGCAGCCGCCCCATCCACCCGCTGGCGGCGGCGACGGCCACGACCGCCCGGGCGAGGGGCTCGTCGGCCGCCAGCCGCGCCACCCGGTCGGGGCCGAGGCGGTCGAGGACCCGCTCGACGCGGGCCGGGTCGGCCGCGTGCCGCACCAGGGCGTCGAGCGACGGGGGTCCGGCCACGCCGGCATCCTGCCCGTCCGATGGGCGACCATGACGGGATGAGCGACGACCCGTCCGACCTGCCCTCCATCGGGCGCCCGGCCCGCGCCGCCCTGGCCGGGGCCGGCGTGACCCGGCGGGCCGACCTGGCGACGTGGACCGAGCGCGACCTGCTCGCCCTCCACGGCGTGGGCCCCAAGGCGATCCGGCTGCTGCGCGAGGCCGGCGTCCGCCTGGCCGACACCTGATGGCGCGGCTGGTCGTGATCATCGGCCCCATCGGCGCCGGCAAGTCGACCGTGGCCCGACTGCTGGCCGCGCGGCTGGTGGCGGCGGGGCTGACCGTGGCCACGCCCGACGTGGACGACGTCGTCTTCATGGGCACGGGTCCGGCGGCGACGTTCGACGCGATGTGGGAGCGGGGCCGCGTCGTCCACGGGGCGGTGGTCGGTGCCTGGCTGCGCTCGGGGGTCGACGTCGTCGTCGCCCACGGCCCGGCCTACACCGAGGAGGAGACGGCGGCGCTGATGGCCGACGTCCCCGCCGGCACCCCCACCCTCCGGGTGATGCTGCTCGCCCCCTACGACGTGGCCCTCGGCCGGGTCACCGGCGATCCGCTCCGGGGGCTGTCCAAGGACCCGGAGTTCCTCCGTCACACCCACGAGCGGTTCACCGACCTGCTCCCGTCGATCGCCCCCTGCGACCACACCTTCCGGACCGAGCACCTGCCCGCCGACCTGATCGCCGACGCCGTCGCCGCCGACCTCCTCCGATGAGCGCCGTGTGGCTGGTCATCGGGGTCCAGGCGGCCGGGAAGTCGACCGTGGCCCAGGGGCTGGCCGAGGCCTTCCCCCGCTCGGTCCACGTGCGGGGCGACCAGCTCCGGCGCTGGGCGGTCAACGGCTGGGTCCAGCCTGGGGAGGGCGACGGCGCCGAGGCCCGCCGGCTCCTCGACCTGCGCTACCGCCTGTCGGCCCGGCTCGCCGACGGCTACTGCGAGGCCGGGTTCACGACCGTCGTCCAGGACAACCTGTACGGCGCCGACGTCGAGGCGTGGCTGGGCGCGGTCGCCGCCCGTCCCCGGCACCTGGTCGTCCTCCGCCCCCGGGTCGAGGTGGTCGCCGCCCGCGACGCCGCCCGGCGGGCCGCCACCGGCAAGGTCGCCTACCGCCCCGACGGGTCGACGATCGAGGGCCTCGACCGGGCCCTCGGCGTCGTCCCCGGCATCGGCCTCTGGCTCGACACCTCCGACCTCACCCCGGCCGAGACGGTCGCCGAGGTCCTCGCCCGGGCCGACGAGGCCCGCCTCGACCCGTAGCCCGTCGCTACCAGGCCACCTCGGCGCAGCCGGTGTGGGTGCTGGGCTCGACCTGGAAGGTGGTGTGGTCGATCCCGTAGCGGTCGTGGAGGAGGGTCCGGGCCCGGTCGAGGACCTGGTGGGTGTCGCTCGCCGGGTCGGTCATCAGGTGGGCCGAGGCGGCCTCCATCTCGGAGGTCAGCGTCCACACGTGGAGGTCGTGGACGTCGACCACCCCGGGCAGGGCCTCCAGCTCGCCCTCCAGCCGGGCCACGTCGAGCCCCGGCGGCGCCGACTGGAGGAGGATGCGCACGGCCTGGCGCCCCAGCCGCCACGTGCGGGGGAGGATCCAGAGCCCGATGCCGGCGCCGACCACCGGGTCGACCCAGCCCCAGCCGAACACCTGGAGGAGGATGGCGGCGCCGATGACGCCGACCGAGCCGAGGGTGTCGGCCAGGACCTCCAGGTACGCCCCCTCGACGTTGATGCTCTCCTTCGACCCCTCCCGCAGCAGGGCGAAGACCACCAGGTTGGCGAGCAACCCGAGGACGGCCACCACCAGCATCTGGGGGCCGAGCACGTCGGGCGGCTCCTGGATGCGCCGGACCGCCTCGTAGAGCACGTAGCCGGCGACGCCGAAGAGCAGGAGGGCGTTGACGAAGGCGGCCAGGATCTCCAGGCGGTAGAGGCCGAAGGTGTGGCGCCGGTCGGCGGCGGTGGGGCCGGTCGCGGTCCGCTCCTCGAACCGGCTGGCGAGGGTGATGGCGGCGAGGGCCATGCCCAGCCCGATCACGTCGGTGAGCATGTGGCCGGCGTCCGACAGCAGGGCCAGCGACCGGGTCAGGACCCCGGCCACCGCCTCGACCACGAAGAACGTGGCGATGATCGCGAACGAGGTGGCCAGCCGGCGGCGGTGGCGGGCCCCGGCCCGGGCCAGCGACGGCCCGTGCGAGTGGCCGTGGTCGTGGCTCCCGAACATATGCGGAGTTTCGCATGTGTTGGCGAGGGTGGTCAACCCCTCGGTTCGGGTCGCCCGGGCCCACTCGGAGGGGTGAGGCCCGACGACGGGGTGTCGTGGCCCTCCTACGCTGGCCCGATGGCTCGCCTCCGCATCGCCGCCGGCCAGATCGACACCCGGGTCGGGGACCTCGACGGCAACGTCGAGCGCATCCTCGACGCCTACCGCCGGGCCGAGCAGGCCGGCGCCGACATCGTCGCCTTCCCCGAGCTGGCGATCACCGGCTACCCGCCCGAGGACCTCCTCCTCAAGCCCGGCTTCGTCACCGCCAACCTCGAGGCCCTCCAGGCCGTGGCCGAGGCCACCGGCGACTGCGTGGCGATCGTCGGCTTCGTCGAGCTCGCCCGCGACCTCCACAACGCCGCCGCCGTGTGCGCCGGGGGCGAGGTCCGGGGCGTCTACCGCAAGTGCGACCTGCCCAACTACGGCGTCTTCGACGAGCTCCGCTACTTCGGGCGGGGCCAGCAGCCGGCGACGCTGTGGTCGGTCAAGGGCGTCCCCGTCGGCGTGTCGATCTGCGAGGACATCTGGAACCCGCGCGGGCCGACCGCCGACCAGGCCGACAGCGGGGCCGAGGTCGTGATCAACATCAACGCCTCGCCCTACGCCGAGGGCAAGCTGGCCCGGCGCGAGCGGATGCTGGCCACCCGGGCGGCCGACGCCAGCTCCGCCCTGCTCTACGTCAACCAGGTCGGCGGGCAGGACGAGCTGGTCTTCGACGGCGGGTCGATGGCCTTCGGTCCCGACGGCACGCTGCTCGGCCGGTCGCCGCAGTTCGTCGAGGACCTGATGGTGGTCGACGTCGAGATCGGGCCCGTCTACCGCAAGCGCCTGCTCGACCCCCGGGGCCGCCCGGTCGACGACCAGCTGCCCCTGGTCGAGGTCGCCCCCGTGCCGGTGGTGAGCGGCCCGGCCGAGCCCCACGCCGAGCCGTGCGAGACGACGATCGCCCCGCCGATGCACCCCGACGACGAGGTCTGGGAGGCGCTCGTCGTCGGCACCCGGGCCTACGTCGAGAAGAACGGCTTCACCGACGTGGTCATCGGGCTGTCGGGCGGGCTCGACTCCTCGATCGTCGCCGTCCTCGCCGCCGACGCCCTCGGGCCCGAGCGGGTCCACACCGTGGCCATGCCGTCGCGCTACTCCTCCGACCACTCGGTGTCCGACGCCGAGCTGCTGGCCGCCAACCTCGGCGTCGACCACCGCACCGTCGCCAGCGAGCCCGCCCACGCCGCCATCACCGACATGCTGGCCGAGTCCTTCGCCGGCCTCGACGAGGACCTCACCGAGGAGAACCTCCAGTCCCGCATCCGCGGCCAGGTCCTGATGGCGCTCTCCAACAAGTTCGGCTGGCTGGTCCTCTCGACCAGCAACAAGAGCGAGGCGGCGGTCGGCTACGCCACCCTCTACGGCGACACCGTCGGCGGCTACGCCCTGATCAAGGACGTCCTCAAGACCCGGGTCTTCCAGCTCTGCTGGCGGCGCAACGAGCGGGCCGGCAAGGAGCTGATCCCCGAGAGCGTGCTGACCAAGCCGCCCTCGGCCGAGCTCCGCCCCGACCAGACCGACGACCAGTCGCTCCCGCCCTACGACGTCCTCGACCCGATCCTCCACGCCTACGTCGAGATGGACCGCACGCCGGCCGAGATCATCGCCGCCGGCCACGACGCCGAGGTCGTCCGCCGGATCTGCCGCCTGGTCGACATCGCCGAGTACAAGCGCCGCCAGTCGCCCCCCGGCCCCCGGGTCACCGACAAGGCCTTCGGCAAGGACCGCCGCCTCCCCATCACCAACGCCTTCCGCGGCTGACCGCCGGCACCTGCGGCGACAGGTTCCGCCAAGATCCGCCCGTGCGGTTCCAGACAGCAGAGCAGATCCAAGCCCTCATCGACCACCGGATCCCGGAGTCGGCGAGCCTCGAGTACAAGCGAGAGCTCCCGTTCCGGTCCAGGACCGAGAGGGGAGAGGTCCTCAAGGACCTGACCGGCATGGCCAACGGTGGTGGCGGCACCCTGCTCTACGGCGTGGACGAGGAGGAGCGGGAGGAGTCGAACGTCGCATCCGCCATCGTCCCGCTCACCGACCACAGCGTGGCCGGAGCGGTGGAGGACCTGGTCCGTGATGGGGTGCAACCGCCGCTCCTGGCCGAGTACGAGCGGATCGCCGTCGAGGGCGGCTTCGTCCTCGCCGTCGACGTGCGACCGTCGCCCCTCGGCCCGTACATGGTGACGGCCCACGGGAAGCACAGCTACTTCCACCGGTCGGGAACCGCCGCCTCGCCGATGAACGAGCGTCAGGTGCGAGACGCCTACGCCCTCGCCCTCCGGGCCCGTGAGCAGCGCTCCGAGGACTGGTCCTCCCGCCACCTTCCGCTGCGACCGGGTTCGGGGACCTGGCTCGTCATCTCCGCCCTGCCCGAGGTGCTGACCGGTGACGTCCTCGACATGCGCACCCTCCAGCCCGACGACCTCATCCCCAAGCGCGACCTCTCCTCCCACATGTTCGACGGGAACCTCGGGGGGATGTCGCATGCGCTCCACCACCTCACGCGATGGTCGCAAGGCTTCCACGGCTCGGATCGGCGATCCGAGGGTTGGCGACGGGAGGTGCGGATCCATCGCGACGGCGCGGTCGCCCTGGCCTTCGACCTCGCGTCGACAGAGTCGAGCGGCGTGTCGACACCGAAGGTCTACCGGCTGGCGAACCTCAGCTTTCGTTACCTCGCGTGGCTCTGGCAGGAGACGGAGCTGCGCTCAGACGTCGAGGTCATCATCGACGTCGTCGGTCATCGGCGGCGCCTCTTCTCCCCCGCGGATCCGGATGGGGGGTACCTCCAGATCGAGGGTCCGGCGGGCGTCGATCCACCCGAGGTGACCCACCGCGAGGTCGTGGCCCCGCACGCGCTCCGGAGGGCGTCGTTGCGGCACGGGCTCGTCATGGCGTTCGCCGATCGCTTGCACCAAGCCCTCGGGGAGCCGCAGGCCGAGGCGCCGTTCCGGCGCGGGATCCTCTACGGCAGGGACGGCGCCCCGATCGACGCCAGCCTCGGACCCGACGGCATCCGATCGGAGACGATGCGAGGCGCCAACCACATGGCCTCGGTCCATGATCGGGGTGAGATCGTGTCGCACCGGGGGGTGGTTGTGGGATGGCACCGCGACGGCGTCGTGATGAACCTGGCAGGGGACGCGGTGGCCGTGGTCGGGCTGGCCCCGGGCGCGGGGTGCCCCGACGACTTCGTCGCCAAGCCGCTCGATCACGACGTCGACGGGGCGGCGACCCGGTTCCGTGACACGCCCACGCCCTTCACTGCCCGGCACGACCCGCCGGCGCCGACGGGGTGCTGGTCGATGACCACCCTGGCGGACCTCGTCGAACACGGGGCTTGACCGGGCGCAGGCGCGTTCGCGACATTTCGTCATAAGGGGAGTGAACAGACTTTGTTGCGAAAGGCGCCACCTCATGTCCGAAATGCTCCCGTCCCGGCCGCCGGGACCCCGATCGAGGCGCCTGGCCGCCCTCGTGGCCCTCCTGCTCGCCGTCACCACCGCCCTGGTGGGGGCGCCGGCGGCGCCGAGCCCGGCGCAGGAGGCTCCCGCCCCCGTCGCCATCACCGTCGGCGACCTGGAGTGGGGCGTGCGCGCCAGCTTCCGGAGCTACGTCGGCGAGGCGGGCATCACCACCTCCGCCGGGGTGACCCGGGGTGACGGCGGCACCTTCCACTGGCCCATCGAGTCGGGCACCTACCAGGCGGGGACGAGGACCACGACGCTCCAGTTCGGGGGGACGGTCCGCTTCTACGGGCACGGCGGCGCCCTCGACCTGAGCATCGCCCGGCCCCGCGTCGAGGTCGGCCCCGACGGCGGGCTGCTCCACGCCGACATGTCGGGTCTGAGCCACGCCGGCGAGCCCTTCGACTGGCCCGGGGCCGAGGTGGCGATCCTCGACGTGGCCGCGGCCGAGCCGGTGGTCACCGCCGCCACCACCACGTGGGCCGCGGTCGCCGCCAGCCTGAGCGAGGCCGGGGTCGACGCCTTCGCCGACTTCTATCCCCTCGGCGCCCCGCTCGACCCGCTCACCGCCACCTACGAGGGCCCGGGCGGCAAGCCCGAGCTGGGCGAGACCTGGAGCGTCCCCGGCATCCCGCACTACGCCATCACCGGTGAGGGCTTCACCTCCCCGGGGGCATCGGTGGTGAAGGTGGTGGAGGACACCGACGGCGACGTCGTCCACGTCCCGATCGACAACACGGGCTACGACCCGCAGGCCAACAGCTTCCTGCCGGGCGCCCTCACCGCCTACGACCCGACGACCATGCAGCAGATCGACCGGCTCGACCTGCCGTTCCCCCTGGCCCAGGGCGGTGCCTGGATCGACCTCGACACGCACCGCACGTTCCTCAAGCCCGACCGCAGCCGGGCGCTCTGGGCCGTGGGCTGGAACCCGGTGACCCGCAGCTACGGCACGCCCCGCCACCTGGGCGACCTCCCGTCCAACGCCGCCACCGGCATCTGGGACTCGGAGGCCGATCGGCTCTTCCTCCTCGACGCCGGCTGGTACCCGACCCTCCACATCGTCACCGTCGGGGCGACCGAGGCCCTGACCGTCGAGTCGGTCGACCTCGGCCTCGTCTACCCCCGCGGTGAGGCCAACCTGGCGATCGACGACCAGGGGCGCTTCATCATGGGCTCCTACGGCGGCAACGGCCTCGACGACGACCAGTCCGACGGGGTCCTGGTCGACGCCTCGACCAGCCCGGTCACGATCGACCGCATCGCCGGGTCGAACCACCTCGAGCGGGTCGGCTACGCCAACGGCAACCTCGTGATGTCGAGCCTCGAGGGCTACGCCCGCACCTTCACGTGGGACGAGGAGGCCGGCGCCTACGTGCCCACCTCGGCGCGCACCGAGACCCAGATCCCGTCGACGGCGCTCGCCATCGACCCGACCACCGGCGTCGTCGTCAACCTCTTCGGCGGCTCGGGCGGCCAGCTGTCCGTGCTGATCGGCGGCGAGCGCACCCAGGCCTTCGACGCCAGGGGCTGGACCCCCAACCAGATCCTGACCACGACCCCGTCGGGCCGGATCTACGCCAACCACTACGCCACCGACCCGTCGGGCCGGTCCGTCCAGCGGCTCCTCCGCATCGAGGCCGTCGGCACCACGCCGTCGGTGACGAGCCAGCCGACCGACGAGACGGTCGTGCTCGACAGCCCGACCGGTGCGGGCACCGGCACCTTCAGCGTCGCCGTCGATGGCGATCCGGCCCCCACCGTCCAGTGGCAGTCGCGCCCCGGCCCGATCGGTCGCTTCGCCGACGTCGAGGGCGCCACCGGCACGACGCTGGAGGTCCCCGCCACCGCCGCCTCCTCGGGCACGACCTACCGGGCCGTCGTCACCAACGACGTGGGGGCGGTGGCCACCGACGAGGTCGCCCTCGACGTGCACACCCCGCCGTCGGTCACCCAGCAGCCCGACGACGTGACGGCGGTGGCCGGCGAGGACGCCGTGATCAAGGCCATGCCCGCCGGCAACCCGTACCCGGAGATCACCTGGCAGCGCTACGCCGCCGGGTTCTGGTGGAACATCGGGCCCGACGACGACGGCTTCGAGATCGACGGCGGCTTCCTCACCGTCACCGACACCGACGTCGACCAGAGCGGCACCCGGTTCCGGGCCCGTCTGCGCAACGGCGTCGGCACCGTCCACACCCGGGTCGTGACCCTGACCGTGACCGAGGCCGCCGACGGCCCGCAGCACGTGGTCGGCGGTGCCCTCGACTGGGGTGTGCGCCAGTCGTTCCGGAGCTACATCACCGGCCCGATCGCCCACGGCTCGGTCGCCGTGACCGACGGTGCGGCGATCGACGAGGACGGGACGTACTCCTTCCCGGCCACCGGTGGCACCGTCGAGGACGACGCCGTCGAGGCCGCCTTCGGGGGCGTCGTCCACTTCACCGGGCACGTCGGCATGGGCACCCCGCCCGGGGTCCCGGCGCTCGACATGCGCGTCTCGGACATCCGGGTCGACGTCGACGGCCAGGACGGCACGCTCGTCGCCGACGTGGTGTCCCGGGGCCTGTCCTCGGGCTCGCTCGTCACCTACGACGACGTCGTCTTCGCCACCCTGGACCTCTCGACCGTGAGCCCGACGCCGGTCGCCGGCGGCCTGCGGTGGGCGAACGTCCCCGCCACCCTCACCGAGGCGGGCGTCCCCGCCTTCGCCGACTTCTACCCCGCCGGCTCGGCCCTCGACCCGCTGACGGTCACCCTGGCCCTGGCGAACGAGGAGCCCGAGCCGGAGCCCGGCCGCAGCGCGGTCGAGTCCTTCGCCACCGCCGCCCTGGCCGACTTCCTCGGAGACGAGCCGACGGCCGAGCAGGTCGCCGCCGCCGTCGCCGCCGTCGAGACCAGCGGCAAGACCGCCTTCCTCCGCTCGTTGTCGACCTCGGACGAGTGGCTCGCCGCCGTGGTCGACGGGTTGTACGCCGACACCCTCGGCCGGCCCGCCGGCGCCAACGAGCGGGCGTACTGGGTCGGTCGGCTCCGGGCCGGCTGGTCGGTGGCCCGGGTGACGGCGTCGTTCTACGCCGCCCCCGAGTACCACGAGAGGGTCGGCGGCACCGACGCCACCTGGGTCGCCGACCTCTACGCCACGCTCCTCGGCCGCACCGGCGGTCCCCGCGAGATCGGCTGGTGGGTCGGCGAGGTCCGCGCCAAGGGGCGGGGCAACGTCGCCCTGCGGTTCTTCCAGACCCCCGAGTCGGCCCGGACCCGGGTCACCGGGCTGTACCAGGACCTCCTCGGGCGCAGCCCGAGCGCCGCCGACGTCGCCTACTGGGGCCGCGTCGTCGTCGCCCGCGGCGACCTGGCCCTCGCCGTGCAGCTGGCGGCCTCGCCCGAGTACCAGGCCCGCGCCGTCACCCGGTTCCCCTGATCCGACGGGGGGCGGCGCCGGCGACCGACCGCCGGTGCCGCCCCCCGTGCCACCATGACCCCGT
>DASTYI010000085.1:0-102825 GCA_035765045.1 Iamia sp. | reverse complement strand
ACCGCATCTCGGCCACCGGCCCCTCGGTGACGTACGAGGTGATCTCGGGGACCTCGGCCACGTTGTGGACGTAGCGGAAGTGGGCCGAGTCGACGGCGTTCTCGCCCAGCTCCTGGGCGTGGGCCAGGACGGTGTGCTCGGTGCGGATGGGCCCGAACCACTCGTCGCCGTCGAGCTCGGGCAGCGGCGGGACGTCCCACAGCGGGGCGACGTCGGGGTCGGGGTGGAACCACACCAGCGACTTCCCGTTGACCTCGGCGACCGGGTAGCTGCGGATCCTCGCCCGCTTGTTGGTGCGGGTCGAGTACGGGATCTCGACGTTGGTGCCCTCGCCGTCGAACTCCCAGCCGTGGAAGGGGCACTGGATGCGGCAGCCCTCGACGGTGCCGCCGTGGCCGAGGTGGGCGCCCAGGTGGGGGCAGAAGGCGTCCTGGACGTGGAGGGCCTCCTCCTCGTCGCGCCACGCCACCAGGTGGCGGTCGAAGGCGAAGAGCGCCTTGCTCGCCTTCACCGGCACGTCCTCGGGGTAGGCGACCTGGAACCAGCCGAAGGGGATGGGGAAGGGGTAGCGGCTCATGGATCGATGCGCTCCGAGGGTGAAACTAGAACGTGTTCTACCCTAGTCCGGCCGGGCGCAGTACGGTCCGGTCGTATGACCGATGACCTGAAGCTCGGACTCGTCCTCGGGTACTGGTTCGCCCAGCCCCCCGTCGGGGTGGCGGAGCAGATCGCCGCGGCCGAGGAGCTCGGCTTCGACTCGGTCTGGTCGGCCGAGGCCTACGGCTCGGACTGCTTCACCCCGCTGGCCTGGCACGGCGCCGCCACGTCCCGGGTCCAGCTCGGCACCGCCGTCTGCCAGATGGCGGCCCGCACCCCGGTGGCCACGGCGATGAGCGCCCTCACCCTCGACCACCTGACCGAGGGGCGGTTCATCCTCGGCCTCGGCGCCTCGGGCCCGCAGGTGGTCGAGGGCTGGTACGGCCAGCCCTACCCCCGGCCCCTGGAGCGGACGCGGGAGTACATCTCGATCGTGCGCTCGGTCCTCGCCCGGGAGGAGCCGCTGGTGTTCGAGGGCCGGCACTACCAGCTGCCGCGCACCGGCGAGGGCACGACCGGCCTGGGCAAGCCGCTCAAGTCGATCACCCACCCGCGCCGGGCCGACCTGCCGATCTACCTCGGCGCCGAGGGGCCCAAGAACGTGGCCCTGGCGGCCGAGATCGCCGACGGCTGGCTGCCGATGTTCATGTCGCCCGGCCTCGACCCGCTCTACCGCACCTCGCTGGAGGAGGGCTGGGGCCGCCCGGGCGCCCGTCGCTCGGCCGAGGACTTCGAGGTCGCCAACCTGGTCCAGATCGTCATCGACGACTCGGTCGAGGCCGCCGCCGACCAGGTCCGCATGTCGCTCGGGTTCTACATCGGGGGCATGGGGGCGCGGGAGGTCAACTTCCACGCCGACCTGTTCAGCCGGATGGGCTACGCCGACGACGTCGACCGCATCCAGGACCTCTTCCTCTCGGGCCGCAAGGACGAGGCCATCCGGTCGGTCCCCCTCGCCCTGGTCGAGGATGTCGCCCTCGTCGGCCCCGCCGACAAGATCCGCGAGGACCTGGAGCGCTGGCGCCAGACCTGCATCACCACCCTCCTCGTCGCCGGCCCCCCCGCCCAGATGAAGCTCGTCGCCGACCTCGTGAGGGGCTAGGCGTCAGACTGGGGCGCATGGACGCCGAGGAGGTCCGCCGAGCACTGGCCGCCGCCGACGCGGCCTACCAGTCCTTCCCCTCGGTGGCGACCTGGGCCCAGGAAGCGGTCGCCCTCGGCTCCTGGGACGACGCCGCCGAGCACCTGGCCTCCGTCCGCGCCGCCGCCCCGGTCGATGCCGTCAACGCCGCACTCGACGAGGTCCTCCGCGCCGCCGCCGTCGACACCGGCGCCCTCGAGGGCCTGTACCCGACCAACCGCGGCTTCACGATGTCGGTCGCGCGGAACGTCATCTCCCTCGACCAGGCCGAGGTCGAGGCGGGGCTCGGGTTCCGAGGCTCCTTCGAGGCCCAGCTGCGGGGCTTCGAGCACGCCGTCCGTCTGGCCACCGAGGACCGGCCCGTCACCGAGGCCGACATCCGCGACCTCCACCAGATCACCTGCGCCGAGCAGGAGACCTATCGCGTCCTGACCGATCACGGAGTCCAAGAGCGGGAGCTCGTCACCGGCAGGTACAAGTCCGATCCCAACCACGTCCAGCTCGGGGACGGACGATGGCACTCCTACGCACCTGTCGACGAGGTCGGCGCCGAGATGCACCGCTTGGTCGACGACCTCGGCACCGACGTCTTCGCCGCCGCCCCACCGGTGGTGCAAGCGGCCTTCGTCCACCACGCCTTCACGTCCGTCCACCCGTTCCCCGACGGCAACGGCCGAGTGGCCCGCCTGCTCGCCTCGATACCGCTGCTTCGAGCCGCCTCCATCCCGCTGTGGGTCGAGGACGCCGACAAGGACGTCTACCTGGACGCCCTCGCTCGGGCCGATGCTGGTGACCGCCAACCCTTCCTCCGCCTGATCACCTCCCTCACCCTCCGCCTCATGCGGGAGCTGGCGCTGACGATCGGGCGCCCGCCGGCACCTGCGGGTCCGGCGCCGGTGGAGGTCGCGGCCCAGGTCGTGGCTGCGGCCCTCGCTGAGCAGCTGCGCAACGAGCTGGCTGACACTCCCGGCGCCGAGGTCATGCACCCGATCGGGATCCGCCTGCCGACGCCCCGGGAGGTGTGGGTGCCGCACGGCGACGTGGCCGTCGTCTTCTCGCCGTCGGGCAACCGGATCGGGCCGGACGCACGAGGTGTCGTCGTGGGCGTCGACGACGCCGCCGACGACCTCGGCCGGATCGTCGTGCTCGTCTTCGACAACCCGCTCAACGGAGAGGTGGTCGCCGAGCACCGCATCGGGGTGGACGAGGCGATCCCCGGACCGACCGGTGCGCTCACCCGCCGGCTCGGGCTCGTCGTCCGCAGCCTGGTCGCCGACAGCCGGCGTTCACTCCCCGGTTGACGATCGCTACGGTCGGCCGGCGCCGTCAGCGGCGGGCGGAGCGCCAGGAGGCAAGGGGGGCGAAGACGGCGAGGAGGGCCACCGACCACAGGAGCGAGGCGACGACCCAGTAGGTGGTGGTGTGGCCGATCCCGACCGCCTCGGGGCCGCCCTGCATCAGCGATCGCACGGCGTTGGTCATCGCCGTGATCGGCTGGTGGTCGGCGAAGGCCTGCATCCACCCCGGCATCGAGTCGACCGGCACGTAGGCGCTCGACACGAAGCTGAACGGGAACACGATCATCCCGAGGCCCTGCGCCGCCTGGGCGCTCCCGGCGACCAGCCCGAGGGTGATGAAGAGCCAGCCCCACGCCACGCCGAAGACCAGCAGCAGGACGTAGGCGAGGGCCACCTCGGCGGCCCGGCCCCCGGTGCGGAAGCCGACGGCGTAGCCGAGGGCGGCGGTGATCCCGAGGCTCCACGCCAGCAGGGCGACGTCGGCCAGCGAGCGGCCGGCCACGATCGACAGCCGGGGGATCGGCAGCGACCGGAGCCGGTCGTGGACACCGGTGGCGGTGTCCTCGGCCACGCCCGCCGCCGCCCCCGAACCGGTGAAGAGGATCCCCGAGACGAGGAAGCCGGGGACGAGGAAGTCGACGTAGGCGAGCCCGCCGGAGCGGATGGCGCCGCCCATGACGTAGCGGAAGATGAGGAGGAACATGGCGGTCTGGACGGTGGCGACGACGAGCAGCTGCGGGGTCCGGACGAACTGCCGGACGGTCCGGGCGGCCACGGTCGCCGTGGCGGTGAGGAAGCCGGCGGACATCACGCCACCCCCGCCGGGGCGCCGGTCAGGGCGAGGAAGACCTCGTCGAGGGTCGGGCGGCGGAGCCCGACGTCGTCGACGGCGATGCCGGCGTGGGCGAGGGCGAGCACGGCGTCGGTCAGGTCCTCGGCGCCGCGCCGGGCGCCGACCGCGGCGCGGTGGCCGTCGTCGTCGGCCCGGGGCTCGTCGCCGCCGATCCGGCCGAGCAGGTCGAGCACGCGGGGCAGGTCGGCCGGGTCGTGGGGGCGGACCTCGACCACGTCGGCGCCGGCCCGGCGCTTGAGCTCGTCGGGCGTGCCCCGGGCGACGACCCGGCCGTGGTCGAGGATCACCACGTCGCGCGCCAGCTGGTCGGCCTCCTCGAGGTACTGGGTGGTGAGGAGGACGTCGGTGCCGGCCGCCACCAGGCCCCGGATCGCCACCCACAGCTCGTTGCGGCTGCGGGGGTCGAGGCCGGTCGTCGGCTCGTCGAGCAGCAGCAGGCGGGGCCGGCCCACCAGGCTCGCGCCCAGGTCGAGCCGGCGGCGCATCCCGCCCGAGTAGGTGCGGACGAGCCGCGAGCCGGCCTCGGCCAGGCCCAGCTCGTCGAGCACGGCGTCGGCCCGGCGGCCGGCCTCGCCCCGGTCGAGGCCGAACAGGCGCCCGACCATGTGGAGGTTCTCGCGGCCGGTCATCGCCGGCTCGACCGACGCCGACTGGCCGGCCAGGCCGATGACCCGGCGGACCTCGGCCGGCCGGGCCAGGGCGTCGACCCCGGCGACGCGCAGGGCGCCCTCGTCGGGCCGGGACAGGGTGGCGAGGTGGCGGACGAAGGTGGTCTTGCCCGCCCCGTTGGGGCCGAGCAGGGCGACGACCCGGCCCGGCTCGGCCACCAGGTCGAGGTGGTCGAGGGCGGTGAGGTCGCCGAAGCGGGTGGTGAGGCCGTGGGCCTCGATGAGCGGTTGCATGGGTCTCCCGTCGGGGGACGGGCGATCCCGGGCGGGGGCCGACCTACCATCGGTGGTGCAACGGGCCGTGGTGGTGCCGGTCGTCGACCGGGATCGCTCCGGTACGTGACGTGGAGCCGGGTCGCGTTGCCGCGCGACCCGGCTCTGCGGTGTGGGATCAGCCGTCCGAGGGGCGCCTCCGGGGGCGTCGGGCGACGGCCTTGGCGGCCGCCTTGACCTCCTTGGCCGCGGTGGTGGTCCGCTTGGCCTGGGCCCGCAGCTCCGCCCCCTCCTCGAGGGTCCGGGCCACGGCCTCCTCGACCTCCGAGCGGGCGCGACGGCGCGAGGCGGCGTCGGACCACGGGGCCCGGGGCCCGAACCGGCTCCGGTCCCCGCCGCCCGCACCGGCCTGGGCCACCCCCTCGGGGTCGAACACGGTCGAGTCGGGGGCGAACCAGCTGCGCCACTCCTCGATGCCCTCGAGGGTGCCGTCGGCGACCTCGCGGGCCAGGGCCTCGGTCAGGTCGCGCTCGGCGGCCAGCATGGCGATGGCGTACTCGGCCTCCAGCCCGAACAACCGGGGGAGGCCCTGGGCGGCGGCGGCCTCCTGGGCGGCCCGCTTCTGGGTGAGGATCAGGTCGAGGTTGACCACCCGCTGGGCCAGCAGCTCGGCGGCCAGGTCGGGGGGCAGCGAGGGCAGGAGCGAGAGCGCCGTCTCGAACTGCGGGTACTCCTTGACCGGCGTGGCCACCAGGTCCGACATCCAGTCGACCAGCTCGCGGATGCCCCGCTCGGTGATGCCGTAGACGGTCCGCTCGGGGCGCTTCCCCTCGCGCACCGTCTCGCGGGCCTCGACCAGGCGGCGGCGCTCCAACCCGTCGACCACGCCGTAGAGCGAGCCGTAGTTGAGCCGGATGCTCTCGTGCTTCTGGCGGTGACGCAGGGTCTGGGCCACCTCGTAGGGGTGCATCGGCCGCTCGTAGAGGCAGGCGAGCACGGCCAGCGCCAGGGGGTTCGACCGGCGCCGACGTTCCACCCGAAGATGAATACTCCGAACCGAGTAATCGGTCAAGGGTGCTCGCCGGGGGGCTTTGGGGTGGTCGCCGCGGGCGGCGTAGCGTCCCCGCCATGTCGGACACGCTTCAGCCGGTCGCCATCGGACGGAAGCCGGGCCCCGCCGCGGTCAGCCGTGAGCCCCTCACCGCCGAGGAGGCCCGCCGGGCGATCCGGGCCGCCGAGGTCGCCCTGCTCGACGAGCGGCGGATGCTCACCGACGACGAGCTGGCCACCCTGGCCCACGTCCCCGACGCCTCGGTGCCGTCGCTCGCCGCCCTGGCCCACGACGTCCGGCTGGCGTGGTGCGGGCCCGAGGTCGAGGTCGAGGGGATCCTCTCGGCCAAGACCGGCGGCTGCCCCGAGGACTGCCACTTCTGCTCGCAGAGCTCGAAGTTCGACACCGTGGTCAAGGCCACGCCGTTCCTCGACACCGAGGAGGTGCTGGCCGCCGCCCGCGAGACCGCCGCCCTCGGCGCCAGCGAGTTCTGCATCGTCCTCGCCGTGCGGGGCCCCGACGAGCGCACCATGCAGCGGATCCTCGACCTGGTCCCGATCGTGCGCGACGAGACCGGCCTCAACGTGGCCGTGTCGGCCGGGATCCTCGACCCCGACCAGGCCCGGCGCCTCGCCGACGGCGGGGTGCACCGCTACAACCACAACCTCGAGACGGCCCGGTCGTACTTCCCGTCGGTCGTCACCACCCACACCTACGACGAGCGGGTCGAGACCTGCCGGCTGGTGCGGGACAACGGGATGGAGCTGTGCTGCGGCGTGCTCCTCGGGATGGGCGAGACCGTCGACCAGCGGCTCGAGGTGCTGGCCGAGCTGCGCACCGTCGGGCCCGCCGAGGTGCCGGTCAACTTCCTCAAGCCGATGGTGGGGACGCCCTTCGCCGACCGCCCGGCGGTCGAGCCGCTCGAGGCCATCCGCTGGATCGCCCTGTTCCGCCTGGGCCTGCCCGAGGTGATCCTCCGCTACGCCGGCGGCCGCGAGTTCACCCTCGGCGACCTCCAGGCCATGGGCATGACGTCGGGGATCAACGCCCTGATCATCGGCAACTACCTGACCTACCTGGGCCGCACGCCGAACGACGACCTCAAGATGCTCGACGACCTGCGCATGCCCATCGGGGCCCTCAGCAAGGTGATCTAGTGCCGGGCCCGGCTCACTGCGACGGGTGCGGCCGGCCGTCGGCGGAGTGCCCGGGCTGCCGCCAGCGGGAGTACGACCCGCCCCGGTTCTGCCCCACCTGCGGGCTGCGCCTCGCCGTGGTCGTCAGCCCCGCCGGGCACCGCAGCCGCTGCAAGGTCCACGGCGAGGTCGCCGTGGCCGGCCCGGGCGCGACCGGTACCTCGGCCTGAGCGGCCCCCGGTCGGGGGCGGGGCGCCGGGGGAAGGGGCGACGGGGCTGGGTAGGGTCGCGGGGGTGGAGGTCGTCGTCGGCCCTGTGGCCGCCGCCAGCGTGGGTGCCTACGTGGAGTTCGCCCGGCGTCTGCTCCACTCGGCCGGGCCGGGGGCCGACGTCCCCTCCGACGCCGCCGCCTCCTTCGACGGCTACCTCGACGAGTGGGACGCCCTCGCCGCCCGGACGGGCGACGTCACCTGGAGCACCGAGGTCGAGGCCGAGCTGGCCGAGTACCTCGTCTACGCCTTCTACCGGGTGGCCAAGGATGTCAACGACGAGGCCGGCGTCTCCCCGGTCGTCCCCGAGGCCGCCGCCCCCTTCTACTGGATGCTCGTCGGCGCCCTGCTCGACGCCCTCGCCGCCGAGGGCGGGTCGCGGGCCGAGTTCGCCGCCCACCTGCGCGAGTTCTGGCCCGGCGGCGGGGAGCTGCCCTAGCCGGTCGACGCCGAGCGCCGGGGCGTCAGCGCTCGGTGCGGAGGCGGGACAGGCCCTGGCGGGCCTGGGCGACCAGGGCGCCCTGCGGGGTGTGGTCGAGGGCGTCGGCGGCGTGGGCCAGCCGGCGGATCACGACGGGCTGGCGGAGCCACTGGTCGAGCTGGCCGACGACGCCCCGGCGGGCCAGCGGGAAGCTGCGGGCCAGGCGCCGACGACCGCCCGCCGCCAGCGGGGCCAGGAGGTCCGAGAGGTGCAGGACGGCGTGGAGCCGGGCCGCCGGGTTGCCGGGCGCCTCGAGCCGGTCCTCCCAGAGGTCGAGGTAGGCGGCCAGGTCGTCCTCGGCGGTGACGATCAGCCCCAGCCGTGACATCGCCGGTGCCCGACCCGGGCCCGGACCGGTGGACAGCGTCGACAGCCAGGCGGCGCGCAGCGTGCGCCGCACCGCCGGGGCCTCGGCCGCCGGCCAGTCGAGCCAGCCGGCCCGGCGCATGCGGGCGCCGATCAGCGGCTCGGGCACGCTCAGGCGACCGGCGCAGGCCCGGGACAGGACCTCGGGCAGGAGCCGCTTGAGGTCGACGTCGTCGCCCCACGTGATCAGCGACTTGGCCATGAAGCGGTCGAGGACGGCGTCGGGGATGCGCTCCGGGTGACGGCCGAGCAGCCGCACCTCGTCGGCGTCGACGCAGTGGGCGCAGGTCGGCATCGAGGCCCGGAAGGGGTAGACGGCGAACACCTCGGCCAGGTCGGTGAGGGCCAGCTCGAGCTGCCGGCTCGGGCTGTCGGGGCCGGGCGCCGGGTCGGCCGGCCGGGGGGAGCGGGGGGTGACCGGGGCGGGGGCGGGCCGGTCGAGGAGCGGCGCGGTCATGGGGCGAGGCTACCGACGGCCCTCGGGCCCATCGGGGATGGCCTGGTGGCGGTGCCGCCGCTACCGGTGGCCGTCGACGGCGGGATCGGTGGGCGGGAAGGTCCCGTCCTCCAGCGTGAAGCGGTCGCCGCCGGGCCAGCGCAGCAGGACCTCGGCGTAGCCGGTGGCGGGATCGGGCGGGCCGGCGCCGGCGGCCCACAGGTCGTAGCCGATGCGGACGTCGTTCCCGCTCACGTCGACCACGACCGGGGCGAGGCTGGGCTCGCTGGCGTCGGTGCCGATCAGGCGGCCGCCGCCGAAGAGGAACACGGTCCGCTTCCCGGCACCGTCCTCCCCGACCACGGCACCGGCGCCGGTGGGCCGGAACGACGTCGAGTCGACCACCGTCCACGCCGGGTAGCGCTCGGCGATCAGGGCGGCGGCGGTCGCCTCGTCGGTGGCGACCGGCTCGGTGGTCGTGGTGGTGGCCTCGGTCGTGGTGGTCGTCGTGGTCGCCTCGGTCGTGGTGGTGGTCGTCGTCGCCTCGGTGGTCGTCGTGGTCGTGTCGGTCGAGGAGGTCGAGCTCTCGGTGGAGGACTCGGTCGGGGGGACGGTGGTGGTCGGTGCCGTCTCGTCGTCGTCCCCGAGCACCACGACGGCGCCGGCGATCACCGCGGCGAGCACCAGCAGGGCGGCGACGACGCCGAGGACGAGGCCCGCCCGGCCGCGGTCGGGCGGCGGGGCGGTGCGCTCGGTGACGGCCTGAGGGTGCGGGCCCGGGGGCGGTGGCGGCGGTGGGGGGACGACGGCGGCCGCGGCCGGTGGCGCCGCACCCCCGGCCCGGTGGGCGCGCACCTCCTCGATGCGGCGGCGGAGGGCGGCGGCGTCGGGGATGCGGGTGGCCGGGTCCTTGGCCATGCCCCACTCGACCAGGGCGGCGACCTCGGGCGGCACGCCGTGGGCGCGCAGGTCGGGCGCGGGCTCGTGGACCGACCGGTACATGACCGGGATCGGGCCCTCCCCGGGCGGGCCGGCGAAGGCGGCCCGGCCCCGCAGCAGGGCGTCCATGGTCGAGGCGAGCGAGTAGACGTCGGACGCCGGTGTGGCCCGGGCCCCGGTGAGGACCTCGGGCGCGGCGTGGAGCACGGTGCCGAGCACCACGCCCGTGGCGGTCTGGTGGGTGTCGGCGACCACGGCGATGCCGAAGTCGGCCAGCTTGGGCGTGCCGTCCTCACCGACCAGCACGTTCTCGGGCTTGACGTCGCGGTGGAGCACCCCGGCGGCGTGGGCGGCGGCCAGGGCGTCGGCCAGCTGGGCGCCGATGGCCAGAACGTCGTCCACCGGCAGCGGACCGGCCTCCAGGCGCTGGGCCAGGGTGCCCCCGGCGACCAGCTCCATGGCCAGGTAGGGACGGCCGTCGGTGGTGGTCCCGGCGTCGTGCACCGCCACCACGTTGGGGTGGCCCGACAGGGCGCCGACGGCGGCGCACTCGCGCTCGAAGCGATCGAGCGCGGCCGCTCCGGTGGCGGTGTGGTCGAGGACCTTGACCGCCACCGGGCGCTGGAGGCGGATCTGGCGGGCCCGGTAGACCACGGCGAAGCCGCCGTGCCCGATCACGACGAGGTCGTCGTAGCCGGGGATCTCCACGTCGTCGCCAGGCATGTGGGCCGGAGACTACCGAGGCGGGTCGGCCCCGCCCCGGGCACCCTGGGGGGCGGGCTCCCCGTCGGCGTCGTCGTCGCCCGGGTCGTGTTCGATCACCTCCCCGAGGTCGACATCGAGGTCGATGTCGAGGTCGTCGTCGGTCGGCGCCACCACGGTGCGGCCACCGTCGGGCCCCTCCCGCCCCGAGACGTGGCGGAGCAGCCGGTGGGTGGTGGGCATGACCAGCGCACCGGCCAGCTCCAGCAGCTCGTCGACCGACGGGAGGGCGTCGAGCAGCCAGCGGGCGAAGGAGCCATCGTCGAACCACGCTGCCAGCTCGGGGCTGACGTGGGGCGCCAGGGCGGCCCGCACCGCGGCGGGACCGGGCGCGTCCGGTGCGGTGGGGGCGGCGGCCAGGGCCCGGAGGCGGGGCCAACCGGCCTCGGTGCAGAGCACCGGCTCCTCGACCAGCGCCTGGACCAGGGCCGGTGGCAGCGTGCTGGTGACCGGGCGATCGACCTCCGGGGTCCGCCCGGGGTCGACGGCCGCCGCGGCCACGAGGGCGTCGAGCCAGCACGCCCGCCACCACTCCGCCGCCGACACCTCGGGGGCCGGGGTCGGGAGCCCGAGGGTGCGGTGGAGCAGGTCGGGGATGCGCCCGACCGGCGGCGCGGCCCCGGCCTCGACGCCGTCGACCCCGATGGCGTGGCTGGCGACGAGGCCGTCCCGCCCGACCAGGGCGACGACGGTGGTGCGGGTGCCGGTGCCGGCGGCCGCCGCCTGCTCGAGCGGGCGGGCCCACGCCGGGGCCACGACACCGGAGGCGGCCCACGACGGGGGGACGACGTGGCCGAGCAGGGCGTCGCCGGGGTGGACGCCCTCGGGCAGGGCGCACAACCCGATCTCGACCGATGTGGGGCGGGGGCGCACCCGGATCAGGCTGGCGTGGCCGACGCCGGCGTGGGCCTCGGCGATCTGCGGGGCGAGCTGCTCGAGCGCGGCGCGGGGCAGGGGACGGGGGGTGCGGGTGGGGTGGGGCACGGTGACCTCCGGACGAGACGGCGTTCCGGCGGTCGGTGGCTCCCACGGGCCGAGCCCGGGTGAGGGCGGCCGCGACCCTCGGCGCCCATCATGCCCAGGGGGTGCGACAGCCACCCCCACCTCTCGAACCTTGGACGGCATCCGCCGCATGCGGCGGGTTCCCGTCCAAAGTTGGAGGGGGGTCAGGCGATGGCGGGGGTGGTGGCGGCGGGGGGGTCGAGGCGGTCGATGAAGCGGGCGGCGCCGGGCATGCGACGCTCGGTGAGGACCCGGGCCAGGCGGGCGTCGGAGGAGGCGTAGGCGTGGAGCGCCTCCCGGGACAGGTCGTGGATCCGGGTGCGGTCGACCTCGACGGGCGCCAGGCCGACCAGCCGGGCGATCGACTTGAGCGAGCAGGAGACCCGCAGCACCGGGCCGACGTCGCCCTTGTACATCCGGTAGGCGTCGAGGTGGGTGTGGCGGTGCCACGCCCCCCGGAAGGCCCCGGCCAACCCCGGGAGCGGGTCCCGCACGATCAGGGTCGGGTCACGGCGGAGCCGGAGCCCGAGGTCGAGCTGGTGGAGGGCGGCCCGGTGGGCGAGGAAGGGGAGGTCGAAGGCGGCGCCGTTCCAGGTGGCGAGCACGCCCGGCGGGAGCTGGCGCAACCGCTCGTCGAGGTCGAAGAGGATGGTCGACTCGCGGCCGCTGAAGATCTCGTCGTGACCGGGCAGCGAGAGGGCGACGGTGACGACGGGGGCCACGCGCGGGTCGAGCCCGTCCGCGGTGGTGTCGGTCTCGATGTCGAGTCCGTAGACCAACGGTCGCCTGGTCATCGAGTCGAAAGGCTAAGGACTCGTCCTGCCACGGTGGGGGATGGTCGTGGTCGGCCCGTCACCCATCGCGGCCGCTGGGGTCCGGGGGTGCCGCCCTTCGGGCGAGGTGTGGCCCCTAGACGGCTTCGGCGACGGTGCGGCCGCCGATGGGGGCGGGGACGGCGTAGCCGGCGGCGGCCCGCTCGGCCTCGCTCTCGCCGCCCCAGAGCCCGTACTCGAGGTTGGCCCGGGCGTGGTCCCGGCACTGGAGGCGGACCGGGCAGCGCATGCACACCTGCTTGGCGGCGGCCTCCCGGCGCAGGCGGGACGGCGGGCGCTCGGCGTGCGGCGCGAAGAAGAGGTCGGTGTGACCGGCGCAGATGCCCCGAGACATCCAGCGGGGCTGCTGGTCCTGGGTGCTGTCGGTCGTGGTGTCCGAGCGGTCGTGCGTGGTCACGATCATGGCTCTGGGCTCCCCTGGTGGGCGTGGGTCCCAGGGTACGGATGGGAGGCTTCCCTGTCCCGGCCTCTGCAAGAGATTGTTCGAATACCTTCGATCGCCAGAACAGATCGAGGGTCAGATCGGCGTCAGTCGGGGTTGCCCTCCAGCACCCTCGTGACCAGGGCCGCGACCGCGCTGCGCTCGGCCCGGGCCAGGGTGACGTGGGCGAACAGCGGGTGCCCCGTCAGCTTCTCGATCACCGAGGTGATGCCGTCGTGGCGGCCGACGCGGAGGTTGTCGCGCTGGCCGACGTCGTGGGTGAGCACGACCCGGCTGCCCTCGCCGAGGCGGGACAGGGCGGTGAGGAGGACGCCGCGCTCGAGGTTCTGGGCCTCGTCGATCACCACGAAGGCGTCGGTCAGGCTGCGCCCCCGGATGTGGGTCAGGGGGAGGACCTCGAGCAGGTCGCGGGCGATCACCTCGTCGACCACCTCGCGGCCGGCCAGGGCGTGGAGGGCGTCGAGCACCGCCGCGCCCCACGGCCCCATCTTCTCGTCGCGGTCGCCGGGGAGGAACCCGAGGTCCTGGCCGCCGACGGCGTAGAGGGGCCGGAACACGATCACCCGCGAGTGGGTGCCCTGCTCCAGCACCGCCTCGAGCCCGGCGGCCAGGGCGAGCACGCTCTTGCCGGTGCCGGCCCGCCCGCCGAGGCTGACGATGCCGACCTCGGGGTCGGCCAGGACGTCGATGGCGACCCGCTGCTCGGCGCTGCGCCCCCGCACGTCGAACAGCGAGCGCTCGCCGGTGATCAGGTGGACCCGCTTGTCGGGGTGGACCCGGCCCAGCGCCGACTGCGACCCGTTGGTGAGAGCGACGCCGGCGTGGCAGGGCAGGTCCCGGGCGGCGGCGAGGTCGACGACCCGCTCCTCGTACAGCTCGTCGATCGAGGCGGTGTCGACCTCCAGCTCGACGAAGCCGGTCCAGCCGGTGTCGCGCGCCTGCTCGTTGCGGTACTCGTCGGCGTCGAGCCCGACGATGCTGGCCTTGAGCCGGAGCGGGAGGTCCTTGGTGACGACGACGACGTCGTGGCCCTCGTCGGCCAGGTTCTTGGCCACGGCGAGGATGCGGTGGTCGTTGTTGTCGGCGGTGAGGGCGGGCGGGAGCGAGCGGGTGTCCTGGTGGTTGAGCTCGACCCGCAGGGTGCCGCCCTGGTCGTTGACGGGGAGCGCCTCGGTCAGCGAGCCGTGGCGCAGCCGGAACCGCTCCAGGCTCCGCAGCGCCTCGCGGGCCGCCCACCCCAGCTCCGGGTGGTGCCGCTTCCCCTCCAGCTCGGTCAGGACGACGACCGGCAGCACCACCTCGTGCTCGGCGAACCGGGCGAGGCAGGCGGGGTCGGCCAGCAGCACGGACGTGTCCAGCACGTGGGTGCGCAGGCGCGGCGAGGCAGGGGTGAGATCGGGCACGGGCCCTCCCGTCGGTGTGGGCATCGCGGTGGCGTCGACGGAGGTCTCGAGCCCCCGCCGGCGGGGATGGTCGGTCACCGCCGCCCATGCAACACCCCCGGTGGTCGGGCGCGGGGGATGGTGGGCCCCGCCTGGGCCTCTGTTCATCGAGCCGTCATCCGCCCGTCTCGGAGGGGACGCCCCACCGGCATCGGCGGGAACGTTCCCGCCCCCCGCCCGCTCTCACCGGTACATCCGCCCCCACGGATCAACGGGAGCTCACCATGAGCGACTTCGACGGAGACGGCTTCATCGACGCGGTGGACACCGACGGCGACGGCTACCTCGACACCTTCGACACCGACGGCGACGGCTTCGCCGACACCTTCGACCTGAACGAGGACGGCATCGCCGACGGGTACGGGACGACCGGTGGCTTCGACGCCGGCGACCCCAGCGGCGTCGGCACCAGCGCCGGCTACGACCTCGACGGCGACGGCCTGGTCGACGGCTACGACGTCGACGGCGACGGCTGGATCGACACGGCCGCCTCGGCCGCCCCCAGCTACGGGGCGACCGACCTCGACGGCGACGGCCTGGTCGACGGCAACCCCAACACCGTCCTCGACGACGACGCCTACTACACCCAGGCCGAGCAGGCCCAGGGCTACAGCGCCAGCGACACCAGCTTCATCGAGCCGGCCAGCTCGGCCGGCAGCACCAGCCTCATCAGCGACTACCAGGACCCTGGCCTCTGACCGCCGGTCGGTGCACCCTGGTGCGATGGGTGCACCGACCGAGCCCTGGGCCTCCGACGCCATCACCGTCGGGCCGTCGCCGATCGAGGGGACGGGGGCCTTCGCCGCCCGTTCGATCCCGGCGGGGGAGGTGGTCGGGCGGCTAGGGCTCGGCGATCGCCCGGATGCGGGCGGCGACGTCGGCCATGTGGTCGTCGCCGTCGTAGCGGGTGCGGGGCCAGAAGAACCCCCGCAGCCCGTCGCCCTTGGTGCGGGGCACGACGTGGACGTGGAGGTGGGGGACGCTCTGGCTGACCCGGTTGTTCATGGCCACGAACGTGCCCTTGGCCCCCATCGCCTCCTCGACGGCGCCGGCGAGGAGCCGGGCCCGGGCGAAGAGCGGCTCGACCTGCTCGGGCGGGAGGTCGGTCAGGGTCTCGTGGTGCTCGCGGGGCACGAGCAGGACGTGGCCGGGGAAGAGCGGGCGGACGTCGAGGAAGGCCAGGGCGGCGTCGTCGTCGAGCACCACGTGGGCCGGCTCGGCGCCGGCGACGATGGCGCAGAAGACGCAGGGCTTGGCCATCAGCGGGCCGCCACGGCGGTGGCCAGCGAGGCCAGCAGGCGATCGACGTCGGCGGCGGTGTTGAAGCGGTGGGCCGAGACCCGGACCGAGGAGCCCCGCACGCTGACGTGGACGCGGTCGCCGGCCAGGTGGGCGGCCAGGTCGGCGGGGGCGATGCCGGTGGCGGTGAGGTCGAGCCCGACCAGGTGGGGCGAGCGGTGCTCGGGGGGCGGGGAGGCGAAGCCGAGCTCGGCGGCGCCGGCGGCGATCCGGTCGGTCAGCACCCGGGCGTGGGCGGCGGTGGCGGTCGGGTCCCAGTCCCGTACCAGCTGGAGGCCGGCCAGGGCGACGGCCATCAGGTTGTGCTGCGAGCCCTCGCCCATGTCGTAGCGGCGGGCGCCGGGCCGGAAGTCGTCGGCCGGCGTGGTCAGGGCGGCGAAGTCCTCGGCCCCGGCCCGGCCGATCCAGCTGTGCTCCAGCGGCCGGCCCGCGCGCCAGCGGGGGGCGAACCAGGCGAAGCCGAGGGCGTAGGGGCCGAGCAGCCACTTGTAGGTCGCCCCGGCCACCACGTCGGGCTCGGCCGCCGGGTCGAGGGGCACGGCGCCGAGCGACTGGGCCACGTCGACGGCGAGGGCGGCGCCGACCGCCCGGGTGGCGGCGCGCAGGGCGGCGAGGTCGAAGGGGGCGCCGTCGGTCCAGTGGTTGGCCGGCACCGAGACGAGGGCGACCTGGTCGCCGAGCCGCTCGACCTCGGCGAGGACGGGGCCGCAGCGGTCGGGGCCGTCGGCCGGCACCCGCACGACGGTGGCCCCGGCCCGGGCGGCGGCGTCGGTCCAGGGCAGGAGGGCCGACGGGAACTCGTCGGCGGGCACGACGACGACCTGCCCGGCGGCCAGCGGGAGGTTGGCCGCGAAGGTCGACAGCCCGTAGCTGACCGAGGGGGTGACGGCGACCCCGTCGGCGTCGGCACCCCCGCCGAGCAGCTCGGCGATCAGGCCCCGGTAGGTCTCGGCCGGGACGAAGAAGTCGTCGGCCGCGATCGTCCACGGGCGGGCCTTGCGATCGAGCGCCGACCAGCCCGCCTCGACCGCCGTCCGGGGCAGCGGCCCCATGTACGCCGTGTTCAGGTAGGTGACGTCGGAGGGCAGGTGGAAGGCGGAGCGGGCGTCCCCCGCGACCTCGGGCATCGCCCGATCATCGCAGTCGTGTGCTGTGCTGGGTTCGATGGCCCTGCGCGACCGGATCTTCGCCCGTCTCTACGACCGGGTGCTGGCCCCCCTGGAGGAGGCCGGGCTCCAGGCGTGGCGGGCCGACCTGCTGGCCGGGCTGTCGGGCACGGTCGTCGAGATCGGGGCCGGCACCGGCGCCAACCTGGCCCACTACCCGGCGACGGTCGACCGGCTGGTCCTCACCGAGCCCGAGCCGGCGATGCTGGCCCAGCTCCGCCAGCGGCTCGACCGGGTGCCGGCCGGGGTCGACGTCACCGCCCGGCGGGCGTCGGCCGCCTCGCTCCCGCTGGCCGACGGCGAGGCCGACGCCGTGGTCACCACGCTCGTGCTCTGCACCGTCCCCGCCCCCGGGGCGGTGCTGGCCGAGGCCCGGCGGGTGCTGCGCCCGGGCGGCCGGCTGGTCTTCCTCGAGCACGTCGCCGCCGAGGACCGGCCCGAGCGGCTCCGGCGTCAGCGCCGCTTCGACCTGGTCTGGCCCCACATCGCCGGGGGTTGCCGCCTGACCCGCCGGACCGAGGCGGCCATCGCCGAGGCCGGCTTCACCGTCGAGACGATCACCCGGGAGAGCGCCCGCAAGGCCCCGACGGTGATCCGCCCGATGATCAGGGGCACGGCCACCACGCCGGCCTGCCCCGATCCGAGCCCGCGGCCACCCATGTGACGGGTGCCACTACTCTCCGGCGATGCTCGCACGCCGTCGCACCCCCCGGGCCGTGGCCCGGATCGCCGCTCTCCTCCTCGCCGCCGTGGCGAGCACCACCCTCGCCGGGCCCGCCGGCGCCGCCCAGACGGCGCCGTGGGGCACCGCCCCGGCCGGGTCGGGCTTCGCCAACGGACCCGCCCCCGGGGTCGTCGTGGTCGGCGACAGCCTGGTGACCGGGGCCTTCGGCATCGGGATCGGCGAGCAGCCCCTGGCCGACCACCTGCGCACGGTCACCGGGCGGCAGGCCTACGTCAGCGCCGCCTCGGGCGCGTCGTGGGTCACCTACGGCTGGCCCGGCCAGCAGAACGGCAACAGCGTGGTGTGGGACCTCGCCGCCTGGTTCCAGCCCTCGGTCGTCGTCGGCGCCCTGGGCCACAACGACGCCCGGATCATGGCGTCGAACCCGGGCTCGTACTCGTCGGCCCAGCAGCTGGCGATCATGCAGAACGCCGTCACCGCCAGCCTCGCCCACGCCGGCTGCGTCCTGCTCGTCAACACCCGGACGGCCTCGGGCAACCCCACCTTCCCGACGTCGACGACCACCGCCGTCAACGCCAACATGGCGACGCTCGACAGCACCATCCCCGGCGTCTACGTCGCCGACTGGAACGCCCACTCGGCCGGCCAGGCCTCGTGGTTCACCGACGGCGTCCACATGACGGCGGCCGGCAAGCTCCACTACGCCGCCTTCATCAGCGGCCGGGTCCAGGCCCTCCGGGCCGCGGGGTGCTGACGCTCAGGCGGGGGTGAGCACCGGCAGCTGGCCGGTGTCGGCGTCGACGTCGACGGGGGCGAGCTCGACCACCGCGGCGGTGGCGTCGTCCCGGGTGCCGGCGGCGACGGCGGCGTCGACCAGGGCCGGCGCGCCCTGCCCGGCCAGCGCGGCGATGGCCTCGGGCCCGAGGGCGGTGTGGACGCCGTCGCTGCACAGCACCAGCCGGTCGCCGGGGCGCACCTCGAAGGTGCACAGGTCGACGTCGACCCGGGCCTGGGTGCCGACGGCCCGGGTCAGGACGTGGCGCCGCTCGCGGGCGGCGTCGGGGTCGGTGCCCAGCTCGAGGAGGAGGGCCTCCCACGTGTGGTCGCGGGTGACGGGCTCGGCGACGCCGTCGCGCACCCGGTAGAGACGGCTGTCGCCCACCCAGGCGACGACCACGTTGGCCGCCTCGACGTCGGGGTGGTCGACCACGACCACGGTGGTGCCCATGCCCGGGAGGTCCTCGGCGGCGGCCTGCTCGCGGATGCGGGCGTTGGCCCGGAGGATGGCCCGGCGAGGGTCCTCGAACCGCCCGCCCCGGGGCTCGAGCACCGTGTCGACGGCCAGCTGGGCGGCCCGCTCGCCGCCCTGGCGACCGCCCATCCCGTCGGCCAGCACGACCCGCCGGGGGCCGTGGGCGACCCGGTCCTGGTTGGCGGCCCGGCCCGAGCCGGCGCGGCTGGCGGTGGTGGTGCGAAGGATGTGCATGGCGGACCTCCGTCCTCTGATCGGACGGTAGGGACCCAGACTGAGAAGACGCTGGGAACCCGCCGGGGACCGCTACCCGACGATGCCGTCGGCGCGGAGGGCGGCGATGGCGTCGGGGGCGAGGCCGAGCTCCTCGGCCAGCACGGCGTCAGTGTGCTCGCCCAGCCAGGGGACCCGGGTCTCGGGGCCCTCGGCCACACCGCTGATCTTCACCGGGTTGCCGGGCACGAGCACCGGCTGCTCGACCCCGTCGGTGCGGGGCACCTCGACCAGCATGTTGCGGGCGGCCACGTGGGGGTCGGCCACCACCTGCTCGTCGGACAGGCACGGCCCGGAGGCCACGCCGACGGCGCCGAGGGCCCGGGCCGCCTCCATCGACGTCTTGTCGGCGGCCCACGTCTCGATGCCCTCGCGCAGCACGTCGAGGTGGTCGAGCCAGCCCTGGCGGGTGGCGAAGCGCTCGTCGGTCGCCCACTCGGGGTGGCCGATCGCCTCGACCAGCCGGGCGAACTGGTGCTCGCGCCCGACCTGGACGATGAACCAGCCGTCGGCGGCGGCGAAGCCGTGCATCAGGAGCGGCCCGAGGTCGCCGCCCCGCAGCCCCATCGACCAGAAGTTGGTGACGATGTCGGTCATGGCGACCATGGCGTCGAGCATGGCCACGTCGACGTGGCTGCCCCGCCCGGTCCGGTCCCGCTGGCGGAGGGCGGCGAGCAGGCCGATCACACCGAACAGGGCGGTGCCGATGTCGCCCAGGGCGCCGACCGGGGCCACCGCCGGCGGGTCGTCGCCCTGGCGCTTCATCTCGTAGATGCCCGACATGGCCTCGACGATCGGGGCGAAGGCGGGCATGTCGCCGTAGGGCGAGCCGCTGTTCCCGAAGCCCGACACGCTCAGGTAGACGACCTGCGGGTGGACGGCGGCGACGTCGTCGTAGGCGAGGCCGAGGCGGGCGAGGGCGCCGCCCTTGAAGTTCTCGGCCACGACGTCGAACCGGGGGGCGAGGTCGAGCACGAGCTGCCGGCCCCGGTCCGACTTGAGGTCGACGCAGATCGACCGCTTGTTGAGGTTGGTGCGCAGGAAGGTGGCCCCGACCCGCCGGCCCTCGGGGTCGGTCATGGCCGGGAGCGACCCCCGGCCCTGGTCGCCGGTGCCGACGGCCTCGACCTTCACCACCTCGGCGCCCAGCCGGGCGAGCAGCTGCGTGGCCCAGGGGAGGGCCTGCATCTGCTCCAGGGCCAGGATGCGGACCCCGTCGAGGGGGCGCCCGTTCGCCAGGTCGTCGGGGTTGGCCACGTCACCGAGCTTCACCCCGGCGACCGTATCTGACGGCCCGTCAGATCCGCGGGGTGGGGGCGTCGGGCTCGTCGGGGGCGCGGCGGACGCGGATGTTCCAGGAGCCGATCATCGCCACCAGGGTCAGGGCGACGATGCCGACCGCCCAGTAGAAGGCGGCCAGGTCGACCAGCGAGCCCGACGGCGGGGCGCCGGGCAGGGCGTTGCGCAGCGGGGGGAGGGCGAAGAGGACGCCGATCAGGAAGCCCCACGCCCACGCCGGCGAGGCGATGCCGTGGACGACGGTGGTCCACCCCAGCGAGGCGGCGGCGATGGCCAGCAGCCAGCACACCAGGACGAAGAAGGCGGCCCAGCCGATCACCGTGGCCCGGCGGGCGACCCGGACGTCGAGCACCGCCGACGTCGCCGTCGACCCGTCGGCGGCCACGTCGACGGTGAAGCCGGGGTCGCTCGACCGCAGGGCGAAGCGGAGCGGGATGGCCTCGTCGTCGCCGTCGCGGTGGGCGGCGACGGCGATGGTCGAGCGGTAGCGGTCGACCGGGTAGCGGGTGGCCCGCGACTCGGCCAGCGGGAGCGTCGCCGTCACCGTCCCCGGCGGCTGGCCCTGGAGCAGCGTCCGGGCGCCCTGGCCGTTGGCGTCGGTGACCAGGAGGACGACGTCCTCGGTGAGCGCCCCGCCCTCGTCGAACAGCGGGTTCTGGTCGGGCGGGGTCGAGTCGCTCCGCCGGAGGACGAGGCGGAGGGCCATCTCGCCGGTGACGGGGTCGATGGCCCGGAGCGAGCCCTCGACGTCGAGCAGGGCGGTCCGGTCCTCGGGGAGGGGGACGAGGGCCGACGGCTGGGCCGGGACGAGGAGCAGGGCCACGGCGGTGCCGATCAGTGGGCCGAGCACGCCGAGCACGACGGCGACCAGCCCGACCCGGCGGGCCCGCTCCCGGGACCACGGGGCCACGAACGCCTGGCGGGCCCGGTCGGACCGGCGGGGCGGGGAGGGGGGAGGCGGCGTGACGGGGGAGTCCACGGCCCGTCCACCGTAGGCACCCGGGTCGGCGGGGCCCAGGCCTTGATCTGACGGGTCGTCAGATGTGGCCGTAGGCTCGGCCGCCATGACCGGATCGCGCGGCATCCTCGCCCTCGGCGCCCACCTGCCCCACCGGCGGCTCGACCGCACCACCATCGCCGCCGTGGCCGGCGGGGGCGGCGGCAAGGGCACCCGCGCCGTCGCCGGCTACGACGAGGACGCCACCACCCTCGCCGTCGAGGCGGCCCGATCGGTGCTGCGGGGCACGCCGGTCGTCCCCGCGGCGCTGTGGTTCGCCACCACCACGCCGACCTACGCCGACAAGACCAACGCCACCGCCGTCCACGCCGCCCTGCGGCTGCCCGGGACGGCGCTCGCCGCCGACATGGCCGGCGCCGCCCGCTCGTCGATCGCCGCCCTGGTGGCCGCCCTGGCCGGCGGGGGCCCGACGCTGGTGGTGACCGGCGACGTCCGCCCCGGTCTGCCGGGGTCGGCCGACGAGGCCGCCGGGGCCGACGCCTCCGCCGCCGTGCTCGTCGGCGAGGGCACCGACGACGCCCCCGTCCTGGCCGAGCTGGTCGGCCGGGCGTCGCGAACCGAGGAGCTGCTCGACCGCTGGCGCACGCCGGGCGACGCCCGCACCCGGCAGTGGGAGGAGCGCTTCGGCGAGAAGCGCTACGTCCCGCTCGGCACCGCCGCCTTCGCCGCCGCCCTGGCCGACGCCGGACTGGAGCCGGGCGACGTCACCCGGGTCGTGACCGCCAGCCCCCACGGGCGGGCGGCCAAGGCCGTCGTCCGAGGCCTCGGTGTCGGGTCCGAGGCCCCGGGCGACGACCTGGCCGCCACCGTCGGCAACCCGGGCGCCACCCAGCCCCTCCTCCTCCTGGCCTCGGCCCTGGAGGCCGCCGCCCCCGGCGACGTCGTCGTCCTCCTCTCGCTGGCCGACGGGGCCGACGCCCTCGTCTTCCGGGCCACCGACGCCGTCGCCTCCTGGACGCCGGCCCGGCCCGTCGCCGACCAGGTCGCCGCCGGCGCCCCGCTGCCGTACCCGACCTACCTCCGCTGGCGGGGGCACCTGGCCACCGAGCCGCCCCGCCGCCCGGAACCGGCCCGGCCCTCGGCCGCCGCCGCCGGCCGGTCGAGCGACTGGAAGTTCGGCTTCGTCGGCTCCGAGGACCGCAGCAGCGGCGCCGTCCACATGCCGCCGGCCCGGGCCGCCATGCACGGCGGGGCCATCGACGACATGGAGGCGCGGCCCATGGCCGACGCCGCCGGCACCGTCGTCACCTCGACCATCGACCGCCTCGCCTACTCGCCCAGCCCGCCGATCGTCTTCGCCGTGGTCGACTTCGACGGCGGCGGCCGGCTGCCGGTCGAGCTGACCGACTGCGACGCCGACGAGATCGGCATCGGCGTCCGGGTGGAGATGACCTTCCGCCGGCTGTTCACCGCCGACGGCATCGCCAACTACTTCTGGAAGGCCCGCCCGCTGCGGGCCGCCGACGGCAGCGTCGTGACCACCACCACCGAGAAGGCGAGCTGAGCATGGGATCGCACGGCATCCGCGACCGGGTCGCCATCGTCGGCATGGGCTGCACGCCCTTCGCCGAGCACTTCGACAAGGGGCTCGACGACCTGATGGTCGACGCCACCACCGAGGCCCTGGCCAGCGCCGGGATCGAGCGGGCCGACGCCGACGCCTGGTGGGTCGGCACCGCCCAGTCGGGCATGAGCGGGATCATGCTGGCCAAGGCCCTCCAGCTCGAGGGCGCGCCCGTGACGCGGGTCGAGAACATGTGCGCCACCGGGTCCGAGGCGCTGCGCCAGGCGTCCTACGCGGTGGCCTCCGGGGCCTACGACCTGGCCGTCGCCGTCGGCGTCGAGAAGGTCAAGGACTCGGGCTACCAGGGGCTCAACGCCTTCCCGATCCCCACCGACGGCACCAACCGCACGCTCACGGCGGCGGCCATGTTCTCGATGGTGCTGCCCGCCTACGCCGAGCGCTACGGCGTCGAGCCCGACCAGCTCCGCCGGGTCGCCGCCCGCATCGCCTCCAAGAACCACGCCAACGGGGCCAAGAACCCCAAGGCCCAGTTCCGCAAGGAGATGAGCGTCGACGCCATCTGCGCCATGCCCGCCGTGGCCGGCCAGCTCGGCGTGTTCGACTGCGCCGGGGTGGCCGACGGGGCCGCCGTCGCCGTCGTCTGCCGGGCCGAGGACGCCCACCGCTACACCGACACGCCGCTGTACGTGAAGGCGCTGTCGCTCGTCGCCGGGAACGGCTCGGGGCTGATCGACCCGACCTACGACTACACGACGTTCCCCGAGATCGCCGCCGCCGGGGCCGACGCCTACCGCCAGGCCGGCGTGACCGACCCCCGGGCCGAGCTGGCCCTGGCCGAGGTCCACGACTGCTTCACGCCGACCGAGCTGGTGCTGATGGAGGACCTCGGCTTCTCCGAGCGGGGCCAGGCGTGGAAGGACTGCGAGGCGGGCGTCTTCGACCTCGACGGCGAGCTGCCGGTCAACCCCGACGGGGGGCTCAAGTCCTTCGGCCACCCGGTCGGGGCCAGCGGGCTGCGGATGATGTACGAGGCCTGGCTCCAGCTCCGCCAGCAGGCCCCGCCCGAGCGCCAGGTGGCGACGGTGGCGCAGGGCCGCACCCTCGCCCTCACCCACAACCTGGGCGGCTACCCGGGCGAGATGGTCAGCTTCGTCGGCATCGTCGGCACCGAGCCGGGGTGACGGCGATCCGTACGAACGGTGCCAGGCACCGTTCGTACGGACTAGCGGGCCAGGAGGTCCTGGTCGGCGGGGTGCTCGTCGATGTACTGGGCGACGTACCAGCACGACGGGACGACCTTGAGGCCGCCGGCCCGGGCGTCGTCGAGGGCCCGGCGCACCAGCTCGGCCGCCAGGCCCCGGCCCCGGAACCGGCGATCGACGACCGTGTGGGGCAGGACCATCAGCCCGTCGCGCACCGTCCGGTCGGCGAACCCGGCCAGCTCGCCGTCGACCCGCACCTCGTAGCGTCCGGCCTCGTCGTGATCCGTCACCTCGATGCTCATCCCGCCCCCCTAGCCCGGGATCAGAGGCCGAAGCGGGTGGGGTCGTCGACGAGGTCGCGGTAGTCGGGGTGCTTCTGGATCCAGCGGGAGACGTAGGGGCAGAACGGGTGGACCAGCTCGCCGCGGCGGCGGATGTCGTCGAGGGCGGCCTGGACCAGCTGGCCGGCCAGGCCCTGGCCCTCGTAGGCGTCCTCGATGACGGTGTGGGGCATGGTGACGACGCCCTCGTGCTCGCGGGCCTCGGTGAACCCGGCGACGACGCCGTCGACGACGATCTCGTAGCGGCCGTCGGCCCGGCGGACCTCGGTGGTCATGGCTCCTCCAGCGGCGCGTCGAGCGCCATCGATGCAGGGATGGGTATGTCCTCGCGCTCCTCCTCGGCGATCGAGTCGAGGAGGGCGGCGAGGAAGACGGTGACGCACGTGCCGACGACCGACCCGCCCACGCCGTACAGCTCGTAGCCGATCACGAAGGAGATGACGATGACGGCGGCGCCGGGGTGGGCGGCCTCCCGGGTCGCCCGGCGGAGCACGACGGCGTGGACGATCTGGACGCCGAGGGCGCCGACCCCGAGGGCGATGCCGGTGGAGGGCGACACCAGGCCCCCGGCGAGGAGGGCGGCGGGCAGCGTGGCCAGGACGATGCCGATCGACGGGACGAGGGTGCCGACCCCGACCACCAGGGCCAGCGGCGTCGGGGCGGGGAGGTCGATCAGGCGGAAGGCGCACCAGGCGACCAGGCCGGTCACGACGGCCAGCAGCACGGCCACCTCGATGTAGACCTGGCTCTGGTTGAAGGCCCGCCCCACCACCCGGGCGGCCCGGTCCCGCCGGCCCTCGGGCACCTGGCGCAGGGCGGCGTCGGCGAAGCGGGGCCCCCAGCCGAGGGCGAAGACGGTGAGGATCAGGGTCAGGACCCAGGTCGAGGCCCCGCCGACGGCCTCCTCGCCGACCCGGCTCGACGGGCGCCGCAGGGTGTCGGCGAACTCCTGGGCCTTCTCGGCCAGCCCGAACTCGCGGGCGGCGTCGCCGAACTGCTCGCCCGCCTCGATCTCGGCGGCCACCTCGGGGATGTCGCGCTGGAGCCGGGTGATCTGGGTGTCGAGGTCGCCGACGACGCCCCACGTCACCAGGCCGACCAGCGCCAGGAGGGGGACGAGGACGACCGGCAGGGCCAGGCCCCGGCGCATGTAGCGGCTGGCCCGGCCGACGAGCGGCTCGACGGCGGCGGCGGCCACGACGGCGGCCAGGGCCCAGCCGATCGGCCGCCGGCCCTTGACGAGGACGTTCTCGGCGACGAGGGCGAAGACGATCGCCCCGAAGACGACGGCCAGGGCGGCGGGTCCGACGGTGAGGCGCACCCGGCGGTCCACAGCGGCGTACCGTACCGACCGTGGCCGGCCCCCGCGACGATCCCGAGGCTGTCCACGGCGAGATCGTGCCGGCGGGGGGCGCCGAGCAGCTGACCGTCGAGGTCGATCCCCGCTCGGGGATCTGGATCGCCCTCGGCATCGTCACCCTGTCGGTGGTGGCCGCCTTCTTCGACGTGACCCAGCGGTCGATGACGGTCGTCGGGGTCGGCGTGCTGCTCGCCTTCGCCATCGAGCCGCTCGTCCTCGCCGTCCAGCGCCGGACCGGCTGCTCCCGGGGGGCGGCCGTGGGCGCCGTCGGCACCGGCCTGCTGATCGCCTTCGCCGCCCTGGCCGTGGTGGTCGGCCCCGCCGCCGTCCGCCAGGCCCAGGACTTCGGCGACGAGCTGCCGCAGACGCTGCGCGACATCGAGGACCTGCCCGTCGTCGGGCCCCGCCTGGCCGACGCCGACTTCGCCGACCGGGTCGAGGAGTGGGTCGACGACCTGCCCGGCCGGCTCGACGCCGACGGGGTCGAGACCGCCGCCCGGGGCGTGCTGGCCGGTGCCCTCAACGGCCTCGGCGTCCTCCTCGTGGCCCTGGTCGTCCTGCTCGACGGGCCGACGCTGGTCGCCCGGGCCCGGCGGGTCGTCCCGGCCCGCTACCGCGACCAGGCCGACGCCGTGGGCCGCGTCTTCTACCGGGTCGTCGGGACCTACTTCGCCGGCTCGCTCCTCGTGGCGTCGATCGGGGGCACGTGGGTGCTGATCGTGGGGCTCGCCGTCGGGGTGCCGCTCGCCCCGGTGGCCGCCGTCTGGTACGCCGTGGTCAGCCTGATCCCTCAGATCGGGGGCTTCCTCGGCACGTCGTTCGTGACGATCCTCGCCCTGACCCAGGGGGTGGTGCCGGCCCTGATCGTCCTCGTGCTGGTGGTCGCCTACATGAACACCGAGAACTACATCATCACCCCGGCCATCGTCGGCGAGGCCGTCGACCTGTCGCCGCCGGTGACGATGCTCGCCGCCCTCGTCGGCGGGGCCGCCGCCGGGGTGCCCGGGGCCCTCGCCGCCACCCCGCTGTGCGGCACCGTCAAGGCCGTCTACATGCAAGCCGTCCACGGCGAGAAGCCGGTGGCCACCACCCGCTTCCGCGACCGCATGCCCGCCCCGCTCCAGCGCTTCGTCGAGCGGATCCGCCGGCGGGGCGGGGCGGCCGAGACGCCCCCCGAGGCCAAGGTCGACCATGGCTGACGCTCCCTCGGTGGTGGTGGTCGGGGCCGGCCTGGCCGGGCTGGCGGCGGCCCGCGACCTCGTCCGCGCCGGCCGCACGGTGACGGTGGTCGAGGCCCGCGACCGCGTCGGCGGCCGGATCGTCAACCACCGCTTCGACGACGGGACGACGGTCGAGATCGGCGGGCAGTGGGTCGGCCCCACCCAGGACCGCATCCTCGCCCTGGCCGCCGACCTCGGCGTCCCGACCTTCCCCACCTACGACACCGGCGACCTCGTGACCGCCCGCGCCGGCAAGATCGTCCGCCACCGCAGCCCCACCTTCGGGCTGCCCCCGGCGGCGGTGGTCGAGATCGCCGCCAGCCAACCGCTGTTCGACCGGCTGGCGGCCCGGATCGACCTCGACGAGCCGTGGGCCACCCGGGGCGCCGAGCGTCTCGACGGCACCACCTTCGAGACCTGGATCCGTCGCCACCACCGCACCGAGGCGGCCCGGGGGTTCTGGCGGCTCGCCGTCGAGGCCGTCTTCGCCGCCGAGCCCCGCGACATCTCGCTCCTCCACGTCGCCTTCTACGCCCGCTCGGGCGGGTCGCTGGAGAAGCTCCTCGGCACCCGTCGGGGCGCCCAGCAGGACCGCTTCGTCGGCGGCAGCGTCGTCGTGGCCGAGAGGCTGGCCGACGAGCTGCGGGGCCACGGCGTCGACATCCGCCTCGGCGCCCCGGTGCGGGCCGTCGAGCAGGGCGACGACGGGGTGGTCGTCCGCCACGACGGGGGGACGGTCGAGGCCGATCGGGCCATCGTGGCCGTGCCGCCGGCGCTGGCCGGGCGGATCGCCTGGTCGCCGGTGCTGCCGGCCCGGCGCGACCAGCTGCTCCAGAAGATGCCGATGGGGTCGGTGGTCAAGTGCCTCGTCCGCTACGACCGGCCGTTCTGGCGCGAGGACGGGCTGTGCGGCCAGGCCGCCGCCCTCGACTCGGCGGTCACGATCACGTTCGACAACTCCCCGCCCGACGAGGGTGCCCCCGGCGTGCTGGTGGCCTTCCTCGAGGGTGACCACGCCCGCCGGGCCTCCGACCTCACCCCCGAGGCGCGCCAGGCCGAGGTGGTCGACGCCCTGGCCCGGTTCTTCGGCCCGCAGGCCCGCCGCCCCACCGGCTACGCCGACCTCGACTGGGCCGCCGAGGAGTGGACCCGGGGCTGCTACGGCGCCCACCTCGCCCCCGGGGTGTGGAGCGCCTTCGGCGACCTGCTGCGCGAGCCGTGGGGCCGCATCCACTGGGCCGGCACCGAGACCGCGGCGGTGTGGAACGGCTACATGGACGGCGCCGTCCGCTCCGGCGAGCGGGCCGCCACCGAGATCCTGGCCGCGCCGTGACCCCGCCGTTCGCGGGCATGGAGCCGGCCGCCCGGCGGCGGTTGGTCGGGCGCAGCGTCGCCGTCAACGTCGCCTTCAGCGCCGTGATGATGGCGATCGGGCGGCCGATGCGGGCCGGCGGCCACGACATCGTGCCGTTCGAGCTGGCCGGCGACGCCGCCACCGTCGACCGGATCGTCGAGGACTGGGGCGACGAGGGGGTCCGGGCCGCCCGGCTCCAGACCCGCCTCGACATGGCCTACCTCGTCTCCTACGGCGTGGCCACCAGCGCCGGCTGCGCCCTCGTCGCCGACGCCGCCCGGGCCGCCGGCCGCCCCGGGCTGGCCCGCCTCGGCGACCTCCTGGGCTGGGGCACGGTGGTGGCGGCCGGGTGCGACGCCGTCGAGAACGCCTCGCTGCTGGCCGAGCTCGACGGCGCCCGGGGCCGGCTGCCGGCGCTGGCCCGGCGCTGCGCGCTGGTGAAGTTCGGCCTGATCGGCCCGGCGGTCGGCTACGCCCTGGTCGGGCTGGTGATCACCGAACGCAACCGGCGCAGGGCAGGCTGAGGTCGTGGCCCGCCGCTCCCGCCCCGCGCAGATCGAGTTCACCGTCACCGCCCCCGACGACGTGGTCGACGCCATCGAGTCGCTGGTCGAGGCCCGGGCCGGGTGGGTGAACCTCTTCCCCGAGGTCGACCAGGACGAGGCCGCGGCGGTCACCCCGTCGGCCGTCGCCTCGCTGTTCCGGGCGCCGGGGCCGCCGATCCCGCAGGCCACGATCATCGCCCCGACCGACGGCCGCCGGGGCCCGAAGCCGGCCCAGCTGGGCATGACCCACGGGGTCGGCACCGCCGTCGTCCGCCGCCTGGCGGCCGAGGGCCTGGAGCTGCCCGGGGAGTGGAAGGTGGTCCAGGACCACGTGCGCCGGGGCCTGGTCGTCCGCCTCGACGACCCGCCCGACGCCGAGCAGGTCCTCACCTGGGCCCTGCGGGCCGGCACCCTGCTGTGCCCGATCGCCACCACCGGCGGCTGGCTCGCCGAGATCCACCGCTGACCTTGCGAACCGGTGTCACCAGGCGCTGCGGCCGCAGCGCCTGGTGACACCGGTTCGGGGTTCAGGTCGGGGGGTCGGCGAGGAGGAGCTGGACGGGGGCCAGGTCGGGGGCGAAGGCGGGCTCCCAGGGGAGGTTGCCGGCGGGGTCGGGCCAGGCCAGCTGGACCATGCGGAAGTCGGCGGCGTCGGCCCCGGCGAGGCGGTGGTGCTCGGCCAGGGCCGGGAACAGGGCGACCGACGAGGGGGCGTCGACCGGGAGCAGGGCGCAGGGCTGGCCCCCGTCGAGCAGGCCGATGAACGGGGCGCCGACCGGGAGCTCGGTGCCGCCGGCGAGGGCGTCGGCCACCAGCCCGAACAGCCCCCGGCAGGCCACCGGCGCCAGCCCGAACAGGCACAGCTCGGGGAAGTCGAAGCGGTCCTCGAAGCCGACGGTGTAGGCGTAGCGGGGGAGCGGCGGGTCGGTGTCGGTGCGGGCCGGGACGGCGTCGAGCGCCCAGCCCTCCCGCTCGAGCATGAACTCGATCTTGTCCCGGTGGCTCATGTCGCGGTCGGGGAAGACGTCGTCCGGGCTCATGCCCCCAACCTGCCACGCTGCCGGTGCCCGCGGTCACATCCTCACCACGGTGGCCGACCTGTGGGACGCTCGGTCGTCGTGACCCGCTACGTGATCATCGGAGCCGGGGCCGTCGGTGGGACGATCGGGGGACGGCTGGCCCAGGCCGGCCACGACGTCGTGCTCGTCGCCCGGGGCGCCCACCTCGCCGCCCTCCAGGAGACGGGCCTCGACCTGAGGACGCCGATGGGCTCGTGGGTGGTGCGGGCGCCGGCGGTCGGCTCGGTGGCCGACGTGGCCTGGGGCGAGGGCGACGTCGCCGTGCTCGCCGTCAAGGGCCAGCACACCGACGGCCTGCTCGACGAGCTCGAGGCGGTGGCGCCCCCGGAGCTCCCGATCGTCTGCGCCCAGAACGGCGTGGCCAACGAGCCCCGGGTCCTGCGGCGCTTCGCCCACGTCCACGGCATGTGCCTGATGCTCCCCGCCGTCCACCTCGACCCCGGGGTGGTGGCCGCCTTCGGCGAGCCGGTGTCGGGCGTGATCGACGTGGGCCGGTTCCCGGCGGGCGCCGACGCCGTCGACGAACGGCTGGCCGCGGACCTGTCGGGCTCGGGCTTCGTGTCCTCGGCCCACCCGGCGGTCATGCGGGCGAAGTACCGCAAGCTGCTGATGAACCTGAGCAACGGCGCGATCGCGCTGGCCGGGCCCGAGGCGCAGGGCTCGGCCGTGGTGCCGGCGCTGACGGCCGAGGGCGAGGCCGCCCTGGCCGCCGCCGGGATCGAGGCCACGCCCGCCGACGAGGACATGTCCCGCCGGCGGGGCGGGTTCACCGTCGGCACGGTCGAGGGCGTCGACCGGGGCGGTGGCTCGACGTGGCAGAGCCTCGCCCGGGGCAGCGGGTCGGTCGAGGTCGACACGCTCAACGGCGAGATCGTCCTGCTCGGCCGGCTCCATGGCGTGCCCACCCCGGTCAACGAGGCCCTCCGGCGCCTGGTCCACCGGGCCGCCCGGGAGGCCTGGCCCGCCGGCGCCCTGACGATCCCCGAGCTGGAGGCCGCCGTCCTCCCCGCTTGAGCGTTCAGGCGGACGTCACCCGCTGGCGGGCGGGGCGTCGCCGTGCTGGGATGCGCCGGGCATGGACAGGGGGCCGGAGATCGAGCACGTCGTCGTCCACGGGTACCGCCGGGCCTTCCGCCGGTGCGGCTCGGGGCCGGCGCTGCTGCTCCTCCACGGGATCGGCGACAGCTCGGCGGCGTGGGCGCCGCTGATGCCGGCGCTGGGGGAGCGGTTCACCGTCGTCGCCCCCGACCTGCTCGGCCACGGCGCCTCGGACAAGCCCCGGGCCGACTACTCGGTCGCCGCCTACGCCAACGGGGTGCGCGACCTGCTGGACGTGCTCGGGATCGAGCGGGCCACCGTCGTCGGCCACTCGCTCGGCGGCGGGGTGGCGGCGCAGGCCTGCTACCAGTACCCGCACCGGTTCGAGCGGCTGGTCCTCGTCAGCACCGGCGGCGTGGCCCGGGAGGTCGCCCCCGTGCTCCGGCTGCTGTCGGCGCCCTACGCCGAGCTGACCCTGCCCGTCACCCGGCTCCCCGGTGCCCGCCTGGTGGCCCGGGCCCTGGCCGAGGTGGCCAAGCGCAGCCCGCTCGACCTCGGCCGTGACGCCGACGAGCTGGTGCGGGTCTTCGACGGGCTGCCCAGCGGCCCGGCCCGGACGTCGTTCACCCGCACGCTGCGCTCGGTCGTCGACTGGCGGGGCCAGCTGGTGACGATGCTCGACCGCTGCTACCTGGCCGAGGACATGCCCACGTTGCTCGTGTGGGGCGACCGGGACGGCGTCATCCCCGTCGAGCACGGACGGCTGGCCCACGCCGCCATGCCGTCGAGCCGGCTGGAGGTCTTCGCCGGCGCCGGCCACTTCCCGCACCACGCCGAGCCCGAGCGCTTCCTCACCCTGCTCCTCGACTTCGTCGCCGGCACCGAGCCGGCCCGCCACGACCCCGACCGCTGGGTCGACCGGCTCCGGAGCGGCCGGCCCACCGTCGTCCCGGCCGCCGATCCGCCGCCGCCGGCCGACGAGGTCCGGCTGACCGCCTGATCCCCCTTTTGGTGCCGGTCGCAGGGCTGCCTACGCTGCCGCGCCGATGGGGGTGACCTCGCGCCCGGGCGGGACCGGGCCACTGGTGCTGCACACCGACGGTGCGCTCGACGACCGCGTGGTGGCCAAGACGGCCTGGGTGCTCCTGCGCTTCGCGCCCGAGCGGGTCCACGCCGTGGTCGACCCGGTCCACGCCGGGCGGCCGCTGCGCGCGGTCTGCCGGGGGCTCGACGCCGACGTGCCGGTGGTGGCCGACCTGGCCGCGGTGGCCGCCCCCGACCGGACCCTCGTCATCGGGACGGCGCGCAACGGCGGGGCGCTGGCCCCGACCCAGCGGGCCGCCGTGCTGGAGGCGTCGGCGGCGGGGATGACCGTGCTCAACAGCACCCACGACGCGGTCGACGCCCCCGGCGTGGTCAACATGCGGGTCTTCGCCCCCTCCGAGCGGCGCCTGGGCGTGGCCCGGCCCCGGGGCACGACGACCCGGGTCCTCACCGTCGGCACCACCAGCTCGGTCGGGAAGATGACGGTGACCGTGCTGCTGACCCGGGCCCTCCAGGCCGCCGGGCACCGGGCCGACTGGGTGGCGACGGGCCAGACGGGCGTGATCCTCCGGGGCCGGGGCCACGTGCTCGACTCGGTGCCCCTCGACTTCGCCCCCGGGGTGGTCGAGCACGACATCGAGGTCACCGAGCGCGACGCCGACCTCGTCGTCATCGAGGGCCAGGGCGCCCTGCTCCACCCGATGTGGGGGGCGGCGTCGTTCATCTTCACCAAGGTGGCCAAGCCCGACTGGCTGCTCGTCTGCGGCCGGATGGGCCAGGAGCGGCACCCCGGCTTCGACGTCGCCATCCCCGACGTGGTCGACGTGGTCGCCGCCCACCGCACCCTCGGCGAGGTCCTCGGCCTGGCGCCGCGGATCCTCGGCGTCGCCCTCGACTCCACCGACGCCGACCGCGCCGCCTTCGCGGCCGAGCGCGACCGGATCGAGGCCGCCCTCGGCGTCCCCTGCGTCGACCCCGTCCGCGACGGCGTCGACGCCCTGGTGGCCCGGCTCTAGCTGGCCTTCTTGGCCGCCTTCTTGGTGGCCTTGCGGGGCTTGGCCGCGGGCTTGGCCGCCGCCTCGGCCTCCTCGCCGCCGCTCGGGTGGCGCTTCCGGGCCTTCTTGGCCTCGGCGATGCTGGCCTCGAGGGCGGCCATGATGTCGACGACCGTGTCGTCCTCCTCCTCGGGGGCGGCCTCGACGATCTCGGTGGCCCCGCTGGCCTTGGCCTCGATCAGGTCGAGCACCTTCTCGCGGTACTCGTCCTTGTACTCGGCCGGGTCGAAGGGCTCGGTGAGCGACTCGATCAGGGCCTCGGCGACCTTGCGCTCCTTGGCCGAGATGGTCACGTCGGACACGGCCTCCAGCGCCTCGTACTCGGCCGGGTCGTTGACCTCGTCGGGGTAGACCATCGTCGACAGCACCAGCCGGCCGTCGAGCGGGCGCAGGGCGCAGATGTGCTCCTTGGTGCGCATGACGAAGCGGGCGATGGCCACCTTGCCCGACTCCTCCATGGCCTCCAGCAGCAGGGCGTAGGGCTTGGGCGTCGCCGGGTCGGGCACGACGTTGTAGGGGGCGTCGTACATGATCGGGTCGATCTCCGAGAGGTCGACGAACTGCTCGATCTCGATCGTCTTGGTGGCCTTGGCGTCGAGGGCCGAGAGGTCCGAGTCGGTCAGCAGGACGTACTCGCCGTCGGCCTGCTCGTAGCCCTTGGCGATGTCGTCCCAGGCCACCTCGGAGCCGTCGGCCGCCGAGACCCGCTTCTGCTTGACCCGGGCGCCGGTGCGGGTGTCGACCTGGTGGAAGCGCACCGTCTTGCGCGACACGGCGGAGTAGAGCTTCACGGGGATGGAGACGAGGCCGAAGCTGATGGCCCCGGACCAGGCGGTGGCGGGCATCCCGCCATTCTCCCCCGCAGGTCGTGCAGATGCACCCCTGCCCGCAACGCCGTTCTGTCCATCCCCATGGACCGTGGAGGTCCACGGGGGTTGACAGAACGCTCACAGCGGGGGTCGGCGGACGTGAGCGAGCCGTGACGGGGTGGCAACCGGCCCGACCGCCGGAGGCAACGCGCCGACCGCATGGTGGCGCCCGTGGCTGCCCCCGACATCCCCTCCGCCAAGGCCGCTGGCCTCCCCGTCGACCTCGACCGCCTGGCCGAGGAGGGCGACGGCTGGCTGACGCCCGAGGACCGCTACGCGCTCAAGACGTGGGGGGTGTGCACCCAGCTCCAGGACCACGTCTTCATGGTGCGGATCCGCATCCCCGGCGGCGTCCTGCCCACCGCCCAGGCCCGGGCCATCGCCCGGTTGGCGGCCCGCCACGGCTCGGACTGGGTCCACCTGACGACCCGCCAGAACGTCGAGCTGCACTGGGTCGAGGACCGGGTGGTGCGGGACCTGCTGGCCGACCTGGAGCGGGCCGGCCTCTCGACCCGGTCGGCCTGCGGCCACACGCTGCGCAACGTCATGTGCTCCGAGGACGCCGGCGTCGCCCTCGACGAGCCCTTCGACTGCTTCCCCGACGCCATGGCCGCCAGCCAGGCGATCGTCGCCCGCTCGGCCGAGCTCAACCGGGTCCTCCCGAGCCGGATCAACATGGCCTTCGGCGGCTCGCCCCGGTGCCGCGAGGACGCCCTGGTCAACGATGCCGCCTTCGTCTCCGAGGTGGTCGACGGGGTGCCCGGCTACCGCCTCTTCGCCGGCGGCAGCCTGGGCAAGGCCCCGAGCCTGGCCATCGAGCTGTGCCCGTTCGTCCCCCGGACCGACGCCCTCGCCGCCGCCCTGGCCCTGGCCGAGGTCTTCGTCGCCCACGGCGACCTGGAGCGGCCGGCCAGGGGGCGGATGAAGTTCTGCATCGAGGCCATGGGCGAGGCCGCCTTCCGCGCCGCGTGGGAGGGCGCCTTCGCCCTCGAGCGGGGGAAGGGCCACCCGGCGCCGGCCCCGGTGGCGCTGCTGGAGCCCGGTGACCGGGCCGCCGCCATCCGCCGCCGGCCCGCGGGCGGGTGGTCGGCGGGCGTGCGCCCCCAGCGTGAGCCCGGCCTCGCCTCGGTGACGATCGCCCTCCCGCTGGGCGACACCAACCGGTCCGAGCTGGAGCTGATCGCCGATCTGGCCGACCGCCACGCCGACGGCTTCCTCGTCCTCGGGCGCGACCAGGACGTCGTGCTCCGCAACGTCCGGGTCGACGAGGTCGCCGCCGTCCGCGCCGCCGTCGCCGCCCGGGGCCTGGCCTTCCTCGGCGAGTCGGCCGACGCCGCCGTGCGGGCCTGCACCGGGTCGTCGGTCTGCGCCCTCGGCATCGCCCCCGCCCCCGACGACGGGCGCCGGCTCCTGGCCACCCCCGGGCTGCGCCGCAACAGCTCGCTCCGGGTCCACGTGTCGGGCTGCCCCAACAGCTGCGCCCAGCACCAGGCCGGCGACATCGGCCTGGCCGGCACCAAGGTCCGCATGGGCGGCGCCACCCGGCTCGGCTACCACCTGTTCCTCGGGGCCGACCTGAGCCGCGGGCGGGTGGGCGAGGTGGTCGGGCGGATGGCCGCCGACGACGCCCCGGCCGTGATCGACGCCGTGATCGGCACGTGGGAGGCCCACCGCCACGGGAGCGAGTCGCTCTCGGCCACCGTCGCCCGCCTGGGGATCGACGCCTTCGCCGCCACCCTCGAAGCCGTCCTCGAGGACCGCTGGGCCACCGGGCCCGAGCCCACCGAGACCGCCGTCCTCGCCCCCGCCTGACGCTCGCAGATCCACGACAAGGAGACTCCCGTGCCCATCCCCGTCCCTGCTGCCCTCGACGACGCCGGTGCGCTGGCCGCCACCAAGGCGTCGGCGCTGCGGGCCAGCCCGCTCCGCTACCTGGCCAGCTCGGCGCTGGCCGGCGCCTACGTCGGCATCGCCGTCGTCCTGCTGATCAGCGTGTCGGCGCCGCTGGCCGCCACCGGCGCGGCCGCCACCAAGCTGGTCCAGGCCGCCGTCTTCGGCGTGGCCCTGACCCTCGTCGTCTTCGCCGGGGCCGAGCTGTTCACCGGCAACGCCATGGTCATGCTCCAGGGCCTGCGGGCCCGCACCGTCCGGGCCGGCGACCTGGCCGGCGTCTGGGGCGCCTCGCTGGTGGGCAACCTGGTCGGGTCGCTGGCGCTGGCCGCCGTCGTCCACGGGGGCGGCACCATGACCGGCCCCGGGGCCGACCTGATCGCCACCGTCACCGACGCCAAGGCGGCGGCCGCCGGGCCCCAGCTGTTCTGGCGCTCGGTCCTCTGCAACCTGCTGGTCTGCCTCGGGCTGTGGATGGCGAGCCGGGTCCAGTCCGACGCGGCCAAGGCGATCGTCCTGTGGTGGGCGCTGCTCGCCTTCATCGGCTCGGGCTTCGAGCACTCGATCGCCAACATGACGATCTTCGGCCTCGGCATCCTCGAGGGCAGCGCCACCGCCGGCGAGCTGGCCCGCAACCTGCTCTGGACCGTGCCCGGCAACGTCGTCGGCGGCGGGCTGATCGTCGGCCTCGGCTACGCCTGGATCGGGCGCCCGGCCACCCCGCGGGAGGAGGCCTCGACGGCGGTGGGCGGCGCCCTTCAGCCGGCCAGGCGGTAGCCCCGGCGGGGGACGGTCCGCAGCGCCTCCCCGGCCGGGCCGAGCCGGCGGCGGAGCCGGGCCACCGTCACCTCGACCACGTGGGGGTCGGTGCCCGGCTCCCACACCGTCCGGGCCAGGCGGTCCTTGGCCACCACGGCGCCGCCGGCGTCGGCCAGGGCGGTCAGCAGCTGGGCCTCCCGCCGGCTCAGGGCGATCACCTCCTGGCCGACGGCCACCGCCGTGCCCTGGACGACGGCGTCGCCGCCGGCGAGGGCCACGACCCGGCGCCGGGTGGCGAGCGCCTCGGCCAGGCAGCGGACCATCGGGCCCAGCCGCCAGCGGGCCGGGTGGACCCGCCGGTCGACGCCGTGGGCGGCCAGCCGGGCGGCGCTGACGGGCCCGACGCAGACGGGGAGGACGGGGCCGAGGAGGGCGGCCCGGACGGCGGCGACCAGGGCGTCGCCCCCGGCGTCGGCGGCGACGGCGAAGAGGTTGGAGATGGCCGCCGCGCTGGTGAAGGTCACGGCGTCGAGGGCGCCGTCGGCGAGCGCCGCCACCAGCGAGGCCGCCGGCCCGAGGTCGTCGGGGAGCACCCAGCGGTAGACGGGGACGTCGACGACGTCGGCCCCGGCGGCGGCCAGCCGCTCGGCCAGCTCGGGCTCGGCGGCCCCGTCGCGCTGGACGGCGATGCGCCGGCCGGCCAGGTCGGTGCCGAGGTGGCGGGCGACCTCGGCGCTGCTCTCGCCCGGCGCCCGCCAGGCGGCGTCGAGGCCGGCGGTGGCGAGCGCCCCGGCCGCCTTGGGGCCCCGGGCGACCACGGTGGCGTCGCGCAGGGCGGCCCGCAGGGCGTCGCCCCGGTCGTGGCCGTCGGCGGCCTCGAACCAGGAGCGCACGCCGAGCCCGGTCAGGGCGACCAGGGTGTCGGGCGGGGTGGCGATCACCGCCTCGGTGGCGGCGGCCAGGGCGGCCCCGTCGGTCAGCGGGAGGGTGCGGATCACCGGGCCGTGGACGACCTCGGCGCCCCGGCGGCGGAGCAGCTCGGCCTGCTCGTCGGCCCGGCGGTCGGCGGTGACCCCGACGGTGAACCCGGCCAGGGGCGCCAGCATCCGCCGAGGCTGGCCGGCGGGGGTTTCGGGGACGTTTCGGGCCCGTTCCAAGTCGGTCCCAAGCCGGCTCCAGGCGGCCGTCCGTACGGTCCGCCCATGTTCGAGTGGATCGAGGCGCTGACGCACCTGGCCGAGGCGCCGATGGCCGGGCCGTGGCTGTACCTCGGGCTCTTCGCCCTGGCCGCCGTCGACGGGGTCGTCCCCGCCGTCCCCAGCGAGAGCGCGGTGATCTCGGTGGGCGTGATCGCCGCCACCGGCGACGCCGACCTGGCGCTCGTCATCGCCGCCGGCGGCCTCGGCGCCCTGGCCGGCGACCACCTGGCCTACGCCCTGGGCCGCGGCCTCGGCGGCCGGCTCGACCGCCCCGGCGTCCGCCGCACCCGGCGCCGGGTCGCCCTGGAGAGGGCGCAGGACCTGCTCCGCCGCCGGGGTCCGGCGCTGCTCGTCGTCAGCCGCTACATCCCCGGGGGCCGGACGGCGACGACGCTGGCCGCCGGGTCGGTGCGGCTCCGCCTCCGCACCTTCACCGCCGTGACCGCCCTGGCCGGGGCGACGTGGGCCTCGACCAGCGCCCTGATCGGCTTCCTCGGCGGCCGGGCCTTCGAGGAGCGGCCGCTGGCCGGGATCGCCGTCGGCATCGGTGCCTCGCTGGTGCTGGCCGGCGCGGTCGAGGCGGTCCAGCGGGCCCGGGCCGGCCGCGCTCATCCGATCGGGTGAAGTCCGACGTCGCCCCTGGTCAGCCGGGGTGCAGGGGCGTACGTTGCGCGCATGAGGCGGATCGGTGGGGTTGCCGGGGTCGTGGTCGTGCTGTCGGTGCTGCTGGCGGGGTGCGACCTGCCGGCGTACCCGGACGGCACCCAGCAGCTGAACCCGCAGACCGGGCCGGCCGGCACCGGGGTGTCGCCCACGGGCATCGCGCCGGACCCGACCGTCCGCTGGCGCTGGTCGGCCGGGGGCGACGACCGGGGCGGGGTCGGCACGCCGGTCATCAAGGACGAGCTGGTGATCGTCCCCGCCTTCTACGGCAACGGCGGGCTCGAGCCCGACGACAGCAACGCCAGCCGGGTCATCGCCTTCGACCGGCTGACGGGCGAGGTCGAGTGGGAGACCCTCGTCGGCCACGACGACGAGCTGCACATCGCCGCCACCACCTCGACGGTCTTCGCCCAGGGCGACGAGTCGGGCCTGACCGCCCTCGACCTCAGGACCGGGGCCGAGCGCTGGCACGCCGACCTCACCGGCACCTCGGCGATGGGCCCCGTGGCCGCGTCCGGCCGGGTCTACACCGTCGTCCACGGCACCTCGGCCGAGATGACCGCCTTCGACGCCGCCACCGGCAGGGTGCTCTGGTTCGAGGTCTTCGAGATGATCTCGGGCTCCTCGGCCCGGCCGATGGTCTCGGGCGACGTCATCTACCTCCCCGGCATCTGCGGGTCGACCTACGCCGCCACGCGGAGCGGGGGCGAGCGGGTCTGGTACCAGAAGGGCAGCTGCTACGGCGGGGGCGAGGCCGAGGGCGTCGTGCGGGGCGGGCGGGTCTACGCGGCCGAGAGCCGGGGCGGCTACGAGCCCGTGGCCATCCTCGACCAGGCCACCGGCGCCCGCATCGGTTCGGTCGACGCCCGCTACGTGCCGGTGGTCGGGCGGTCGAACATGATCGTCGCCGGGTTGGAGCCGAGCCTCGAGAACTGGACCGTGGACGGGAAGGTGCGCCGCTGGCGGACCCGGCTCACCACCGAGGTGGCCTCCGAGCACCCCATGGTCCGCATGTCGCCGATCGTGGCCGACGACACCGCCTTCGCCGTGATCGCCGGCGACGTGCCCCACCCCGGCGACGGGCTCACCGCCGAGCTGGTCGGCGTGGGGGTGGCCAGCGGCAAGGTGACCCGCCGGGTCCTGCTCGGGGTCTTCGACGTCGCCAACATCTCGCGCTCCCGCCAGCAGGGCCTCGCCGTGGGCAACCACGTGATCGCCCTCGCCTGGGGCGGCCAGGTGGTCGTGATCGGCTGACTAGACCGGCGGGACCGGGGGCAGGTGCACGTCCTCGGCCAGCCCCAGGGCGCACACCCCGTCGACCTGGCCCACGCCGCGCAGCTCGACGCTGCGGGTGTCGAGCCGGCGGACCCAGTCGGGCGCCTCGGCCGCGACCCGGGGTGTGGCCAGCATCTCGCCCGGCCGGGCCACGTCGCAGAGCCGGGCGGCGATGTTGACCGCCCGGCCGATGTAGTCGTCGCCCTGGAACAGGATCACGCCGCCCCGCGACACCCCGGCCCGGAGCTGGAGCTGCGAGGTGACGCCGACCCGGGCCATCAGCTCGGCCACGGCGGCGACGGTGGGGCCGGCCTGGACGCCGACGAGCATGGCCCCGTCGCCCAGCCACTTGGCCACCCGGACGCCGCGCCGGGCGGTGACCTCCGAGGCGCCCAGGCGGAACAGGGCCAGCATCTCGACGGCGGCGGCGACCCCGTCGTCCTCGATGAAGGCGGTGAAGCCGGACAGGTCGACGAAGGCGAAGGTGCGGTCGACGGCGATGGGCCCGGCGGCCGGGGGCAGGTCCTCGGGTCGTTCGGTGCCGCGGCCGAAGCGGGCCCGGTCCGCCTCGTCCTCTCCTGACACGCCCATGGCCCGATCATGGCCCACCGGCCCGCGCCCCGACGACGAACCCGCCGGGGCACCCGTCACACGGGGCCGAACCCCTTGCAGATGAAGTAGCGGAAGATCGGCGGGTTGGTGCCGTTGGGGAGGATGACCTGGATGCCCCAGTTCCACTCCGTGCTGAGGCCGATGATCCACTCGACCTCCGCCTGGGTCTCCCACTCCTGGCAGGTGGTCCCGAGGGCCCGGACGTCGCCCCACGGGCTCCAGGCGTTGTAGTCCAGCTTCCAGCGGTAGTGGCTGCTGCCCCAGGCCCCGCCCCAGCTCCCGAACGGCACGGCCGAGAAGTCCGCCACGTGGCCGGCCGAGGCCGGCTGGGCCGGGCCGATGAGCGTCGCCCCCGCCACCAGGAGCCCGGCCAGCAGGCCGAGCAGGCGGCGCGAGATCGTGCGGTCACGCATGGTGATGTCCCTCCGTCGTCGCCCCGGGCCCGCCCCGGGGTGCGGCCGGAGGCTAGCGATCCGGCACCCGCGGCGGGTGTCGCGCACCGTCGGCAAGGGCGGCTGGCGCACCATGGACGTGCCGGACGACACGTCACACCAGGGGAAGCGCCACGAGCACCGGACCGTGCGACGCGAGGACGGCGCGTGCTGGGTAGGCCCGCGCTGTCGCTCACCGAGAACCCGGCGCTGGCGCGGCTGGTCGACGGGGTGATCGCGGCGCGGCGCATCGTGATCCTCTGCGGCGCCGGCGTCACCGCCGACGCCGGGCTGCCGACCTGGCCGCTCCTGCTCGCCCGGATCGCCCAGCAGCGCGCCGCCCGTGACGACGCCCTGGCCCCCCTGGTGCCGGCCAACGAGGCCGACCTGGCCCGCGCCGCCGGGCTGCTGCTCCGCCGGCCCGGGCGGGGCCGCTCGCCCGACTACGCCGCCGTCGCCGCCGCCCTCTACGACGACCAGCCGCCGCTGCCGAGCACCTACCTCGCCCAGCGGATCGTCGACCTCGTCGCCGCCCGTGGCGACCGCTCGATCGCCCTGGCCACCACCAACTACGACGACCTGCTGGAGGCGGCGGCCCGGACCTCGGGGCTGCGGCCGGTGCCCTGCGCCCTCGACGACGCCGGGCCGTGGTGGGACGCCTTCGCCGCCCCGGCCGACCCCGTGCTGCCGATCCACCACCTCCACGGCTACCTCGGCCGTGACCCCGAGGCGGTGCTCGGGCCGATCGTCGTCACCGAGGACCAGTTCCACCGGGAGGGGGCCCGGGTCCAGGCCGACCTGCGGCGGATGATGGCCGAGGCCGACCTCGTGCTCTGCGTCGGGCTCGGCCTCACCGACCCCAACCTCGTCGGGGCGCTGGCCGCCGCCGACCCCGAGCACGCCGGCCGGGTCTTCGTCGTCTCGGTCGCCGGGGCCGTCGCCGACAGCGCCACCCCCGCCCAGGCCGAGCGCTACGCCGCCGAGCGGGGCGCCTACCTCCACGACGTCTTCGGCGTCGAGGTCGTGCCGCTCGACGGCTACGGCCAGGTCGGCCAGCTGATGATCGAGCTCGAGCTGGCCGTCAGCGAGCCCGACCGGTACCGGGACCCGGACCCGGCCACCGGGCTGCGCCACCGGTTCCGGCTGGCCCGGGCGCTGGAGGTCGCCCACCGGGCCGTCGGCTGGCCGGTCGACGGGTCGGAGCCGAGCGGGGCCCAGCTGGCGGCGGCCAGCGACGCCCTCGACGGGGTGCTGCGCGCCATCCGGCCCCGGCTCGACGCCGTCGTCCTCCGCAGCGGGGCCGAGAGCCTCCTCGCCCTCGGTGACGACCTGCCCGACGTCCCCGACCTCGCCGCCCACCTCGCCGGCGAGGGGCTCGGGCTGTTCCTGTGGATGCCCCCGCCGTTCCGCCCCGACGGTCCGCCGGCGCCGGGGCGCGACGGGCTCCGCCTGGTGGCCGCCTCCGCCTACAGCCACCGGGCCTACTGGTCGTTCCGGCGCAAGCCGCTGGCGGTCAACGCCTACGCCACCGACCCGGCGGCCCGGGCCGCCTTCAGCGGCCAACCGGTGGTCGCCCCGGTGGCGGCCGGCGACGAGACGGGGCCGTGGCGGACGCTCGTCGCCGTCCCGCTGACCGCCGTGCCCGCGCCCGACCGGGGGTCGACGGTGGGCCTCGGTGCCGTCGTGCTGGCCAGCGACCGCTCGCTCCCGCCCCCCGGCGCCCGCGCCGACGCCCGGTCGGCGGGTGTGGCCCACCTCGCCCCGGCGCAGGTGGCCACCGCCTGCCGGATCGTGGTCGACGCCATGAGCGCCCTGCTGGCCCCCGCCTAACCGGCGTCCGGGCCCTCGGGGGGCTCGGGGCCCTCGGCGGCGCGGAGGGCGTGGAGGCGCTGGCGGCGCCGCGCCACCCGGTCGGGCACGAAGGCGGGGACGACGCTCGGCACGGGGGAGGTGCGGGTGTCGAGCTCGTCGCCCGTGCTGTCGCCGATCGTCCTGGTCACGGGGCCCCCTCGTCTCCGACGGGGCCATGGGACGGCGCCGAATGTTGCGATGCGTGCGCGAAACGCACATTTCCCACGCCTCGGGGTTGTGGTGCCTCGCCGGTCCGCACACCTGCCCGGGGTGAGCCGGGGCCCCTGGGCGTCCACCCCGGGACCGGTCGCGGGCCGGTCGGGGCGGCGCCACCGGGAGGCGTGGCGGGGCGGTGGGCGTGGGGGCCGGAGGGGGGCACGGGCCGGTCTCCGATCGGGTGGAGGGCCGGGAACGCTGGGTCTGCGCCCTACCTTATCAGTAGGCTGTGGTGCCCGGGCGAGGGGGCCGGTGGGATGCGGATCGTGCCCCGACGCCGAGAGGAGGATGCCGCCGTCGCCGCCGCCTTCGGGCGTCGGCTGCGCGAGATCCGCCTCCAGCGCGAGCTCACCCAGGAACGCCTGGCCGAGGCCGCCGGGGTACACCCCACGTTCGTATCGAACCTCGAGCGGGGCTACCGGGTCCCGACGCTGGTGACCCTGATCCGGATGGCCGACGCCCTCGAGATCGGCCTGCCCGAGCTGCTCGACCGGGTCGAGCCGTGAAGATGCCCCCGGGGGTCGTGAACCCGGCGTGAAGGGCGGGGGCCGGTGGCCGGACCGGTCGTAGACCGGGGCCATGACCTCCTGCATCGACCGCTGGCGAGCCTGGCGGGAGCGTCGCCGCCCACCCGCCACGGGTGACCCGACCCGCCCCCGGGCCGTCGTGCGCGACGGCGTCCCCATCATCCACGAGGGTCCGCCCGGCTTCCCCGGCCGCCCCGAACCCGACGACACGACCGACCCCCCGTCCCGCTGACGCGCCCCGCGGTGGGGTCAGGCGCCGGGGGTGGGCGGGATGGAGGAGGTGTCGTCGGTGTCGGTGAGGGGGACCAGGGCGTGGCCGCAGGCGCAGGTGTAGTCGTCGCCGTGGGGGCAGGGGGCCTGGACGACGATGCGGCACGGGCAGTCGTCGTTGGTGCAGGTCAGGGTGGTTCCGGGGGCCACGGTCATCGGATCTCCTCGGTTCGACGGGCGCCCGGCGCCCTCCCCGCCGGCCCGCACCCGAACCGGCGTCGGCCACCGGGCCCGGGGGAGGGGGTGGGCCGTGGTGGACACGGACGATGCCGGGGTGGCGGTGCTCGCAGCAGCTCCAGGGTCTGCGACCGCCTCAAGGTGCCTGGCACCTTGAGGCGGTTCCTTAGACGTCGAGGGCGGTGAGGAGGTGGTCGAGGGCGGCGACGACGGAGTCGTGGCAGATCTCGGGCGGGTCGCCGTCGAGGTCGAGCTGGCGGGTGCGGGTCTCGCCGTCGACGTGGGCGGCGAGCCAGACGGTGCCCGGGGGCTGGCCGTCCTGGGGGTCGGGCCCGCCGGCGCCGGTGACGGCCACGGCGACGTCGACCCCGAGCACCCGGACCGTGCCCTCGGCCATGTCGACGGCGGCCTCCTCGGACACGACCGGGCCGGGCCGCACGCCGAGCAGCTCGTGCTTGACCGAGCGGCCGTAGGCGACGACGCCGCCGTCGAACCACTCGCTGGCCCCCTCGGCCCGGGCCAGGGCGCTGGAGACGAGCCCGCCGGTGAGCGACTCGGCCACGCCGACGGTGATGTCGCGCTGCCGGGCGATCTCGGCGATCCGCCCGGCGAGGTCGTCGGCCCGGTCCTCGGCGCTCATCGCTCGCTCCCGGCGACGAAGCGGTCGCGGGCGTCGGGGTCGTCGAAGCCGACGACGGTCCACGCCTCGTCGACGCCGGCCCGGCGGAGGGCCTCGACCCGGTGGTTGCCGTCCTCCAGCAGCAGCCGGCCCTCGGACCAGGTGGCGACGACGGGGGGCGGCTCGTGGCCGTCCTCGACCTCCTCGGCCAGGTCGTCGACGTCGTCGCGCCACTCGTGGTCGGCGACCGGTTCGAGCACCGGGTGGTCGGGGGGACCGGCGAGCCGGTGGAGCTGGTCGAGCGGGACGGCCACCGGCCCGATCCACCACGGGGCCCGCTCGACCAGCTGCTCGGCCAGCGGGGCGTTGTCGCTGCCGGGGCTGGCCAGGAAGCCCCGCACCCAGGTGGCGAGGTCGTCGCGGGCGGCGGCCTGGCGGGCGGTCTCGGTCGTGAAGTCGTCAGGGGGGAGCACCAGCACCTCGTCGTCGGGGTGGTCGGGCTCGGCCAGGCCGAGCAGGTGGTCGGTCTCGTTGTAGGAGCGGAGGATCCAGCTGCCCAGGTCCGGGTCGTGCTCCCACTCGGTGAGACCGGTGTTGGTGGGGCGCAGGTGGGCGCTGGTGGCCGGGTCGGGGATGCCGAGCAGGATCCGCAGCGACGCCATGATCACGCCGGCGTGGCAGACGGCGACCACGGTGCGCCCGGCGTGCTCGGCGGCCAGCCGGGCGAGGGTGGCCTCGACCCGCCGGTGGAAGCCGTTCCAGCTGTCGCCGCCGGGGGCGAAGGGCCGGTCGGGCTCGGCCTCCATGTCGAAGGTGCCGTAGCGGGGGCCGTACTCGGACCAGTCGACGCCGTCGGCCTCGCCGGTGTGGACCTCGCACAGGTCGCAGTCCCGGTCGGCGAGGTCGAGGCCGAGGCCGGGACCGATGATCGTCGCCGTCTCGATGGCCCGGGGCAGGACGCTGGCGATCAGCACGTCGGCCCGCACCCGCCCGCTCGCCGCCAGGTGGTCGCGCAGGGCGGCGGCCTGCTGGCGGCCGAGGTCGGTGAGCCCGCGGCAACCCGTCGGGCCGGCGATCGGGCCGTGGAAGCCGGCGTGGGCGTCGCCGTGGCGGACGAGGATCAGCCGCATGGCCGCCCCCCTCGCCCCCGGGGCGACCGGTCAAACCCGGCGGCCCTCACGCGACCAGGGCGAAGGCGGCGCGGAGGTCGGCGACGAGGGCCTCGCGGCCGGCCCGGCGGGCGTCGTCGGGGCCGCGCAGGATCGACGACGGGTGGACGGTGGCGACGACGTGCTCGGCCAGGTCCGACGGCACGTCCTCGCCCCGGTGCTGCGTCACCCGGAACCCCGAGCCCAACCGGGCCTGGGCGGCGGTGGCTCCGAGCAGGACGACCAGGCGGGGCGACACGATCTCCAGCTCGCGGTCGAGCCAGAGCCCGCAGGCCTCGATCTCGGACCGGTTCGGCTTCTCGTGGATGCGGCGCTTGCCCCGGCGCTCGAACTTGAAGTGCTTGACGGCGTTGGTGAGGTACAGCGCCGAGCGGTCGCCGCCGGCCTCCTCGATGCAGCGGTCGAGCAGGGCGCCGGCGGGTCCGACGAAGGGTCGGCCCTGGAGGTCCTCCTTGTCGCCGGGCTGCTCGCCCACGAGCATGATCTCGGCGGGCACCGGGCCCTCGCCGAACACGGTGGCCGTGGCGTCGCGGTACAGCGGACAGCGGGTGCACCCGGCGGCCTCCTCGGCCACGGCCGCCCACCGGTCGTCGTTCCTGGTCACGCCGCTACCCTCTCCCGCCGGGCCGGCGCGACACGGCGCCGTTTCCGGGCCCGGCGGGAGGGGAGGCGGCGACGATGGCACGCACCGGGATCTTCCTGTCCGCCGAGGAGCACGGCCCGCGGGACCTCGTCCGCTTCGGGGCCGCCGCCGCCGAGCACGGCTTCACCGACATCAGCGTCTCGGACCACTTCCACCCCTGGGTCGGTGAGCAGGGCAACAGCCCGCTGGTGTGGAGCGTGCTCGGCGGGCTGGCGACCGCCGCCCCCGACGCCCGTCTCGGCACCGGCGTCACCTGCCCGACGATCCGCATCCACCCGGCGATCGTCGCCCAGGCGGCGGCGACCACGGCCCTGATGGCCGGGGGCGGCTTCTTCCTCGGCGTCGGCAGCGGCGAGAACCTCAACGAGCACGTGCTCGGGGACCGCTGGCCCCCGACGCCGGTCCGGCTGGAGATGCTGGAGGAGGCGGTCGAGGTGATGCGGGCGCTGTGGACCGGCGACGAGGTGACCCGGTCGGGCCGCCACTACACGGTCGAGAACGCCCGCATCTTCTCCTGCCCCGACGAGCCGCCGCCGGTGATCGTGTCGGCCTTCGGGCCCAGGGCCGCCGAGGTGGCCGCCCGCATCGGTGACGGCATGGCCACCACCTCGCCCGACGCCGAGGTCATCGCCACCTACCGCGACGCCGGCGGGACCGGCCCCGTGATCGCCTTCCCCAAGGCGTGCTGGGGGCCCGACGAGCAGGCCTGCCGCCGGCTGGTCCACCGCCTCTGGCCCAACACCGGGCTCCCGGGCGAGCTGGCCCAGGAGCTCAGGACGCCGGCCCACTTCGAGCAGGCGGTCGAGCTGGTCGACGAGGAGGGCGCCGTGGGGTCGATGCCGTGCGGCCCCGACCCCGAGGTGCACGCCGAGTCGCTGCGCACCTTCTTCGAGGCCGGGGCCGACGAGGTCCACGTCCACCAGGTGGGCGCCGAGCAGGCCGGGATGTACGCCTTCTACCAGGACGAGGTCCTGCCCCGGCTCTGATCCGGGGTCAGACGGCGGCGGACTCGTCGACGGGGTCGGCCGGGACGGTGACGGCCATGCGGCTGCGGAGGCGGCCGATCGCCGAGGTCATCCAGCGGGACACCTGCATCTGGCTGACGCCGTAGCGCTCGGCGATCTTCTTCTGCGACTCGCCCTCGAAGAACGAGAGCTGGAGGATCGTGCGGTCACGGTGGCTGAGGGTCGGCAGCGCCCGCTCCAGCGAGGCCCGGCCCTCGGCCAGCAGGAAGCCGGCGTCGACCACGCCGACCTCGATGCCGACCCGGTCGTCGTCGCCGGGCCGGGGGGCGTCGAGCGAGACCAGCGACCGGGCCCGCTCGGCCGAGCGGGCGATCAGCAGGTCCTCCTCGGTGATCCCGAGGGCCTCGGCGACCTCGGCGGTGGTGGCCGCCCGCCCCTTCTCGGCGGCGATCCGGTCGGCCGCCTCGCGGGCGGGGGCGGCCAGGTCGTGGGCCGAGCGGGGCACCCGCATGGCCCAGCCCTGGTCGCGGTAGTGGCGCTTGAGGGCGCCGACGATCGTCGGCGTGGCGAAGCCGACGAAGGGCACGCCGAAGCCGGGGTCGAAGCGCCGCAGCGAGGCCACCAGCGACTCCAGCGCCACCTGGCGCAGGTCGTCGAGCGGCTCGCGGTCGCGGTGCAGGCGCCGGGCCAGCGACAGGGCGAAGGCCTGGTACTCCTCGACCAGGGCGGCGAGCACCGTCCGGTCGCCGGTGCGGCGGAGCAGCACGTGGAGGAGCCAGATGTCCTCGTCGACGGCGGGGCGGCGGGAGTCGTCCTCGGACGAGCGACCCCGGGGGATCGTCTCCTCGGCACGCTCCCGATCCTGGGGGGTCGCCAGGGCGAGCGGATCGGTGGTGGACGGGCGGTGGGCGGGCCACGGGTCGGTCATCGGGACCTCCAAGGTCCTCGGACGGAACTCGACCCTCGTGGCTGAACGTCGCTCCCCCACCCAAGCGCATGGGGGCGCTGCCGTCAACCGTCGGCGTCGTCGAGGGCGGCGAGGACGGCGGTGATCACCCGCTCGGGGGACAGCCCGTCGACGTCGACCACGGCGTCGGCCAGGGCCTCGTAGCGGCCGGCCCGCTCGGCGAGCAGGCGGGCCAGCGTGGCGTGGGGGTCGGGACCGAGCAGCGGGCGGTGGGCGGGGTGGTCGCCCACGTGGCGGTCGAGGGTGGCGAGCGTGGCCCGCAGCAGGACGGTGACCACGCCGGGCGCCCGCACGGCCCGGGCCATGGCGTCGTCGACGGCGACCCCGCCCGGCGTGGCCAGCACCACCGGGTCGTCGGCGGCGAGGGCCTGCTCGACCGCCTCGCGCTCGAGCGGGCGGTAGGCGTGCTCGCCGTCCTGCTCCCACAGCTCGCGCGGGGTGCGCCCGGTCGTCGCCTCGATCACGGCGTCGGTGTCGACGAAGCGCCGCCCGGTGCGGGCGGCCACGACCCGCCCGGCGGTCGACTTGCCGACGCCCATCATCCCGATCAGGGCGACGTGGGGACGCGCGGCCACCGCCCCGTCCTCCCCACCGCCCCCGCCCCCAACCGGGGGATGAGGGCCGGGTGGGCGGGGGCGGTAGGTTGGGCGGGCCGATGGACGAGATCCGGATCGCCCTGCGCGCGACGACCCGTCGCATCGTGACGCCCGCCCTGCTGGTGGCGCTGACCGTGATCGCCGGGCTGGCCCCGATGGTCCACCTGGCGTCGGCCTCGGTGGCGCCGATCGTCCACGAGGACGCCGCCCTGCGCGCCACCCGGACCGCCGACGAGGTCCCGGCCCGGCACCGCCGCGTCGCCCGGCGCCGGACCCGCCGCCGCCCCCTCCTCGCCGCCCTCCGGGCCGCCGTCACGGCCCGACCGGGCCGGCTCGGGACGGTGCCCCTCCCCACCACGCAGATCCTCAGGCTGTGACGGGCCGCGGCCGCTGACCGGCCGCGCCGCCCCGCACCCCCGATCGCACCACGCCGGCTCCGGCCTCCCGCGCCGTCGCCGGCGGTGACCCCCTGAGGACCATGGAACCCGACATGTCCACCGGCGTCGGCCCCGTCGCCGACGCCCACGCCCTCGACCCCGACGAGGTCGTCGCCCGCACCGGCACCGACCTGGCCACGGGGCTCTCCGAGGCCGAGGCCGCCCGCCGCCTGGCCCACGGGGCCAACGAGCTGGGCCGGCCCGAGCGCACCACCTGGGCGAAGATCCTCGGCGACCAGCTGAGGAGCACGGTCGTGCTCCTGCTGCTGGCGTCGGTGGTGGCCGCCTTCGCCATCGGCAAGACGGTCGAGGCCGTCGCCGTGCTCGTCGTGCTGGTGGTGAACACCATCGTCGGCTTCGTGACCGAGCTGCGGGCGGTGCGGTCGATGGACGCCCTCGACGCCCTGACCCGCACGGTGGCCGACGTCGTGCGCGACGGCCGCCGCGACGAGATCGACGCCGTCGACCTCGTCGTCGGCGACGTGGTCGAGGTCGAGAGCGGCGACCGCATCCCCGCCGACCTCCGCCTGGTCGAGGTGAACGACCTGACGGTCGAGGAGTCGGCCCTGACCGGCGAGAGCGAGCCGGTGGCCAAGGTGGTCGACGCCGTCGCCGCCGAGGTCGAGCTGGCCGAGCGCACCGGCCTGGCCCACATGGGCACGACCGTCCGCTCGGGCCGGGGCCGGGGCGTGGTGGTGGCGACCGGGCTGGCCACCGAGGTCGGCCGGGTGGCCGAGCTGACCCGGCGGACCGGGGTGGGCCGGGCCCCGCTCCAGGAGGGCCTGGAGCGGCTGGGCCGGGTGCTGACGCTGGTGGTCGTCGCCCTGGGGGCGGCGATCGCCCTGCTCGGCGTGCTGCGGGGCCTGTCGGCCGACGAGGTGCTGGAGGTGTCGATCGCCCTGGCCGTCGCCATCGTCCCCGAGGGCCTGCCGGCGGTGGCGACCCTCACCCTGACGGTCGGGATGCGCCGGATGGCCCGCGAGCAGGCGCTGGTCCGCCGGCTGCCGGTGGTCGAGACCCTCGGCTCGACGACGGTGATCGCCTCGGACAAGACCGGCACCCTCACGACCAACGAGATGACGGTGACCGAGGTGCTCCCCGCCCCGGGTGTCGCCGGCGACGACCTGTGGCCGACGGCGGTGCTGTGCAACGACGGCGACGTCGCCCGTGACGGGGACCCGGTGGGCGACCCGACCGAGGTGGCGCTGCTCCACGGCGCCACCGCGGCCGGCCTCGACTGGCGGTCGCTGCGGGCCGCCCGGCCCCGGGCCGGCGAGGTGCCCTTCAGCTCCGACACCAAGTGGATGGCCACCCGCAACGACGGCTGGACCCACGTCAAGGGCGCCCCCGAGGTCGTCCTCGCCGCCGACCACCCGCTGGTCGCGCTGGCGGCCGGGCTGGGGGAGCGGGGCCTGCGCACGCTGGCCCTGGCCCGCACCCGGGTCGACGTCGACGGCGACGTGCTCGACCCGGCCGCCCTCGAGGTGCTCGGCGTGGTCGGCATCCAGGACCCGCCGCGGCCCGAGGCCGTCGACGCCGTGGCCGCCTGCCGCCGGGCGGGCATCCGGGTCGTCATGGTCACCGGCGACCAGCCCCGCACGGCCCGGGCCATCGCCGACGAGCTGGGGATGCGCCCCACCGCCGTGCTGACCGGCCGCGACCTGGCCCGCCTCGACGACGACGAGCTCCGGGCCCGGGCCCCCGAGGTCGACGTCTACGCCCGGGTCGCCCCCGAGCAGAAGCTGCGGATCGTCGAGGCCCTCCAGGCCCAGGGCGAGGTCGTGGCCATGACCGGAGACGGGGTCAACGACGCCCCCGCCCTGCGCCAGGCCGACGTCGGCGTGGCCATGGGCCTGGCCGGCACCGACGTGGCCCGCGAGGCGGCCGACATCGTCCTGCTCGACGACGACTTCGCCACCATCGAGCACGCCGTGCGCGAGGGGCGCCGGATCTTCGCCAACATCCAGCGCTTCGCCCAGTACCTGTTCTCGTACCACCTGGCCGTCGTCATCACCGTCGTGGTCGGTGTGCTCGCCGGGCTCGACCCGCCGCTGGCCGGGCTGATGATCCTCTGGAACAACCTGGTGATCGACGTGATCCCGTCGTTCGCCCTGGCCCTGGAGCCGAGCGGCGACGACGCCATGGACGAGCCGCCCCGGGCCAAGGACGAGCCCGTGCTCGGGGCGGGGGCGGTGCGGGCCATCGCCACCCAGGGCGCCCTGGTGGCGGCGGTCGGCATCGGCGGCTACCTGCTCGGCCTCGGGCCGCTCGACCTGGCGACCGCCGAGGCCCAGACCCTGACCTTCGCCACCCTCACCGTGGCCCAGATCGGCGCCGTGTTCAACGCCCGCCGGTCGACCGGGTCGGGGTTCCGGGGCGCCTCGTCCAACCCCTACCTCTGGTGGGCGCTGGCGCTGACCCTCGCCCTGGAGGCCGCCGCCCTCACCATCCCGCCGCTGCGGGACGTGCTCGAGCTGACGACCCTGCCGGCGTCGGTCTGGCCCCTCGCCCTGGGGCTCGGCATCGTGCCGCTGGTGGCGACGCAGCTGTGGCGCCGTTTGTCAACGTAAGCGTTGACGGATACGGTCCGATCCCCGATGGACCACACGCTGCCCCCGGAGCTCGCCGCCCTCGCCGAGGAGGCCCGGACCCTGGCGGGGGAGTGGCGGGGGCGCCGGCCGTTCCCCGAGGACAGCTGGCTGCTCGGCCACGACCCCGACCTGGCCGTCGAGCTGGCCGCCCGGGGCTGGATCGGGATGACCTGGCCGGTCGCGGTCGGCGGGGGCGGGCGCACGGCGCTGGAGCGGTTCGTCGTGGTCGAGCAGCTGATCGCCGGCGGCGCCCCCATCGCCGCCGTCTGGTTCGCCGACCGCCAGATCGGCCCCACCCTCCTCCAGTTCGGCACCGACGAGCAGCGGGCCCGCTGGCTCCCGGGCATCCTCGCCGGCACCTCGATGTGGTGCATCGGGATGTCCGAGCCCGACGCCGGCTCCGACGTCGCCTCGCTCCGCACCCGGGCGGTGCGCGACGGCGACACCTGGGTGGTCGACGGGCAGAAGGTCTGGACCTCGGGCGCCGTCGAGGCCGACTGGATGTACCTGGTCGCCCGCACCGACCCCGCGGCCCGGCCCCACGAGGGCCTGTCGGAGCTGGTGGTCGACATGCGGAGCCCGGGCGTCGAGGTGCGACGGATCCGCGACATGACCGGCGGCGGCCACTTCTGCGAGGTGCACCTGCACGAGGTCCGGGTGCCGGCCGGGAACCTGGTCGGGCGGGAGAACGGGAGCTTCCGCCAGGTGATGCGGCAGATGGAGCACGAGCGCGGCGGCATCGACCGGCTGGTGTCGAACCGGCTGGTGTGGGACGACCTGCTCCGCTCCGGCTGGGTCGACCGCACCGACCCCCTCGTCCGCCAGGAGGTCGCCGCCCTGGAGTCCGCCCACCGCATCGGCCGGCTGCTCGTGCTGCGCGAGGTGCTCGGCCAGGCGCCGCCGTCGTTCTCGGCCGCCACCAAGACGTTCTGCACCGAGCTGGAGCAGCGGGTCGCCGACTTCGCCACCCGGGTGGCCGGGCCCCGGGCCACCCTGCTCGACCCGACCGGGGGGCTGGCCGCCCGCATCGCCCGCTCGGCCTGCTACGCCCCGGCGTACACGATCATGGGCGGGACGACGCAGGTCCTCCGGAACGTCATCGGCGAGCGGGTGCTCGGCCTGCCCCGTTGACCGCTCCCCTCAGCGGACGCTGATCCCGCCGTCGACCACCAGGGTCTGACCCGTGATCCAGCTGGCCTCGTCGCTGGCCAGGAAGAGGGCGGCCCGGGCGATGTCGGCCGGCTCGCCCACCCGGCGCAGCGGGATGCGGGCGGCGATCCTCTCCTCGCCCTGGCCGATGATCGCCCGGGCCATGTCGGTGCGGACCAGGCCGGGGGCGATGGCGTTGACCCGGACGGCGGGGGCCAGCTCGCTGGCCAGCGTGCGGGTGAGGTGGACCGTCGCCGCCTTGGTCGCGTTGTAGACGCCGATGCCGGGCTCGACGATGAAGGCGCCGAGCGAGGCCACGTTGACGATCGCCCCGCCCCGATCCTCCATCGCCGCCGTCCACGCCGCCCGGGCCCACAGCAACGGGCCCCGGAAGTTCACCGCGACCGTCTTGTCGAACCGCTCGACGTCGATGTCGACGGCCCGGCCGAAGTGGGGGTTGGTGGCGGCGTTGCTGACCAGGACGTCGAGCCCGCCCAGCTCGGCCACGCAGTGGGCGACCGCGGCCCGGACCTGGTCGGGCTCGCCGGCGTTGGCGGCGTACCAGTGGACCCCGGCGCCGATCTCGGCCGCGGCCCGGGCCAGGTCGTCGGGCTTGCGGGACACGATCAGCACGGTGGCGCCGGCGGCGACGTAGGCCTCGGCGATGGCCCGCCCGATGCCGCGGGAGCCCCCGGTGACCAGGGCGACCTTGCCGGCGAGGGTGGCGGCCATCAGCGGGCCCCGTCGCGCTCGGCCAGCAGCCGGGCCGTCGGCGGGCTGAGCGGCGTGGCCAGGATGGAGGCGACCACGTCGGTGAGGTGGCTGACGAAGAGCCGGTCGTCGCGGCGGCGCCGGCTGGCGGCCCGGACGCCGAGCTCCAGGTGGGCGAAGCGGTGGGCGGTGAAGCGCAGGTGGAAGGCCTGGGTGGCGGTCGGGTCGAGCAGCGGCTCGAGCAGCGTCCGCCACCGGTAGAGGCTGTCGTCGGGGTCGCTGAGGGCCGACCGCGACGGCTTGGGGTCGGGCCGGCCGACGACCTCGGCCATGATCCGCAGGTAGGCGCGGCCGCCGTCGGGGTCGTCGAGCTTGGCCGCGATCGGGGCGACCAGGGCGGCGGCGAGGGGGCGGAGGGCGGGCTCGCCGGCCTCCTCGTAGGCGTCGAGGAGGGCGTGGCGGCGCACGTCGATGCCCGGGCGGTGCTTGGCCAGGATGGCCCGCAGGAGCCCGGCCCGGTCGGTGAAGTGGTACTGGACGGCGGTGGCGTTGGCCTGGCCCGCGGCCCGGTTGACCTCGCGCAGCGAGACCGACCCGGAGCCGTGCTCGGCGAAGAGGGTCTCGGCCGCCGAGAGGATCTGGCTGCGGGCGTCGCCGGCGGTCGTGGTGGCGGCGCGCCGGCTCATCGGGCGCCCCTGCTCGACGGCATGCGTTTGCATTCCCCGTTCATGCGTTTGCATTATACGGCCCATGGCTGCGCGACGGCGACTCGACGACCTGGCCGACCGGGCCGCCCGCTGGGCCGAGGCCTCGGGGCCCGGCGCCGGCCCTGTCGAGGCGGTCACGCCGCTCACGGGCGGCACCCAGAACGTCCTGCTCCGGATCGACCGGGGCGGGCGGTCCTACGTCCTGCGCGGCCGCCGGGGGGAGCCGGCGGCCGCCGCCCGGGGCACCGTGCGGGAGGCGTCGGTCCTGCGGGCCCTGGCCCCCACCCCGGTGCCGTGCCCGGCCGTCCACGCCGTGGTCCACGACGCCGAGGTGCTCGGCCTCCCGTTCTACGTCGCCGACCACGTCGACGGGTTCAACCCCACCACCGAGCGACCCGACGCCTACACCGAACCGGCCGTCGCCCACGCCGCCGGGCTGGCGGTGGTCGAGGCGGTCGCCGCCCTCGGCGCCGTCGACCCCGTCGCCGTCGGGCTGGCGGACCTCGGCCGGCCCGACGGCTTCCTCGAGCGCCAGGTCACCCGGTGGCGCGAGCAGCTCGCCTCCTACGGCGCCGTCGCCGGCTACGCCGGTGCCACCCCGGCCGACCTGGCCGACGTCACCGGCTGGCTGGAGGCGACGGTGCCGGCGGGGTGGACGGCGGGCGTGATGCACGGCGACCTCCACCTGGCCAACGTCCTGCTCGACCGCCAGCGGCCCGCCGTCGCCGCCCTGATCGACTGGGAGCTGGCGACCGTCGGCGACCCGCTGGTCGACCTCGGCACCCTCCTCGCCACCTGGCCGGCGCCCGACGGCCCGCCCTCGATCCTCCCCGGCGACCTCGTCGCCTCCGGCACCCTCCCGAGCCCGGCCGAGCTGGTCGCCCACTACGGCCGGCACAGCGACCGGGACCTCGCCGCCGTGCCCTGGTACGCCGTCCTCGCCTGCTTCCGCCTCGGCGTGCTGCTCGAGGGCTCGCTGGCCCGGGCCGCCGCCGGCACCGGCTCGCCGGCGGTGGGCGACGCCCTCCACCGCTCGGCCACCGCCCTGTTCGCCCGCGCCCGCCACCTCCTCCCCACGACCCCAGGAGCCTCCCCGTGACGATCGACTACACCTTCCCCGCCGAGGTCGAGGCCATCCGGTCCGACGTCCGCAGCTTCATCGACGACGTCGTCCGCCCGGCCGAGCCCGCCCTGGCCAGCGGCGAGCTCGACCGCAAGCAGCGCAACGCCCTCCTGTTCGGGCTGCGCGACCAGGCCCGGGCGGCGGGGATGTGGCTGCCCCACATGCCGGTCGAGTGGGGCGGGATGGGGCTCGGCCACCTGGAGCTGGCGATGGTGCAGGCCGAGGCCGGGCGCTGCCGCTACGGCCCCTGGGTCATGAACGGGATGGCCCCCGACGAGGGCAACATGCACACGCTGCTCCACTGGGGCACCGAGGAGCAGAAGGAGAAGTACCTGCGCCCGCTGTGCGAGGGCAACGTCATGAGCTGCTTCGCCATGACCGAGCCCGAGGTGGCGGGCTCCGACCCGACGCTCATCCAGACGGCGGCCGTGCCCGACGGCGACGAGTGGGTGATCAACGGGCACAAGTGGTTCATCTCCAACGCCCACCGGGCCACCTTCGCCATCCTGATGGCCCGCACCGACCCCGACCCCGACGTGGCCCAGGGGGCGACCAGCGCCTTCCTCGTCGACCTCCCGAACCCGGGCTGGGACCGGGTCCGCGAGATCTCGACCATGCACGGCTCGTCGGGGCACTCCGAGATCGTGATCACCGACCTGCGGGTCGGCGCCGACGCCCTCCTCGGCGGGCTCGGCCAGGGCCACCGCCTCGGCCAGTACCGCCTCGGGCCGGCCCGGCTGGCCCACTGCATGCGCTGGATCGCCCAGGCCGAGGTCGCCCTCGACATGATGGTCGACCGCTCGCTGGGCCGGTTCGCCCACGGCTCGCTGCTGGCCGAGAAGCAGGGGATCCAGTGGATGATCGCCGACTCGACCGTGGAGCTGTACCAGTCGAAGCTGATGGTGCTGCACGCGGCGTACAAGATCGACCGGGGGGACGACTTCACCTCGGAGGTGTCCATGGCCAAGCACTTCGTCGCCAACGCCCTCGGGCGGATCATCGACCGGTCGATCCAGGTCCACGGCGCCCTCGGCTACTCGACCGACACACCGCTGGCCGGCATGGCCCAGCACGCCCGCTGGGCCCGCTTCGCCGACGGCGCCGACGAGGTCCACCAGATGCGCATCGCCCAGCGGACGATCGCCGCCTACAAGGACCACGGCTCGACCGCCCGGGCCACCGGCGCCCTGCCGCTCTGATGGGCGCCCCGCTCGAAGGGGTGCGGGTCGTCGAGATGGCGACCCTGATCGCCGGGCCCACGGCGGGGATGCTCCTCGCCCACCTCGGGGCCGACGTCGTCAAGGTCGAGCGGCTCGCCGGCGACCCGGGCCGGGAGCTGCGCTCGGTGCGCTCCGGTCCCGACGCCTGGGCGCCGCCGTTCCTCGCCGCCAACGTCGGCAAGCGCTCGATCGCCGTCGACCTGGCCCGGCCCGAGGGGCGCGAGCTGGTCGAGGACCTGATCGCGGCCAGCGACGTCGTCATCGACAACGCCCGCCACGGGAGCCTGGGCCGGCTCGGGCTCGACCCCGACGACGTGGTCGCCCGCCACCCGTCGCTGATCTGGGCGTCGGTCACCGGCTTCGGCTTCGACGGCCCCGAGCGCGAGCGGCCCGCCGTCGACCTGATCGTCCAGGCCGAGGGCGGGATCATGGCCGCCACCGGCGACCCCGACGGCGAGCCCATGCGCACCGGCTTCCTCCTCGTCGACGCCGTCGCCGCCCACGTCGTGAGCGAGGGCGTGCTCGCCGCCCTGATCGGCCGGGGCCGGCACGGGCGGGGCGACCGCATCAAGGTCTCGCTGCTCGACGTCGCCGTCCAGCTCCAGGCGGCCAACATGACCGAGTACCTCCAGACCGGCGTCGAGCCGCCGCGGGTGGGGAACTCCTCGCCGTTCAGCGCCCCGGCCGACGCCCTCCGCACCGCCGACGGCTTCGTCGTGCTCTCGGCCTACCTGCCCCACCACTGGGCCGCCCTGTGCCGCACGATCGGCCGGCCCGAGCTGGCCACCGATGCCCGCTTCGCCACCTCGCCCGACCGCGTCGCCCACCGGGCCGAGCTGGTCGACGAGCTGGAGGCGACGTTCCGCACCCGGCCCAGCCGGGCCTGGGTCGAGCTGCTGACCCCCGAGGGCGTGATGGTGGGCGAGGTCATGACGTACGCCCGCCTGGCCGAGCGCGAGCAGCTCGCCGTCAACGGCACCTTCCTCGACGCCGTCACCGGGGGCGGTGCGCCCTTCCGCACGGTCGCGCCCCCGCTGTCGGTCGCCGGCGCGTCCCTCGCCGGCCGCCCCGTCCCCCTCCTCGGCGAGCACACCGCCGAGGTCCTCGCCGAGCTCGGCCGCACCCCCGCCGCCGTCGCCCACCTGGTCGACACCGGCGTCGTCAGCACCCCCACCTGACCGAACTGGTGTCACCACGACACGCTGGCGCGTGTCGTGATGACACCAGTTCGTTGGGGGGAGAGGGCTCGGCGTCAACGTTGATGTTGACAATGGCGGGGTGGGCTCGTACGGTCCGGCGGTGCTCGATCGTGACCTGACCGTCGATCGCTTCCGGGCCGAGGTCCGGCGCTGGATCGGTGACCACCTGCCCGAGGGGTGGCGCCACCCGGTGCTCCCGCCGGTGACGCCACCGGGGCGCCAGGACCCCGTGCGGGTCGAGCACAGCCGGGGGTGGCAGGCCATCCTCCACGAGGCCCGGCTGGCCGCCCCGGGGTGGCCCGAGGAGCACGGCGGGCGCAGCCTCGACCTGGCCCGGCGGCTGGCCCTGGCCGAGGAGCTGGCGCTGGCCCGGGCCCCCGCCCCCATCGGCTTCCAGGGGATCGACATCCTGGGGCCGACGCTGATCGCCCACGGCGACGACGAGCAGCGGGCCCGCTTCCTCCCCGGGATCGTGTCGGGCGAGGAGATCTGGTGCCAGGGCTACTCCGAGCCCGGCGCCGGGAGCGACCTCGCCGCCCTCCGCACCACCGCCGTGCGCGACAGCGGCAAGTACGTCGTCAACGGCCAGAAGGTGTGGACGTCGTTCGGCGACCGGGCCACCTGGTGCTTCCTCCTGGCCCGCACCGGGGCGCCCGACTCCCGCCACCGGGGGATCAGCTTCTTCGTCGTGGCCATGGACACGCCGGGGATCGAGTGGCGCCCGCTCACCGAGATCTCGGGCGGCGTCGACTTCGGCGAGCTCTTCCTCGACGACGTCGCCATCCCCGAGTCGCAGCGGATCGGGCCCGAGGGGGCGGGGTGGAAGCTGGCGATGGCGAGCCTCCACCACGAGCGGCTGCTCGCCTCCAACGTCGCCCACCTCAAGGTGCGGCTCGACGCCGTGCTCGACCTCGTCCGGGAGGCCGGGGCGCGGCCCGCCGACCGCGACCGGGCCGCCAAGCTGGTCGCCCGCTTCCGGGGGCTGGAGGGCATCCAGTCCCGGGCCCTCGCCCTGGCCCTGGCCGACGACCCCGGCTTCGCCACCTTCGCCTCGCTGCTCAAGCTGGCCGGCACCGAGCTGCGCTGCGCCCTGGCCGACCTGGCCGTCGACCTGATCGGCCCGGCGGCGGCCGCGGCGACCAGCCTCACTGGCGACGAGGGCCGCTCGACCGCCGCCGTCTGGGCCCACGAGGCCGTGCAGGCCCGGGGCGCCGTCATCTACGCCGGGTCGAGCGAGATCCAGCGCAACATCCTCGCCGAGCGCGGCCTCGGCCTCCCGAAGGACGCCTGATGCCCGAGACCCTGCGCTGGGAGGAGGACGGCACCGTCGTCACCCTCACCCTCTGCCGCCCCGACCTCCGCAACCGGATCGACGAGCGGGCCCACGCCGAGCTCGAGGCCGCCTTCCGCCGGCTGCGCGACCGCCACGACGTGCGGGCCGTCGTGCTCGCCGCCGAGGGCAAGGCGTTCAGCGCCGGCGGCGACTTCGACCTGATGCGCCGGGCCCACGCCGACCCGAGCGCCCGGCGCACGATCGTCGACGACGGCTGGGCCCTGCTCGAGGCCCTGCTCCACGTGCCCCAGCCGGTCGTCGCCGCCGTCCAGGGCGACGCCGTCGGGCTCGGAGCCACCGTCGCCCTGGCCTGCGACGCCGTCGTCACCCACCCCACGTGCCGGATCTTCGACCCCCACGTCCAGGTCGGGCTGGTGGCCGGGGACGGCGGGGCCCTGCTGTGGCCGGCCCACGCCGGCATGGCCGTGGCCAAGCGCCACCTGCTGTGGGGCGCCCCGCTGGAGGGCGAGGCCGCCCACCGCCTCGGGCTGGTGTCGGACCTCGTCGCCGAGCGCGACGAGGTCGGCCCGACGGCCCGGCGCCTGGCCGACGAGGTCGCCGCCCTGCCCCCGCTCGCCGTCCAGAGCACCAAGCGGGTGCTGGCCGCCGCCCTGCGCCACCGGTTCCACGAGGTGATGGCGCTCGGCCTGGAGCTGGAGGCCGTGACGATGGCGTCGGCCGACCACGCCGAGGCGGTCGAGGCCATGGCCGAGCGCCGGCCGCCGGTCTTCCACGGCCGCTGATCGGGCCCGCCCCGTGCTGATAGCCGTCGTGGCCTTCCGCTACGCCACGGCCGAGGACGTCGAGCGGGTGGTCGCCTCGGCCCGGGTGCTCCAGCGGGCGTCGCGATCCGAGCCCGGGCTGCGCCACTACGCCTGGTCGCGCGACCTCGACGACCCGCTCGTGCTCCACGTCGTGGAGGTCTACGACGACCGCGCCGCCCTCGAGGCCCACCTCGACGGGCCCGCCCTGCGGGACCACCTGGCCCGCACCGCCCCCATCCCCAAGGAGGTCGTCGCCCGCCGGGCGACCGACGGCGGCCACCCGGTCGACGTCGCCGCCCTCCGCCACGCCCGACGAGGAGGCCGATCATGACGACGAACGGGTGGAGCTACGCCGACGCCTGGGAGGCGGCGGCCCGCCGCGAGCCCGACCACCTGGCGATCGTGCACGGCACCGTCGAGCGCACCTGGCGAGAGCTCGACGCCCGGGCCGACGCCCTCGCCGCCGCCCTGGTCGGGGCCGGCCTCGGCCACCAGGCCAAGGTGGCCCAGCTCCAGCGGAACGGTCCCGACTACATCGAGGTCCTGTTCGCCTGCTTCAAGGCCAGCCTGGTGCCGGTCAACACCAACTACCGCTACGGGCCCGACGAGCTGCGCCACCTGTGGACCGACTGCGACGCCGAGGCCGTCGTCTTCGCCGCCGACCTGGCCGAGGTGGTCGACCAGGTGCGCGCCGACCTGCCCGGGGTGAGGCTGTGGCTCCAGGTGGGGGAGGGGCCGGTGCCGGCCTGGGCGACCGGGTACGAGGCGGCGGCGGGCTCCGGCGCCACCTTGCCCGACCTGCCCTGGGAGCGCTCGGGCGACGACCTGTACCTGCTCTACACCGGGGGCACGACCGGCTACCCGAAGGGCGTCATGTGGCGGCAGGACGACCTGTTCCGCATGATCGAGCAGTCGCAGGGCGAGGAGACGGCCGACGAGCCCGACTACGAGGCCCTGCTCGACGCCCGCAAGGGCCCCGGCGCCACCGTGCTCCCGGCCGCCCCGCTGATGCACGGCACGGCGTGCTGGTTCACCATGCCGATCCTGGCCCGGGCCGGCACCGTCGTCCTGCTCACCGGGCGCTCGCTCGACCCCGTCGAGCTGCTCGACACCGTCGTGGCCCGGCGGGTGAAAGGGCTGTGCATCGCCGGCGAGGCCTTCGCCCGGCCGCTGCTCACCGCCCTCGACGCCGAGCCCGACCGGTGGGACCTCTCGACGCTGCGGGTCATCTTCTCGTCCGGGGCGGCGCTGTCGGCGCCGAGCAAGGCCCGGCTGCTGGCCCACGCCCCCCGGGCCCTCGTGGTCGACGGGATCGGCAGCTCGGAGACGGGGGCGGCGGCCCGCTCGGTGGCCGAGCCCGGCGCCGAGGTGCCCGCCTTCTCGCTGTCGGAGCGCACCCGGGTGGTCGACGAGGAGGGACGGGACGTCGAGCCCGGGTCGGGCCAGCGGGGGCGGATCGCCGTCGGCGGCTTCCTGCCCGTCGGGTACTACAAGGACCCGGAGCGCACCGCCGAGACCTTCGTCGTGCGCGACGGGCGCCGGCTGGTGATCACCGGCGACTGGGCCGAGGTCGCCGCCGACGGGACGATCACGCTGCTCGGTCGGGGCTCGTCGTGCATCAACACCGGCGGCGAGAAGGTGTACCCCGAGGAGGTCGAGCTGGCGCTGCTGGCCCTGCCCGGGGTGGGCGACGCCGGTGTGGTCGGCGTGCCCGACGAGCGCTTCGGGCAGACGGTGGTGGCGGTGGTGCGCCCGGCGGCCGGGGCCGAGCTGGTCGAGGCCGACCTGATCGACGGCGTCAAGGCCCGGCTGGCCGGCTACAAGGCGCCCCGCCGGGTGGTGCTGGCCGAGGACTTCCCCCGCGGCCCCAACGGGAAGCTCGACCAGGGCGCCCTCCGTGACCTGGCCCTTCGTCCCGTGCAGCGTCAACGTTGATGTTGATTTTGCGACCGTCCACCGTTACCCTCCGGTGATGGCAAGCACCGAGGACGCCACGGCGGCGAAGAGCGCGAGCGTGTGGGAGAAGATGGCGGGCGTGGGTGCCCCGGCGGGCCCCCGGCGCAAGGCCAAGGCCCTGCTGCCCGACCCCGACCCGCGGGACCGGCACCGGCCGATCATCTCGGTCGACGACCACATCGTCGAGCCCCCCGACATCTTCGAGGGGCGGCTGCCCGACCACCTCGTCGACCGGGCGCCGCGGGTGATCGAGGACGAGCACGGCAACCAGTTCTGGGAGGTCGGGGCCCGCACCCAGGCCACCATCGGGCTGGCCGCCGTGGTCGGCAAGCCGGTCGAGGACTGGACGGTCGACGCCGTCCGCTTCGACGAGATCCGCAAGGGCTGCTGGGAGATCAACAGCCGGGTCCACGACATGGACCTCAACGGCATCTGGGCCTCGGTCTGCTTCCCCTCGGCCCTGCCCGGCTTCGCCGGTCGCAACTTCTCCAAGCTCCCCGACAAGGAGCTGGGCCTGGCCCTGGTGCGGGCCTGGAACCAGTGGCACATCGAGGAGTGGGCCGGCCCCTACCCGGACCGCATCGTCCCCATCCAGCTGCCCTGGCTCGACGACCCGGTGGTCGGCGCCGAGGAGATCCGGCGCAACGCGGCGGCCGGCTTCAAGGCCGTCTCGTTCAGCGAGAACCCCGTCGGGCACCGCTACCCGTCGCTCCACAGCGGCCACTGGGACCCCTTCTTCCAGGCCTGCGAGGAGACCGGGACGGTCGTCTGCCTCCACGCCGGCTCGTCGACCTGGTCGCCGGTGCTGGCCGCCGACGCCCCCCGGGCCGAGCACACGACGCTGTTCGCCGTGAACTCGATCGTCGCCGCCGCCGACTGGCTCTGGTCGGGCATCCCGCTGCGCTACCCGGACCTCAAGATCGTGCTGGCCGAGGGCGGGGCGAGCTGGGTGCCGATGATGGTCGAGCGGCTCGACTACGTCCTCGACCACTCGATGAAGGGCGACACCGGCTTCTGGGACAGCGCCGAGCTGAGCCCGAGCGAGGTCTTCCTCCGCAGCTTCTTCTTCTGCATGCTCGACGACCCGGCCGGGGTGGCCCTGCGCCACACGATCGGCGTCGACCACCTGATGGTCGAGAGCGACTACCCGCACTCGGACTCGACGTGGCCCGACACCCAGCCGACCGTCCAGCGGATGCTGGGCACGCTGCCCCCCGACGAGGCCGACCGGATCGCCTACGGCAACGCCGCCGCCCTGTTCCGCCACCCGCTCCCGCCGGCCGACTTCTGATGGCCGACACCGCTGCGGCCACCGCCCGCGAGGGCATCACGATGCTGACCGTCGAGGAGGCCCGGGCGGTGGGGGACCGTCACGGCGTCACCGGCTGGTACGTCGAGCAGCCCGTCTGGCGGGTGTACCTGGGGCGCCCCAAGTACGCCAAGGCCCTCTACGACGTGCTGACCGACCTACGCTTCCGCACCTGCCTCGACGCCCGCTCGTTCGAGCTGGTGGTGATGCGGCTGGCGTGGCGGCGGGGGTCGGCCTTCGAGTGGGCCCAGCACTGGCGGATCGCCGTCGAGGCCGGGGTGCCGGCCGAGCACCTGGCCGCCCTGCGCGACCCCCGGGAGGGCGCCGCCGTCTTCGACGAGCGCGACCACGCCCTGCTCGACGCCGTCGACGAGATCGACGGGACCGGCGACGTCACCGACGCCACCTGGGCCCGCCTGGTCGACCACCTGACCGAGCCCGAGCTCTACGAGCTGGTCGCCGTCGTCGGCACCTACACCCTGGTCGACGTGATGACCCGCTGCCTCCGCGTCCCGATCGACGAGGGCCTCGCCCTGTGGCCCCCCGACGGCCGCACACCCCCCGCCTGACCCTCCGACCTTGGACGGCATCCGCCGCATGTGGCGCCATCCCGTACAAGGTTCGGTGGGGGTCAGCGGCGTTTGCGGGTGGGGGGGCGGGTGGCGAGGCCGTCGATGACCATCGAGGCGAAGAGCTCGCCCAGCTCGGGGAGGCTCTTGCGGCCCGGCGACCACCAGTGGCGGACGTCGTTGCACATGCCGAGGATGCCCATGGCGGCGAGGCGGGCGTCGAGGTCGTCGCGGAACTCGCCGTCGTCCTTGCACTGCTGGATGGCGTCGGCCAGCAGCTTGATGTGGCGCTGGCCGTTCCGGCGCACCAGGGCGGCCATGTCCGGGTCCTCCCGGTGCAGGTTCTCGCCCAGGTAGATCATCAGCTGCGGGTAGCTCTCGGCCAGCAGCTCCATGTGGGTGACGACGAGCAGCCGGACCGTCTCGCGGGGCGGGACGTCGCGGGCGGCCACCTCCTCGAGGGCGGTGGCGAAGCGGGACAGCGGCTCCTTGACGATGGCGGCCAGCAGGTCGGCCTTGGTGCCGACGTAGTAGTAGAGGCTGGCCCGGTTGATGCCGACCTCGTCGGCGATCTCGTCGAGGGTCGTGGCCGCGTAGCCGCGCCGGTGGAAGACGGTGGCGGCGGCGTCGAGGATCGACGTCCAGCGGGTGTCGGAGCGGGCGTTGGCCGAGTCCCGTCGCCGCTTCCGGCGCAGCGAGATGGCGCTCACCGGGGGGGCGTCGTCGCTGGTCGCGGGCTTCTTCGATGCCGTTCGGGCAGGGCTCATGGGTGCTCCGGTTCCCTCGTCGAGGTGTCGCGGGCGGGCGACGTTAGCGGGGACAGGGTGACGCCCCGCCGAACAATCGTCAACACAAGTGTTGACTCGTGTGCCGGCCATCACTAGGGTGACGAAGGTAACGCCGGAGGGGGGCGCGAGGTCGTCCACCGCTGCCTCCGCTCCTGCGACCAGACACCGCCACGGGGGTCTCATGACAATCATCGATGGTGACAGCCACATCTACGAGCCCCGCTCGATGTGGAAGGACTACACGCCGGCCGCCGACCAGGACCGGGCCCTGTCGATCGAGACCGACGCCCTCGGCTACTCGTGGGTGACGCTCGCCGGTCGCTCGCTCGAGCGCCCCGCCTGGGTCGCCGGGCCGACCGGGGGCGACTTCACCGCCATCGGCCAGTTCCGCCAGGGCCACCTCAAGGGCCTGCCCAACCCGACGCCCACCTACGACGAGATGCCCGAGGAGTTCTGGAGCCCCAAGGCCCGGGTCGGGAAGCTCGACGAGTGGCACATCGACGAGGCCGTCGTGTTCAACCAGTGGGGCTTCCAGTGGGAGCCCGACCTGTGGGACGACATGGAGGCCTCGAAGGTCAACCACGCGGCCTGGAACCGCTACTGCGCCGACCTGGTGACCGACAGCGGCGGGCGGCTCCACCCGGCCGGCCACATCCGGCTCGACGCCGGCGAGGACTGGCTGGAGGAGCAGCTCCGCACCCTGCGCGACGGCGGGGTCCGCCTGGCCCTGTTCACGCCGATGCTGGTCGACGGCAAGCGGCTCTCGCACCCTGACGTCGACCACGTGTGGCGGCTCTTCGTCGAGTACGACGTCATGCCCGCCTGGCACGTGAGCAACAACAACCGCCGGGTGCTCGACGACTTCGAGAGCTGGGCCGACAACGACACCCGGGCCCTGTTCAAGCTGGTGCCCCACCTGTTCACCCGGGTCTCGCCCCAGATCGGGCTGGTCGACCTGGCCGTCAACGGCGTGTTCGAGAAGTACCCGGACCTCCGGATCCTCGTGGCCGAGTTCGGCGCCGACTGGTTCCCGCAGCTGTGCCAGCGGGTCGACGGCTCGTGGGGCAAGTACACCGAGCTGGCCGGCGAGGTCTACTCCGACCTGCCCCGCCTCCCCGGCGACTACCTGCGCGAGCAGGTGATGCTGGTGTGCAGCTTCCCGTCCGACGCCGACGCCTCGCTGCTCGGCACCTGCCCCGGGCAGCTGGCCTACGGCGGCGACTACCCGCACCCCGAGGGGCTCGACGACCCCTTCGAGGAGTTCAAGCGGCGCTCGGTCGAGGTCGACCCGGCCATCGGTGAGGGCTTCTACGGCGGGAACCTGGCCGCCCTCCTGGCCGGCGAGCGCTGACGATGACGTCGGCGCCCGGGGCGACCGGACACGTGCGGAGGATCTCGCACGTCGTCGTGAACGTCACCGACCTCGACCGGTCGGTGGCGTTCTACGAGGCGGTCTCGTCGCTCCGGCAGGTGGCCACCACCACGGCCCCCGAGCAGCCGCTCGCCCCGCTGCCCCTCGACGACGAGGTCGGGGCGTTCCGCGGGGCGGTGCTGGAGGACCCCACCGGGGGTGACCCGGTGGCCCTCCACCTCGTCGAGTGGCAGCGGCCCGGGCCCGTCGGTGCGGCGATCCCGACCTTCATGGACCACGGGATCGTCAAGCTCGGCATCGCCTACCCCGACCCCGCGGCCAAGAAGGCCCAGCTGGAGGCGGCCGGCGCCGTGCTCACCAACGCGGTGACGGTGCGGAGCTACTTCACCGTGCTCGACCCGGACGGCGTCATCGTCTCGTTCCTGAACTTCCCGGGGACGCGGGTCGAGCGGCTGTTCCACACCTGCCTGGCCACCATCTCGGTGGCCGACACCGTCGCCTTCTACCGCGACGTGATCGGGTTGGAGCACTGGATGAACAGCACGGTGCCCGCCCCGGTCCCCGCCTCGCAGGGGCCGGGCGCCGACGTGGCCCACTTCGACTCCAACTTCTTCCGTGGCCACGGCGACCGGCGGTTCTCGCTCGACTGCTCGAAGAGCCTGCTGGTCGAGCCGGCCGAGCCGGCGACGCCGCCGGCCAACAAGGTCGGCATCAGCCGGGTGGCGATCGAGGTGGCCGACCTCGACGCCGTCCACGCCCGCCTGCTCGACCGGTGCGCCGGCCGGGTCGAGGGCCCCCTCGGCGACATCGCCACCTGGAAGGTCGACGACCCGGTCGGCGAGCGGCGGGTCAGCGTGGTGGCCGACCCCAACGGCCACCTGCTGGAGCTGTTCGAGCCCACGTCCCGGCCCTTCGTGGACCGCCGCCCCGACGCCCCCCCGGCGCGCTGACGCCACCGTCCGGCGACCCCCGCCCCGGACGAACCCCCCGGCGCCCCGGCGCCGCCACCCATCCCATCGACACGCCGAGCAGGACCTCCGACGGAGGCCCCTGGTCCGTGCCGCCCTCTTCCAACTGGAGACCACGTGAACCGCATCCCCACCAAGCTCGGCGCCCTCGCCCTGGCCGCCGTCCTCACCATCGCCGCCTGCGGGGGTGGCGACGACGACGACACCGCCGACGGCGGGAACGACGACGGCGGCAGCAGCCCCAGCGCCGAGACGGTCTCGATCAAGATCGGCATGAGCCAGGGCAGCGCCGTGGTGCTCCCGCTCGTCATCGGGGTCGAGCAGGGCATCTTCGAGGAGCACGGCATCGACGCCGAGCTGGTCAACGTCGCCCCCAACACGCTGGTGGCGGCGCTCTCGTCGGGCTCGGTCGACATGATCCACCAGGTGCCCAACTTCTTCGCCGCCACCCAGCAGGCCGGCCAGGACGTGCCCATCTTCTGCGGCGGGCAGCAGCGCGAGGTCTCGTCGTGGGTCGCCCCGATCGACAGCGACATCCCCGAGGCCGACGGCGAGGACTTCACCGCCACCGTCGAGGCCCTCGCCGGCAAGACGATGGGCCTGGCCGCCCTGGGCGGCTCGCAGGACGCCACCATGCAGGCGATGTTCGAGCTGGCCGGCGTCGACCCCGGCGACGTCACCCTGATCGCCACCGGCGTCGGCGCCTCGCAGGTCGCGGCGCTCGACTCGGGCCAGGTGGACGTGCTCTACGCCGCCCCCTTCGTGTCGAACCAGCTGCTCACCACCGGTGACTACAAGGAGGTCTTCGTGACCACCGAGGACGGTCCCGAGGAGCGGCGCGACGCCATCTTCACCGCCTACGGCGCCCCCCGGGAGTGGCTGGAGGAGAACACCGAGGCGGCCGGCGACTTCTGCGCCGCCCTGGCCGACGTCTACGAGTTCATGGAGGCCGAGGCCCCCAACGGCGGCCTCGACGACGTCCTGGCCGACGAGTACGAGCTGTCGCCCGAGGTGATCGAGGACGTGGTCGGCTCGGACGCCATCCGCTTCTTCGACACCGGCGTCGAGTGCGACAGCCTCGACCGGGCCCTCGAGCTGAGCCGCCAGGGCGGCACCCTCGAGGACCCCGTGCCCACCTGCGACGAGCTCGCCTTCGAGCTCTGACCCGGACCGAACGAACGAGGAGCACGCCCGTGCTGGAGACCACCACGACCCTGGACACGGCAGCGGCCGCCCCCGGCCCCCCGTCCCCGGAGCTGCGACCGGGGACGGGGGCCGGCGGGGTGCCGTCGGCGATCTCGGTCCGGGGGGTGTCGATGGCCTTCGCCGGGCGGGCCGGCCAGCCGACGGGCACCACCGCCCTGGCCCAGGTCGACCTGGAGATCCCGGTCGGGCAGTTCGTCGCCATCGTCGGCGCCAGCGGGTGCGGCAAGACGACGCTGCTCAACCTGATCGCCGGCGCCATCCAGCCGACCCACGGGTCGCTGGAGGTCAGCGGCCAGGTGCCCACCCGGCCGCTGCCGACGACCGGCTACATGCTCGCCCGCGACGGCCTGCTGCCGTGGCGGACGATCCGCCGCAACGTCGAGTTCGGGCTGGAGCACCGCAAGGTGCCCCGCGAGGAGCGCCGTCGGCGCTCGACCGAGCTGCTGGAGCTGGTGGGGCTGAGCGACTTCGCCTCGGCCTACCCCCGGCAGCTCTCGCAGGGCATGCGCCAGCGGGCCGCCCTGGCCCGGACCCTGGCCGTCCAGCCCGACGTGCTGCTGATGGACGAGCCCTTCGCCGCCCTCGACGCCCGCACCAAGCTCACCCTCCAGCGCGAGTTCCTGCGGATCTGGGAGGGCGAGGGGGCCGAGCGCCAGACGGTCGTCTTCGTCACCCACGACCTCCAGGAGGCGCTGCTCCTCGCCGACCGGCTGATCGTGATGCTGCCCCGGCCGGGCCGGGTGGCCGTCGACCAGATGGTCGACCTGCCCCGCCCGCGGGGCGAGCACCTGTCGGAGATGATGTTCACCCATGAGTTCCGGGTGCTGTACCAGTCGCTGTTCGACGTGCTGGAGGGCGACGTGAACGTGGAGGCCGGGTCGTGACCGCCGCCCTCGCCCCCGACGCCACCCCCGCCGACGCCCCGGTCGAGGCCCGGGTGGCGGCGACGTCCCGCCCCGGTCGCACCAGCGGCCGGCTCTACGGCGTCGTCGCCCCGCTGGCGCTGGTCACCGTGCTGCTCGGGGTGTGGGAGATCGCCTCCCGCAACGGCTGGATCGACGCCGACACCCTCAGCGCCCCCACCCTGATCTGGGACGAGCTGGTCGAGCTGTACCGCAGCGGCTCGCTGGTCGACGACGGCTTCGCCACCGTCAAGGCCATGGTCTACGCCCTGGCCATCGGCGTGCCCGCCGGCGTCGCCATCGGCCTCGCCCTCGCCGCCCTGCCCCGGCTCAACGCGGCGGTCGGCCCGCTGCTGGTGCCGCTCAACTCGGTGCCCCGGATCGCCCTGGCCCCGCTGTGCATCATCTGGTTCGGCATCACCACCTCGTCGAAGGTGGCGGTGGCGGTGTCGCTCGTCGTGTTCATCACGCTGTTCTCGGCCCGGGCCGGGGTGAAGAGCGTCGACCCCGACATGCTGACCGTGTCGCACCTGATGGGCGTGCCCAAGCACCGGGCCTTCCTGCGGGTGGTGCTGCCGGCCTCGGTGCCGAGCATCTTCGCCGGCATCCGCCTGGCGCTGACCTACTCGCTGCTCGGCGTGGTGGCCACCGAGATGGTCGCCGCCCGCGACGGGCTCGGCGTGTCGATCGTCCGCTTCGGCGGGGTGTTCAACACGAGCGGCGTCTTCGCCATCCTCCTCGTGCTGGCCCTGATGTCGAGCCTGCTGTCGGTGGGCCTGGACCTGCTGGAGAGGTGGCTGCTCCGGTGGCAGTAGCCCCCGTGATCGACGCCCAGGTCCACCTGAACCTGCTCGGGTCGGTCGACGCCGCGGTGGCGGCCATGGACGCCGTCGGGGTCGACGGCGTCGTCATCGACGAGTGGTGGGGGATGGACCGCGACGGGGTGCGGCTGCCGCACTACCGGCGGCCCGACGGGACCGTCCGCCACACCTACCCCTTCTCGACCGAGGCGGTGGCCCGCTTCCCCGACCGCTTCGCCTACACCGGGTGGGTCGACCGCGACGACCCGGCGCTCGACGACGAGGTCGCCGCCATCGCCGCCAACCCCCAGCAGGTGGCGATCCGGGTCGTCCTCTACCCGAACCACGGCGACGACCAGGCCCTGGAGGCGGGCGCCTACGACCGGCTCTTCGCCGCCGTCGGGCGCCACGACGTGCCGGTCAAGGTCATCGTGGCCAGCACCGACGTGGCCCGCCGCAAGGACCTCCTCTTCCCGCTGATGCAGCGGTTCGAGGAGGTGCGCTTCGTCGTCGACCACTGCGGGGTCATCCTCCTGTCGGCCGCCGATGAGGCCGCCGGGCTGCGCCGCCCGTCGACGCTCGAGCACGGGCTGGCCTACGCCGAGCTCCCCAACGTCGCCGTCCAGTGGGCCCACGCCCCGACGCTGTCGGCCGAGCGGTTCCCGTTCGCCGACGTCGAGCCGTGGCTGCGCCGCTTCGTCGACGCCTACGGCGCCGACCGGGTGCTGTGGGCCGGCGACGTCACCCATTTGCGCGAGCACCACACCTGGGCCGAGGCCCTCTACGCCGTGGCCCTGGCGCCGTCGCTCACCGACGACGAGCGGGCCGCGGTGCTCGGGGGCACGGCGTCGCGGCTCTACCGGTGGCCGGCGGGCTCGCCGACCGGGGAGCCGCTCGACGACTACCGGGCCTCGACCTGGCGCGAGCAGCCGATGCAGGCCCGCCGCGCCGGCCTCGACGCCCGCCGCCGCTGAGGAGACCGAGATGACGACCCCCCCGTTCACCACCATCGAGCAGGCCTTCGCCCTGGCCAAGCGCCGGCTGCCGCCGTCGATCTACCGGAAGATGGTCAACCAGGGCCTCGACGGGCGCGACCTGGCCATCCGCGAGAACGAGCGGGTCTTCGACGACCTCCTGTTCGAGCCCCGGGCCTGCGCCGTCCACCCCCGCCGGGACCTGACGACGACGGTCCTCGGCCGGCCCGTCGACCTGCCTGTGCTGCTCTCGGCCCCTGGCGGGTCGCGGATCTACCACCCCGCCGGCGAGCCGGCGGTGGCCGCCGCCGCCGGGGCCGCCGGGACCGTGAACGTGATGTCGATGAGCCACGGCCACACCATCGAGGAGGTGCGGGCCGCCGCCCCCGACGCCCGGCTGTGGCAGCAGGTCTACCTGTCGCTCGGGCGGGAGGCGGCCGAGGAGCTGATCGGCCGGGCCCAGGGCGTCGGCTGCGAGGCCCTGATGCTCACCGTCGACTTCCTCGCCCTGCCCGAGGCCCACCAGGCCGACGTGGCCCGGATGACGCGCCAGAACGTCCGCCGCTACGGGGTCGAGGCCGTGCGCCGGCCCCGTTGGCTGGCCGGCTACCTGCGCGACGCCTACGCCCAGCGCGACATCCCCGAGGTCGAGCTGCGACCCACCGCCGGCGGCGGCTCGGCGGCCCGGCTCCGCACCGGCCTCCCCGGCCCCGGCACGCAGATCAGCCCGACGTGGGCCGACTTCGACTGGATCAACGAGGCCTGGGACGGGCCCCTCGTCATCAAGGGGATCCTCTCGGCCGACGACGCCAAGCGGGCCCTCGACGTGGGCGCCGACGCCATCGTCGTGTCCAACCACGGCGGGGTCGGGCTGTCGAGCGTGCCCTCCTCGCTCAGCCGGCTCGGCACCGTGCTCGACGCCGTCGACGGGCGGGCCGAGGTCTACCTCGACAGCGGGGTGCGACGGGGGAGCGACGTGGTCAAGGCCCTCGCCCTCGGCGCCCGCGCCGCCCTGATCGGCCGGCCCTACATGATGGGCCTGGCGGTCGCCGGCCAGGCCGGGGTCGAGCAGGTGCTGTCGATCTTCCGGCGGGAGATCGACATGGTGCTGGCCAACATCGGGTGCCCGTCGGTGGCGGAGCTCGACGGCTCGTACCTGGTGGTGCCCGACGGGTGGCGCGGCCGGGGCTGACCCGTGGACCACATCTCGATGTGCCGGTTCTGCGCCGCCACCTGCGGGGTGGTGGTGCGGGTCGAGGGCGGCCGGGTCACCAAGGTCAGCGGCGACCCCGACCACCCGGTCTCGCAGGGCTACGCCTGCTCCAAGGGCCGGCGGCTGGGGGAGCTGCACCACGACCCCGACCGACTCGACCGGGCGCTGGTGGGCCGGCCCCGCGCCCGGAGGACCGTGGCGCTCGACGCCGCCCTCGACGACCTGGCCGCCGGGCTGGCCGCGGCCCGCTCGGCGGGCGGGCCCGACGCCGTCGGCACCTTCCTCGGCGGGGGCGGCTACTTCGAGAAGGGGCTGGTCGGCCTGGCCGCCGAGTGGCTCCGGCGTCTCGGGTCGCGGTCGTCGTACTCGACCCTCACGCTCGACAACGCGGCCAAGCCGGTCGTGTCGCAGCTGCTCACCGGCACGGGTGCCGTCGTCGCCCCGGTGGTCGACTGGGACCACGCCGACACGATCCTGCTGGTCGGCACCAACCCGGTCGTCTCCCACGGCCACGACTGGGCCTTCCCCGACCCGATCCGCCGGCTCCGCGCCCTGCGCGACCGGGGCGCCGAGGTCTGGGTGGTCGACCCCCGCCGGACCGAGACGGCGGCCCACGCCACCGTCCACCTCGCCATCCGCCCCGGCACCGACCACGAGCTGCTGGCCCACCTGGTCCGGGCGCTGCTCGACACCGATCCCGCCTACCTGGCCGCCCACGCCACCGGGGTCGAGGCCCTGCGCCGGGCCGTCGATCCCTTCACCCGGGCCCGGGTGGTGGAGCGGACCGGGGTCGACGGCGCCCTGCTCGACCGGCTGGTCGACCGCATCCGCACCACCGGCCGGGTCTCGGGGCGGAGCGGGACGGGCCTGACCATGGGGCCGGCGCCGGCCGTGGCCGAGTGGCTGTTGCTCGCCCTCCACGTCGTCACCGGCTCGATGGAGCGACCCGGCGGGCTGTGGTTCAACCCCGACTTCTTCGCCCGCCAGGACCTCGTGCCGCCCCCGCCGGCCCCGGTCGCCGAGCCCGGCCCGGCCTCACGACCGGAGCTGCCCCGCCCCGTCGGGCAGCACCCGTGCGCCGCCCTGTGCGACGAGATCGAGGCCGGCCACCTCCGGGCCCTGATCGTGCTCGGCGGCAACCCGGCCGTCGCCGTTCCCGACACGGCGCGGGTGCGGCGGGCGCTGGCGTCGCTCGACGTCCTCGCCGTGCTCGACATCCGGCTCACGGCGACGACCGACCTGGCCACCCACGTGCTGCCCTGCACCGGCCCCCTGGAGCACGACACCCTCAGCTACGCCCGCATGGGCCACCGGGTCCACGGCCAGTACGTGGCGCGGGTCGTCGAGCCGGCCGGCGACCGGCACCCGCAGTGGTGGCACCTGGCCCGGCTGGGGGAGCGGCTCGGGGTCCCGGTGGGCGACGGGCCGGCCACCGAGGCCGACCACCTCCGCGCCGTCGCCGGCCCCCACGTCGACCTCGACGCCCTGCGGGCCGCCCCCCACGGCATCGACCTCGGCCCGCCCGGCCCCTGGGTCGAGGACCACGTCCTCCCCGGCGGTCGCTGGCAGCTGGCCCCGCCGGTGCTGGTCGGCCAGCTGGCGTCGCTCGCCACGGATGCGGGGGGTGGCGGGCTGGTCCTCGTCCCCCGGCGCCAGCCCCGCCACCTCAACTCGGTGCTCCACGGCCGGGACACGCCCGACCTGCTGCTCCACCCCGACGACGCCCGGTCGTGCGGCCTGGCCGACGGCGACGGCGCCGAGCTGGTCGGCCCGGTCGGCGTGGTGCGCTGCACCGTCCAGGTGACCGAGACCGTGCGACCCGGCACCGTCTCGCTGCCCCACGGCTACGAGGCGACCAACGTCAACGGCGCCGTCCCCGCCGAGGCCGACCCCGTCACCGGCATGGTCCGCCTCACCGCCGTCCCGGTCTCGGTCCGCCGTCCCGCCTGACCCGAACCGGTGTCACCAGACGGCGCGGCCGCTACGTCTGGTGACACCGGTTGGCGGGGTCAGAGGCGTTCGATGACGGTGCCGGTGCCGAGGCCGCCACCGCAGCACATGGTGACGAGCCCGTAGCGGCCCTCGACCCGCTCCAGCTCGTGGAGGGCCTTGGTCAGGAGGATGGCGCCGGTGGCGCCGAGCGGGTGGCCGATGGCGATGGCGCCGCCGTTGGGGTTGGTCGTCCCGGGATCGGCGCCGGTGGCCTCGAGCCAGGCGAGCACGACCGAGGCGAAGGCCTCGTTGATCTCGGTGACGTCGATGTCGCCGATCGAGAGCCCGGTGCGGGCGAGGAGGTGCTCGGTGGCGTCGATCGGGCCGGTCAGCATCAGCACCGGGTCCGACCCGACCAGGCAGGTGTCGACGATGCGGGCCCGCGGCGTCAGGCCCAGGGCGGCGGCCCGCTCCGGGGTGGCGACGATGACGGCGGCGGCGCCGTCGGAGATCTGCGACGACGTCCCCGCCGTGTGGCGACCGCCCTCGGGGACGACCGGGTCGTCGACCGGGACGACCGCCTTCAGGCCGGCCAGGCCCTCCAGGGTGGTGGCCCGCAGGCCCTCGTCGCGGGTGACGTCGCCGACGGCGATGGCCTGGGTGGCGAAGCGGCCCTCGTCCCACGCCGCCGCCGCCCGCTCCTGCGACCGCAGCCCGAAGGCGTCGAGCTCGTCCCGCCCGATGCCCCACCTCTGGGCGATCAGCTCGGCGCCCTGGAACTGCGTCGTGAACGGGTGCTGGGCGAAGTACGACTTGGGGATCCCCTTGCCGACGCCCTGGCCCATGCTGGCGCCCATCGGGACCCCGCTCATGTTCTCGACGCCGCAGGCCATGGCCACGTCGACCACCCCGGCGGCCACGAGGGCGGCGGCGACGTTGGTCGCCTGCTGCGACGAGCCGCACTGGGCGTCGATGGTGGTCGCCGCCGTGGTGATCGGGAACCCGGCCGACAGCCACGCCGTCCGGGTCACGTTGAACCCCTGCATCCCGACCTGGCTGACGCACCCGCCGATCACCTGGCCGATCTCGGCCGGGTCGATGCCCGACCGCTCGACGGCGGCGCGCTGGGCCCGGGCCAGCAGGTCGGCCGAGTGGAGGGTGGACAGGCCCCCGCCCCGACGCCCCGTGGGGGTCCGGACGGCTTCGACGATCACGACCTCACGCATGCGAGGACCGTACGAACCCCATCCTCCACTTGTCAACACAAGCGTTGACGATCAGGTGTGGCGGGGGCACGACGACAGCGGGATCGGGGCCATCAGCGCCAGCCGCCAGCCCGGGCCGGCCCGGTCGAGCTGCCAGGCCGCCCCCTTGAGCAGGAGGTCCCCGTCGTCGTGGTCGCCGACGACCTCCAGCCCGTCGTCCCGGAGCACCGGCAGCGCCGGCTCCATCACCTCGCCGTGGGTGCAGAGGACGACGCCGGCGCCGGCGGCGGCCATGCGCACCAGGTCCTCGCCCGAGGCGTCGCGCAGCGTCGGCTCGACGGCGACGGCGAGCCCGAGGGCGGCGCCCAGCGGGGCCAGCGTGTCGATGCACCGGCGGGTGGGGCTGGCCACCAGCCGCACCGGCCCGGCCGGCGCCAGCAGCTCGGCCAGGGCCCGGGCCTGCTCCACCCCGGCGGCGTCCAGCGGCCGCTCCTCCTGGTCCCCGTCCCACTCCTCCTTCACCCCGGCGCAGGCGTGCCGGACGATCCACCGGCGGCTCGGTGATGACCCCGTCGTCACCCCGCCGCACTGTCCGCCGACCCCCCGGCTCAACCATCAGGTTGGGGCGACGAGGAAGACGGCGATGGCGGCGGTGTCGGGGACGGTCTGGCCGGCGGCGAGGCGGGAGCGGAGGGTGGCGACGTCCTCGACGAGTGCTCCGCACCGCGGACGGGTGTGACTGTGACCGTCCACCGGTCAATACAGACATTGACGATCATGAAGGGTCGTTCGACCCATTGGTGCCGGGGACGCCCGGTGGCATGGTCGGAGCTGGTGAGACGGCCTGTGGGGCCAGCTCATGGGAGGGGACATCGGTGGAAGCTCGTCGTGCTCTGGTGACGGTCGTCGCGGCCTTCGGGCTGTTGGTCAGCGGGGTTGCGGCTGCGCCGACCGCGCCCGCGTCGGCGGAGCCGCTCGGGGCTGGGATGGCGATGGTGGATGCGGCCTGGCGGGCTGCCTTCGCCCGCCAGGCCGAGGACGGTGCCGCTGAGGCCGCCGCCGACGAGCTCGAGGTGGAGGCCGATCCGGAGGACACGGGGGCCGACGGCGACGAGGTCCTGGCCGGGCCGCCCGTCCCCGGCGCGAACCCACCGGCGCCCGACCCCGAGGCGGTGCTGCCGGCCCCGGCCCCGGCACGGGAGGCGGAGATCCTCGGGGTGGTCGACCAGCCCGCCCCGCCTTCGGGTGAGGCAGAGATCGCTCCCGGGGCCGACGAGATCGTCTCGGAGCGGACCTCCCGCACCAAGACCTTCGACAACGGGGACGGCTCGTTCACGACCGAGACCCACGTCGAACCGATCCATGTGCGCCAGCAGGGCGAGTGGGTCGACATCGACCCGGAGCTGGAGCAGACCGACGACGGGACCTTCGTCAACGGTCCGGCGCTCGTCGACGTCGAGCTGGCGTCGGATGCGTCCGCCGACGAGCTGGTGAGCGTCGACACAGGTGAGGGGTCCGTCGCCTACGGGCTCGAGGGCGCCGACGACGTCGAGGCCCACGTCGACGGGGCGACAGCCGTCTACGAGGACGTCCTCCCGGGCGTGGATCTGGAGCTCGAGAGCGTGGGGTCGGGGTTGAAGGAGACGGTCGTGCTGGAGTCGCCATCGGCGAGCTCCGTGCTCCGGTTCCCGCTCGCCCTGCAGGACGTGACGGCGTCGCTCGATGCAGCCGGCGGGGTCGTCTTCGAGAGCGGGGACGGCGAAGAGGTGGCAGTGATCCCGCCCGGCTTCATGGTTGACTCGGCCGTCGGCGGTGGGGTTCGATCGGACGCCGTCACCTACGACATCGAGGGCGACGGCGACGATGCGGTCCTGGTGGTGACCGCCGACCGCGGCTGGCTCGACGCCCCGGAGCGTGTGTGGCCGGTGCGGGTCGACCCGACCATCGTCGACCGCAACCCGGTTGATGCAACCTACGTCAAGCAGACTGTCACCGCCGATCACACCGGCGCCTCGGAGCTGAGGGTCGGGCTCGAGGCCGGAAAGCTGACCGCGACCTACATGCGGTTCCAGTTCGGCATCCCCGCCGACTCCTACGTGTCAGCGGCGACTCTGGTCGCCCACAACTCGTACTCGGTCGGTGGCTGCAGTCCCCGTCCGGTGAACGTCTACCGGGTGACGCAGAGCTGGACCGGGTCGACGATGACCAGCTGGCCCGGTGCGTCCTTCGACAGCGACGCCGTGGCGGCGTCGACCTTCGCCCACGGCGGCGGACCCAGCTGTCCGGCCAACTGGGCACAGTGGAACGTGCGGGACCTGGTGAGCGATTGGGTGCGTGGCGTCCACCCGAACCAGGGCCTGACCCTGCGGGTGCCCGGCGCGTCCACGTCCGACGCCAACGCCGGGAAGCGCTTCACGGCGTGGAACACCGCCTACGTGCGCACGACGTGGTCCCCGTGGGGCGCGGCCTACAACGTCGCCGGCACCGACTGGAACCAGGGGATCTACCCGCGGGCGAACCGCAGCGGCCGGTGGCGCGTCCAGGTGCGGAACCTGGGGAGTGAGACGTGGCCGGCGAACAGCGACGACATCATGCTCGGCGCCCGGGTCTACGCCGGTAGCGCCACCAGCGGCACGATCCTGGCCCAGTCCCGCACCCGGATGCCCGAGAACGTCTCGTCCGGGGAGGTCGTCCAGGTCGCTGCGACGGTCCCGGCCCGGCCACCGGGCACCTACACCGTCGTGTGGGAGATGCTGAAGGAGGGCGACTTCTGGTTCAGCACCCATGGGAGCGTGCCGGGGGCGGGCATCGGCTTCCAGGTCTTCCACGAGACGCCACAGATCACGGGGAGCACCCCCCGGTCGGGTCACACCATGATCAGCCGATCACCGCAGCTGAGGATCGACGCCAACGACCCGGACGAGTACCCGAACGCCGACCTCCAGTACTTCTTCCGGATCTGCCCCGGGCCGGACCAGCCGAGCCACTTCCCGTCGTCAGGACCCGGCTGTCAGAGCTCCGGGTGGCAGTCGTCCAAGGTGTGGACGCCGCCAGCGGCGCTCCCGGCCTGGAACGAGGCCGGCTACTGGTGGGGATACGTCCGGGACGGGCAGGCCGCGCTGGAGCCCCGCTTCGCCGAGCCCTCGGTCGTCATCCCGGCGGGCAAGCAGGAGTTCCCGCTGGGCCGCATCGGTGACGTGAGCGCCACGGCGTCGGATGGTGGGGTGGACCTCGCCACCGGCAGCTACCGCGCCGTCGCCACCGACGCCTCGGTCGGCTGGGGCAGCGCCACCTTCGCCGTCAACCGGACCTACCACTCGATCGCCTACCGGGAGACGGGGGCCATGGGGCGCGGGTGGTCGAGCATCTTCGACCTGCGGTTGGTGATCGATCCCCAGTACCCCAACCCGGTGTCGATGCAGGTCCGTCGGGCGGACGGACGCCACGAGTGGTGGTACCGGGACCCGGTGGCGTCCGGGGCGACCGAGCACGTCTACAAGGGTCCGATGGGCGAGACCGACACCCTCACGTGGGACGTGGTCGAGGCGCGCTACGTGCTGCGGACCGCCGATCGGACGGAGTACCGGTTCAACGGTGTCGGCCGGCTCGACGAGATCACCCACCCCGGTCGCCCGACCATCAGGTTCGAGCGGACGAGCCCGTTCTCGGACGTCCCCTTCGTGGTCGAGGTGGGAGCCTCGACCTTCGACCTCGGGTGGAGCGGGGGCAGGCTGCGAACCGTGCGCCTATCCGCCGACCCGGCGGTGGCCTGGACGTACGGCTACTCGCCCGACGACAGCCACCTCGTCGAGGTCTGTGATCCCCGCCCGACCGGGGAGCGCGGCTGCCACACCTACACCTACCAGGACTACGACTCCTGGGGAGACGGCGTGGGCCCGCTCGAGACGGCCTCGGTCGCCGGCACGACCTATCTCCGGCTCCACCACACCGAGAGCGGCGAGCCGGTGGTGGTGTGGCGTCGCGACGGCGAGGGCCACCAATGGGACTACTCGGCGGCGACCGAGGCCTGCCCGGCGCCGGAGGACGATGCCCTCTGCCGGGTGGCCACGGTGGACCAGCCGGACGACCCCGATGACCGAGACTCGGGGGAGCCGACCCCGGTGGCGCTCGTCTACACCTTCGATCGCTGGAACCGACTCATGTCGCGCCGGAGCGAGTCGGCGCACGTCTTCCGGTGGACCTACGACCAGCTGGGCTACGTGTTCCAGGAGATCGACGAGAACGGCCTCGCCCGGGGCTTCTGGCGCGACGCCACCGGTCACCTCGTCGGCACCTCGACGACCCGGGACGGCACGGCCTGGACGGGAACCTGGCCGACCACCTGGTACTCCTACCCGAGCGGCCTTCGCCGGTCGGACCCCCGGTGGGGCCTGCCGACGAAGATGTGGGACCCCCGCGTGTCGAGCAACAGGGTCGACGTCAACGCGACCTTGATGACCTACGACGCCGACGGTCGCATCTTGACCCGGCGGTCGCCGATCGTCCCCGACGCCCCTGCCGGTCGCACCGAGACCTACACCTACGTCGACGGCGCCACCGGTGACGGTCAGCTGGCGAGCTACACCGACCCGGCGGGACGGGTCACCGGCTACGAGTACGTCGGGGGCCAGCTCACCACGATCATCCAACCATCGGGCCTCCGGATCAGGTTCGACTACACCGACGAGGGTTGGGTCGAGACACGGACCGAAGACAGCGCCACACGACCCGACGTCGTCACCACCTACGGCTACGACGCGGCCGGTGACGTCGTCAGCGTCACCGGCCCCCCTGCCACGAACCTGGTCTCGACCGTGACCTCGGCCGAGACCGTCACCCGCAGCTACGACCAGGCTCGGCGACTCACGGCCGAGACCCGCTCCAGCAGCGGCACCGAGGCCGACCGGACCACGACCTGGGAGGACTTCGACGGCAACGGTCGGCCCACCCGCCGGGTCGACCCCGACGGTGGTGTCACCACGACCAGCTGGAACTGGCGGGGTCAGCCTCGCCAGGTCGACACCCCCGAGAGCACCCGCTCCCGCTGGTACTACACGCGGACCGGCCAGGTGCACAGGGGGTACGAGAGCGACCTGCTCACCCCGGGCCCGACCAGCCTCGTCGTGGCCAACGTGTGGGACCCGGCCGGCCGTCTCCACCGCACGGTCGACGAGAGCGGCTCGATCACGTCGTACACCTACTGGGACGACGGCCTCGTCAAGCAGTCGCGCATCTCGAACTACCGGCTCGCGCCGACCGACCCCACGCACGCGTGGATCATCGAGGATGCCGACTACGACCTCGCCGGGAACAAGGTGTGGTCGGTGACCCGCAACGGCGAGCAGCTCGCCGAGCACACCTACGACCTCACCAACGCCCTGGTCAGCACCAGTGGCGACAACCGGGCTGCGAGCTACGACTATCGGCCCGACGGTCGGATCGAACGGGTCCGCGTGTACGACGTCGACGACGAGGACGTGACGGTCTACGGCTACGGCCCCGCGCCCACCGCCGACCTGGCCTGGATCGCCGAGGAGGCAGGGGGCGGCGCCCCGCCCCGCATCACCGACTACGAATGGGACGATCGGGGCCTGTTGACGAGCACGACCGTCGGCAACCGTCGGATCGATCACACCTACGACGCCCTCGGTCGTGAGGTCCTCACCACCGGCCCCGAGGTCGTGGCCGAGGGCTACGGCGAAGCACCGACCACCGTCCGACCTGAGACGAGGTACGGCTACAACGCCTTCGGCGAGCGCACCCACCGGGAGGAGCCGGACGGGCGGACCAGCACCGTCGACCACGACGCCCTCGGCCGCCCGGTGACGCTCACGGCCCCGGGCTACGCACCTTCACCAGGGAGCACGCTCACCCCGTCGACCACCATCACCTATGACGACGAGGGGCGCACCCGCACCGTGTTCGACGATCTGCGGGGCACCACCAGCACCGAGGTCACCGACCACCGCGGGCGCACCGTCACCCGGACGGGGCCGACGTTCGGCGCCCCCGGCACGGGCGGCCAGACGACCTACCAGTGGAGCGACGGGCGGCTCACCGGGGTGATCGGCCCCGAGGGGGCCGTCGAGCAGTACGGCTACGACAGCGTCGGCAACCGGCTCTGGAGCACCCAGCACGAGCGCTACGGCACCCCGGGGACCTACCGCACCGACTACACCTACGACGACCAGTTCGACCTCGTGCGCGTCCAGCCGCCGGTCGGCGGTCCGTTCACCTTCGACCACGACAGCGACGGTCAGGTCAACCGGACCACCGCGCCGGACAGCGGCGGCGGCGTCATCAGCGAGCGCATCTGGCGCGATCACGCCGGTCGCGTCGTGCGGACCTCCGACTCCCTGGATCGGCGGACCGACATCGACTACGACGGCCTCGGCAACATCACGGCGGTGCGCGACTACGACGACATCACCCTCGTCCGCACCCGCCAGTACGAGTACAGCGCCTACGGCGAGCTCCTCTCCGAGACGACACCCGGTCCCAACCCCGGTTCGGGCCCCGTCACCACCACCTACGGCCGTGACGGCGCCGGACGGGTCACCACGATCACCCAACCCGGAGGCGTCACCACGTCGCAGGGCTACGACGCCGTCGGCCGTCGGGTGCGATCGACCGACGGGAACGGCAACGACACCTGGTTCACCTACACCCCCTGGGACGACCTCGCCTCGGTGATCGACCCGTCGACCCCGTCCCACCCCGCGGTCGCCGATCGCACCTGGAGCCACACCTACGCCGCCCCGGGCCTGGTCGCCACGAGCACGGCGCCGGGGGGCGTGACCCGGACGGCGGACCACGATGCCCTCGGCAACCTGGTGGCGGAGACCGGGACCGGCGGCGATGCCGACACCTCGCGCACGCTGACGTGGGACCTCGCCGGCCGGCCGACCTCGGTGTCCGGACCCGGTGGGGCGACCACCCTCGACTGGGACGACCGCGGCAACCTGATCGCCACCGCCGGTGCGATGGGGAGCTCCCAGCTCACCTACGACGGTGCCGGGAGGATGACCGGCCGTACCGATGACGGTGCCACATCGACGTTCACCTACTGGCCCAGCGGTCTCCTCAAGACCGCGACGGGCAGCCGGTCCACCGCCACCGCCACCTACTCCTACGACGCTGCCGGCCAGCTGGCTGCGACCACCTTCGGCAGCGGCACCACGCGGTCATTCGGCTACGACGTCCTCGGCAACCCTGTGAGCGACACGTTGTCCACGGGATCGACCGTCCTGGCCAGCCAGACCTGGGCCTGGGCGCCCGACGGTGCCCACCTGGCCTCGACGACGACAGGGCCGGCGACCGTCGCCGGGGCCGGTACCGAGTCCTACACCTATGACACCGCCGGCCGACTCGTCTCCACGGCCCGTCCCGGTTCGACCATCGCGACCACGTGGGACGGTGCCGGCAACCGCCTGACCAACGGCACGGCCAGCGCGACCTACGACCAGCGCAACCGGGTCACCACCGCCACGGAGGGCCCGGCCACCACGACCTACACCTGGACGGCGCGAGGCACCCTCGATGCGACCACCGGGCCTTCGGGATCGACCGACTATCGGTTCGACGCCTTCGACCGACTCGTCGAGGAGACCACCCCGACGGCCTCGGACACCTACCAGTGGGACGGGCTCGACCGACTTGCCGCCGTCGACGGCAACCCCTTGGCCTACGCCGGGCTCGAACGCGATCCCGTCGCCACCGACACCGGGCAGCGCTACGAGCGCAACCCCGACGGCAGTCCCCGTGCCGTCGCCCTGTCCAGCGCTCCTGCCCGGTTCCTGCGCGAGAACCACCGAGGCGACGTGACCGCCACGTTCACCCCGGGCGCCACCAGCCTCCCCTCGAGCGCCGGCTACAGCCCCTTCGGCGCGTCGACCGGGGCGGGGAGCGGCCAACCCCAGGCGGGGTACCAGGGCGACTGGACGTCCGCATCGGGCATCGTCCACATGGACGCCCGCTTCTACGACCCCGACACCGGCACCTTCCTCTCCCGCGACGATTGGAACCTCACCGGTACGGCGGCGTCCACCAACCGCTACACCTACGGCGCGGCCAACCCCACGACCGTGACCGATCCCACCGGCCACGACCCGGCCTACGGCGACTGCAAACCCGATCCCCGGTCGATCCAATCGCGTGGCTTCGACCACTGCGATCGGCCCCCGTACAAGCCGCCGCCCCGCCCGCCGAGCTGCCTCGGCTGCAACCCGCCTCCTCCACCCCCGCCTCCGCCGCCGTGCGGGAGCCGGTGCAACCCCACGCCGCCGCCCGCGCCGGACCGTCCCACCTCGCCCAGCGAGCCGCCGCCACCCTCGCGGCCACCGAGGCCGCAACGACCGTGGTGGTCGTCGGTGCAGCCGCAGGTCCCCTCGCCCCCGGGGCACCTCGTCCCCCCGCCCTCGACCGGCAAGCCGACCATCGAGGCGGTCACCCCGACCTACGCCGCCACGACGGCCCCGACGGTCGACTACGTGCCCGACGTGTCACCGGTACCGCCGGCCACCAACCTCGACATCGACCCGGGCGACCCCATGGCCCAGGCCGACTTCGCCGACATCGCCCCCGGCGACCCAACCCCGAGGATCGAGTTGGCGAGCACGTCGACGGGGACGACCGGCCTCATCGGCCCGCCGCTCTGGGACATCTTGAAGGAGCCCCCGAGATCAGGCGTCTTGGCATTCGCTGCCGCCCGTCAAGCAAGAGACCGGTACTTGGCGGCTGAGGCGATCGAGGATTCCCAGGCGGAGGACCGGCGTCGGGACCGGGAAGAAGAGGAGGCTCATCCGGCGCCGGACAATGGTGCGACACTGCCAACCGACGTCGTGCTCGATGCCGTCGAGGAGTTCCTCGGGGAGGGCTACGTTGAGGAATCCCCAGGTCGCTTCGTCTCGAAGGATAGGAAGCGGCAGGTCAGAATGCAGGAGGGGGACGTTACGGGCGCCCATGGTGGGGGGCCCCACGTGAACTTCGAGCGTCGTGAGTGGGATGAGAACACCGGCCGAGGCCGCATCGTGGAGAACCGCCACATCTACTTCTGGGATGACTGAGATGAAGCGTCGAGAGATCAGGGAGATCGATGCGTATGACCCGTCCAAGGGGGTGACCTTCGAATGGAGCGGGGACGCATGGGCTCGGATCGTTGCGACGGGGGGAGAGGTCGTCCTGCGCGCCAACCGTCCCGGCCTGACGGCCCTTGCGGACTGTCTCCTCGCTCTCGCCGACCCGGAGGTGCCCGTCGGCTCCCACCTTCACTTGGACGACTTCAGCTTTCTGACCAGGGATTCACTGTCCATCGTTCTCGAGCTGGCGGCGGAGCTCACCGACGAGAACGGTCGTCCCGCATGAACACCTCCAGAGGTGCCAGGGGGACACGGCGTTGGCGCGCCGGACCCTCATGCTGATGAAGGGCCCCCTTCTGGCACCTCTGGTCCCCGAGGACAAGCCCTCAGCGACTCATATCAGCGTCAGGGGGTAATGACGAGGAAGACGGCGATGGCGGCGGTGTCGGGGACGGTCTGGCCGGCGGCGAGGCGGGTGCGGAGGATGGCCAGGGGGAGGCCGTCGTGGGCGACCAGGGTGCGGCCCTCGCCGGCGGCGGCGGCGACGATGGAACCGCCGGTGGCGACGAGGAGGCGGGCCCGGACCGGGCCGCCGTGGTGGATGCGGTGGGCGCCGAGGCCCTCGCCCGAGGGCAGGACGGCGTCGACCCCGTGGCGTTCGAGCTCGAGGACCAGGCCGGGGGCCAGGATGATGCCGCCCCAGCCCCCGGCCCGGCCGTCGACCACGACCTCGCCGTCACCGGGCGGGAGGGCGGCCCGGACGGCGGGGGCGACGGCGGCGATCTGGCCGGCCCGCTCGGCGTCGGGGACGCCGGCCCGGGCGTAGGTCACCGACGACACGGCCGCCAGCACCGCCAGGGCGGCGAGCGCCCCCGGCACGAAGGCCCGGCGGAGGACGGCGGCCCGCGCGGCCACGGCCGGGAGCCGCCCGGCCTCGGCGTCGGCGGCCCGGCGGGCGGGGGCCCGGCCGGCGGTGGCCGGGACCCGGCTGGGCCGCCAGGGCAGGTCGGCCAGGGCCCGTCCGGCACCCCAGGCCAGGGCGAGGCCGCCGATGGCGCCGAGCACCAGGGTCCAGCCGGTGCGGTAGGCGTAGACCGGCCCGATGACCCGGGCGGTGGCCACGACCCCGAGGACGGACGCGGCCAGCCAGGCGACGCCGAGGCCCCCGGCGCTCGGCACCCGGCGCCGCACCAGCCCGACGAGGGCCAGCACGACCAGCGGCAGCAGCACGGGCAGCACCGGGTCGCGCAGGACGGTCGGCTCGGCGGTGAACAGGTCGGGCGCGGCCCGGCCCCGCACCCACTCCGGCACCGGGCCGTACTGGCCCGACACCAGCCGCCAGCCGGCCCGCACGCCCTGGGCCGGGGCGCCGGCGTCGCCCCCGGTGCGGAACCAGTGGGCGACGGTGCCGAGGTTCCCCGGCTCCCGGGTGAGCTGCTCGTAGGCCGGCGGCGCCCACACCAGGGCGCCGACGGCCACCGCCACCACGCCGGGGCGGAGCAAGGGCCGGAGGCGCGCCCCCGGGTCCCCGGCGCCGGACCGCAGCGTGCCGACGACGAGCCCGGCGGTGCCGAACGCCAGGAGGGGGAGCCCGAGGGCGACGTAGCCGACGTGGGTCTGGGCCACGAACGAGGCGACGAGGACCGCCGCCGGCAGCGCCCACCGGTCGCGGGCGAGCAGGGCCCAGGTCAGGAGGACGAGCAGGCCGTAGGGGAGCACGGTGACCGACGGGTTCCACGGCGAGCGCACGATGTCGGGCCCGAGCGACCGGATCAGCAGCCCGCCCACGAGGAGGGTGGCGAGGGCCAGCGACGTCCCGCCCCGCCGTCGGGCGACGGCGGCCATGCCGGCGACGGCGGCCCCGTTGACCAGCAGGGCGGCCACGCCCATGGCCGCCGACGTGCTGCCCAGCAGCCGGTAGGGGACGGCGTAGAGGTACGACGACAGGGGCCCGGGGTGGTGCCAGCCGTCGCGCGAGAACGGCCCGAGCAGGACGGCGTGGTGGCCGACGTCGCGGGTCGTCATCTCGATGGCGGCCAGGTCGCTGGTCGGGTGGATGTCGTCCCGGACGACGAGGAGCTGGACCGCCGACACGACCAGCGGCAGCAGCGTCAGCCCGAGCGCGACGAGGAGGACGAGCCGCCCGCCCGGACGGTCCGGCGCCGCCGTCGGATCCTGTGACATCCCACCGGTGGGTTCATCGGTGCCCAGGGTCGAGGAGGGTACCGCGTGACCTGTTGGGGTGAACCGGGGCGGGCGTGGTTCGGACGATGGCCGGTGGAGAGCAGGGGCTGGCCCGGATCCGCACCAAGGAGGCGCCCAATGGGGTTCAACCCGCTCGAGCACAAGGGGATCCCGATCGAGGAGCAGTTCCGATCGTGGAGAGAGCTCAACGTCGACCCCCTCCCGGCTCGGCCCGACGACCCGTACACGATGACGAGGGTCATCCTGATGAACGGGATCGAGGTCGAGTCGATCATGTTCTCGCACCAGTTCGCCCGCAACACCGACAACCCCGAGCTCAAGCGCTCGCTGGCCACCAGCCGGCGGGTCGAGCAGCAGCAGCAGAAGGCGGTGAACTGGCTGCTGCCCGGTGAGAACACCGTGCTCGAGCTGACGATCGGCTACGAGCAGGTGGCCGTCGACCTGACGGCCTGGCTGGCCCGCAACGAGCCCGACCCGAACCTCAAGATGGCGCTCGACTTCGCCCTCCTGGAGGACTTCGACCACCTCTACCGGTACGCCAACCTCTACGACCTGATCGAGGGCAAGTACGCCAAGGAGCTGACCCAGGGCCTCACCGAGATCACGCCCGGCCGGCCCACCTTCGCCCACCACCGCGACCCGGTCGACATGCTCCGCCGGCACTTCGCCACCCAGACGGTGAACCCGCTGTCACGCATGCACGTGATGACCATCGTGGCCGCCGAGCAGCAGACAATGAACTACTACATGAACGTCGGCCCCGACCTGATGGAGCCGATCGCCCGGGGCCTCTACCTGGAGATCGGCCAGGTCGAGGAGGAGCACGTCTCGCACTACGAGTCGCTGCTCGACCCGCTCGACTCGTGGCTCGCCAACCTGCTGTTCCACGAGGCCAACGAGGTCTACCTCTACTGGTCGATGTTCGAGACCGAGACCGATCCCCGGGTCAAGCAGCTGTGGGAGCTCCACCTCAACATGGAGATCGGCCAGCTCCAGGAGGCGGCCCGGCTGCTGCGGGTCTTCGAGGGCCGCGAGCCCGAGGAGCTGCTGCCGCCCGAGCTGCCCGGCGTCCCGCTCACCTTCGAGCCCAACAAGCAGTACGTGCGCGACGTGCTCGCCGCCACGGTGGACCTGCGCACGAACCTCGAGGACTACATGAGCCTCGAGCAGATGCCCGACGACCACCGGTTCCACCAGTACCAGGCGATCGTCAACAAGGACGGGAGCTATGGCGAGGAGGTCATCGAGGCCACCCGCGAGGCCCGGGGCCAGGAGTACCGCGACGAGACCGACGGGCCCAACCCCGTCTACCCGATGCCCGAGCCGGCCGGCCGGGCCTGAGAGGAGACCGACGACATGCCCACCAACGCCGCCTACCACCTCGGGGGGACCGCCAAGCCCGGCCCCATGGTCGCCATCGACCCCGAGCGCCTGGTGCTCGACGAGGCCCACGCCGACCTCGGCAGCAGCGCCGGGCTCAACGGCCCGTTCATCGCCGACATGCTCAGCGACATGCTGATGCACGAGCGCTGCGGGTTCCACCTGTACCGCTCGGTCGCCGGCCGCTCGAACAACCCGATGCTCAAGCGCCGCTACGAGGAGTTCGGCACCGAGACCGAGACCCACATCGCCATCCTCGAGGAGCTGATCACGGCCCTCGGGGGCGACCCCGGCTACACCAGCCCGATGGCCCGGTCGACCGAGAAGTACGACTTCGGCGCCCTCGAGGGGTCGTTCATGCTCTCGGGCTCGGTCGACCTCATGGACCAGGAGATGGTGATGCTGAACGCCGTCGTCCTGGCCGAGACCATCGACAGCGCCAACTGGGAGACGCTGGCGGCGCTGGCCGAGGGCCTCGCCGACGGCGAGGTCAAGGACGCCCTGAGCCGGGCCGTCGAGCAGGTCCTCCCCCAGGAGGCCGAGCACATCGGCTGGGCCCGGCAGATGCGCCAGCAGATGATGGTGGTCCAGGCCCGGAGCAAGGCGATGCAGACCGTCGGCCTCAGCGCCTCGGCCCTCATGGACAAGATCCACTCGCTCTTCGACGACGCCCCGGTCCCCACCTAGTCCTCGACCCGCAGGTGACGCGATCGCCTCAAGGTGCCTGGCACCTTGAGGCGATCGCAGGACACGCCCTGGTCCTCGTCACCGCCCGCTCAGCTGGCGAGGGGGCGGCGGACGACGAGGACGGGGTCGGTGCGGGGCGGGTAGCCGGCGTCGCTCCGCTCCTCCTCGGTCTCGCCGCCCCACAGCCCCATCTCCCCGTGGGACCGGGCGTGGCGGAGGCAGGGCTCGCGGACCGGGCAGGCGGCGCACACCCGGCGCCCCTCGGCCTCGCGCCGGGCCCGGGCCGGGGGGCGTTCGGCGTGGGGGGCGTAGAACAGCTCCAGCCGCCCCCGGCAGGCGGCACCGTCGATCCAGCGGGTGGCGGTGATGTCGTCCACGGCGTCTCCTCCTCAGCGGGTGCGGGTGGTGGGGTCGCCGTCGGTCGGCGGCGCACCGTCGTGGCGGCGGAGGGAGCGGATGGCCGGGCCGGCCACGACCACGCCGCCGGCGTCGAAGCGGGAGCCGTGGAGCGGGCAGTCCCACGTGCCGGCGGCGGCGTCCCAGCGGACGACGCCACCGAGGTGGGTGCACACCCGCGACACGGTGCAGTCGTCGGTCCCCGGGGGCGACCCGCAGGGGACGACGGCCCGCCGGCGGCGCGTGGGCCGGACCCAGCCGACCGTCATCTCGCGGGCGACCTCGGCGTTGAGCCGGGCGGCCTCACGGGCGCCGGTCAGGCCGCGGTGGCGGCGGGGGTCGAACAGGCCGTCCCAGGGCCGGGCCTCGGTGCCGAGGATGCGGCCGGCGACGGTCATCGCCGCCGCCGTCCCGTTGGTCAGGCCCCACTTGGCGAAGCCGGTCATGACCCACGGACTGCCCGGCAGGCGGTCGGCCCGCCCGGCGAAGGGCACGGCGTCGATCGGCCGCAGGTCGTGGGCCGCCCAGCGGTGGGTCACGGCGTCGACGGCGAAGTGGTCGGTGGCCCAGGCCAGCAGCTCCTCGGGCTCCGACAGGGTGTCGGCGGCCCGCCCGACGGTGTGGCCGGCGCCCCCGACGACCAGGACGGGCGTGCCGTCGCCGGTGGTGGCGGTCCGGAGCGAGCGGCTGGAGTCGCCCTCGCCGTAGGCCATGGGGAAGCCGTCGGCGACGGCCTCGGAGAGGGTGACGGCGATGCCGTGGGACATGGCCGGTTCGAGCTGGGCGAAGAAGGCGCCGCGGTCGGTGATCGGGAGCAGGGTGGCGACCACGACGTGGTCGGCGCGGACCCTCCCGTCGGCGGTGGTGACGTGGCGGCCCCGCGGGTCGATCCCCGTGACCCGGCTCCCCTCGTGGACGGTGGCGGTCGGGAGGTCGTCGAGCTCGGCCGCCAGGTCGGCGGCCCAGGCCCGCGAGTCGAGCTGGACCTGGTCGCGGAGCCGGATGCCCCGGAGGACCGGGTACGGCAGCTCGGGGACCTCGTCGTCGGGCTCGATCGGGAGCCCGGCCAGGACGGCGGCGTCGACCTCGGCCTCGATGTCGTCGAGGTGGTGGGGCTCGGTGACGTAGGTGACGGCGTCGCGCAGCTCCAGCCGGCAGAGGGTCGAGCGCTCCTCGGCCCGAGTGGCGATCCACGCCTGGGCCGCCAGCTGGGCCTCGGTGTAGCGGACGACGGCATCGTCGCCGTGGGCGGCGCGGACCGCCGACAACCGCGTCGACTGGAGGGCGGTGACCTTGGCCGTGCTGGCGCCGGTGGTGCCCTGGCCCACCGTCCCGGCCTCGAGCACCCGCACCCGGGCCCCGCCCCGGGCCAGCAGGACGGCGGCGGTCAGCCCGGCGATCCCGCCGCCGACGACGACGACGTCGGTGGTGACGTCGCCCTCCAGCGGCGGCCGGGTGACCTCGGGGGCGACCCAGAGCGGGCGGGCGGTCGGCGGCAGGCTCGGCACCCGCGCCCACTGTCCGCGGGCCGTCGCGTGAAACCCGCGCGCCCTACCCCGGTCGGGTGAGGGAACGACCTGAGACTGCGTCCCTCAGCGGGTGAGGAGCCCGCTCATGGTCGCAGTCTCGGACCAGACCTCGCCCGGTCGGGTGAGGAGAGCGGCCAGGCGGCGGGCCCCGCCGCGGTCGTGGAGGGCGTCCCAGCCCGAGGGGTCGAGCCCGGCGGCCCGGTCGAGGAGCCCGGGCCACCGCTCCGGGTCCGGCCAGCGGTCGGCCACCACCACCGGGGCCACGCCGTCGAGGTGGCCGGCGAAGGCGCGCTGCTCGTCGAAGGGCCGGTCCTGGGGGAGGAGGACGGCGGGGCGGCGAGCGCAGGCGACGTCGGCCACCGAGCCCGCCCCGCAGGTGGCGACGACGACCCGCGCCTGGGTGAGCAGCGGCCACGGGTCCTCCACCCGCCCCACCCCGCGGACCTCGCCACCCGGCCCGGCGTCGCCGCCGGCGACGGTCCAGCGCCAGCCCCCGGGTGCGGTGGCGCGGGCGGCCGCCTCGACGGCGGCGAGGGCCACGCCGTGGGCCCCCGACGGCAGCAGCACCAGGACCTCCCGTCCGGCGGGGCGGCCCGGCGGCGGGCGGTGGTCGAACCGGCTGACCAGGCCGAGCGTCGTCACCTTGGCCCGCCACGGCTCCGACCAGGGCTCGGCGTGGGCGGCCGGCCAGGGGGCGACGAGGGCGTCGGCCGAGTCCCACGCCAGCCGGTGGGGCCGGTCGTCGCGCCGGCCGTGGAGGACGACGGCCGCGGTCGGGACCCCGAGCAGGGCGCCCAGGGCGGTGACCTCGCAGGAGACGTCGCTGACCAGGGCGACGGGGTGCTCGGCGGCGACCCAGCGGGCGATCGTGCCCATCCGCGCGGCGAAGCCCGGGTGCCGGCGCGGGGCCCAGTGCCAGGCGCCGCCCCGGGTCGGGTCGGGGGCGACCGGGGCGGTGTCGTCGCGGGGGAGGTCGATCCAGCGGCCCCGCCACCCGGCCGGCCGCCCGCCCGAGCCCATCCCGACCAGGCGGTCGCGCAGCACGGTCGAGAGGGCGGCCCCGAGGGCCCCGTGGCCCGCCCCCTCGTGGTGGACGTAGTAGCCGACCGGCCTCACGCCGCGGCCAACAGCTCGCGGTAGGTCCGCACGTACTCGCCGACCATGCGGTCGACCGAGCCGATCCGCTCGGCCCGGGTGCGGGCCGCCGCCCGGTCGAGGCGCCGGGCCGCGGTGACGGCGTCGGCCAGGTCGTCGACCCCGTCGGCCAGCCGGCTGCACGTGGCGTCGAGGATCTCGACCAGCCCGCCCCGGCCCAGGGCGGCGACCGGCGTCCCGCAGGCCAGGGCCTCCAGCGCCACCAGGCCGAAGGGCTCGTCCCACAGCGGGGAGACGACGGCGACGCCCGACCGCCCCACCAGGGCGGCCAGCTCGCGCTGGGCGAGGTGCCCGACCCACTCGACCCCGGGCCCGAGCCGGGGGGCGATCTCGTCGTCCCAGTAGCCGGGGTCGTGGCGGGGGCCGGCGATCCGCAGGTGGACGCCGGCGGCCCGGCAGGCGTCGATCGCCACGTGGAGGCCCTTCTCGGGGACGATCCGCCCCGACCACACGGCGTCCTCGCCGCCCGGCCCCACCGGCCAGCGGTCGAGGTCGACGGCGTTGGTGACCACGTCGGCGGCGAGCGTCGGCCGCCAGGCCTCGGCGGTGTGGCGGGAGACGGCGCAGAAGCGCACCGGCAGCGGGTCGGGGCTGGTCCGGACGGCCATCTCCATCCACGGCGTGGGCGGGGTGTGGAGCGTCGTGACCTGGGCGGCGCGCACCGCCGGGGCCATGGCCAGGGGGAGGTGGTGGATCGAGCTGTTGTGGACGACGTCGTAGGTCCGCCCCCGGTCGGCGGCCAGGTCGAGCATGGTGCTGAGGTAGGCGTGGTGGTCGGCCATGGCCTCCTCCGGAGCGGCCGAGACGTCGGCCCGGGCGGCGGCGCTGAGGACCGGCTCGCCGCCCCCGAAGCGCCGGGCGTCGAGGCGACTGTCCGACCCGGCCCCGGCGAACACGGTGACGTGGTGCCCGAAGCGGCGCAGCCCGGTGGCCAACTGCCACGTGTGGGCCTCGAGCCCGCCGGCGAAGGGCTCCCGGACCGGGAACCTCCGGTTGGCGATGAGGGCGATGCGGAGCGGCGTGGTGTCGATCCGCGGCGTCGGGTCGGGCAAGGGGACCTCCGGGTTCGGGTCGGGCGGAGGCGGCCCTTCCCGCCGGCGGTGGTCGCGACGATCGTCCCTTCGGGTGAAGTTCCCGCTGCGTCGGCTCCCGGCGGGCGGGTGAGTGGGCGGCGTGCCCACCACCAGCCCCGCCGCTCCCGGCGTCCCGCCCGCCACCGTCCGGCGCGCCGCCGACGTCGTGGTCCTCGGCGCCCCCCGGAGCGGGACGTCCCTCGTCGCCCAGCTGCTCGCCTCGGGCGGGATCGGCTTCGGCGACCACCTGCTGCCGCCGTCGCCGGCCAACCCCCGTGGCTTCCTCGAGGACGTCCGGGTCACCGACCTCGACGACGAGCTCCTCGCCCCCCACGTGGTCGGCCGGGGGGCGCTGCCGGTGCCCGAGGCCCGCCTGGCCTGGGCCGGCGCCCCTGACGAGGGCGCCGTGATCACCGCCGACCCGCACCAGCGCCGCCGCATGGAGGACCTCCTCGTCGCCGGGGGGCCGCTCGGACTCAAGGACCCCCGGTTCGTCTGGACCCTCGACGCCTGGCGGGCGGTCCTGCGGCCCGGAACCGTCTTCGTCGCCGTCGTCCGCCACCCCGCCGAGGTGGCGGCGAGCCTCCACGCCCTGTGGGAGGCCGACCGCCCCTACTACGGCGACCTCACCGTCACCGTCCAGCGGGGCCTGGCGCTGTGGGAGGCGGCCAACCGCCGGATCCTGGCCCACCTCCGCCACGGGAGCTGGCTGGTGCTCGACCACGCCGCCCTCCTGGCCGGCGAGGGGGTCGCCGCCCTCGCCGGGTTCACCGGCCGCACCCTGGACACCGGGGCGGTCGACGGCGCCCTGCACCGCAGCGGTCGGGACGTCCCCGTGCCGGCCGCCGCCGAGGAGCTGTACGAGCGGCTGCGTCGGCGGGCCGGCGACGACGCCGACCGGTGGTCCCACGATGGGCGGTGAGCCGGGGCTGACGGTCGTGACCCTCGTCCGCGACCGCAACGCCATGCTCGGACGGCTCCTCGACGGGCTCGACGCCGGCCACCGCCACCCGCGCGAGGTGGTCGTCGCCCGCTGCGGCGGCGAGGACCCCCGCCCGGTGGCGGGGGCACGGCCCTACCCGGTGCGGGTGATCGAGGTCGACAGCCCCGACGAGCGGATCCCCTACAGCCCGGCCCGCAACCGGGGCGCCGAGGCGGCCACCACCGAGGCCGTCGCCTTCCTCGACGCCGACTGCATCCCCACCGCCGGCTACGTCGCCGCCCTCGAGGACGCCCTCGGCGCCGTCGACGCCCTCTGCACCGGCGAGGTGCTCTACCTCCCGCCCGATGCCCCGCTCGGCGCCGGGGCCGAGGCGCTGCGCCCCCACGGCCGGCCCCACCCGCACCGCCCGCGCCCACCGGCCACCGGCATCGCCCTCGGCGCCCGCCACGAGCTGGTCTGGGGGCTGCACATGGCGCTGCGGCGCACGACCTTCCTCGCCCTCGGCGGTTTCGACGAGGGGTACCGGGGCTACGCCGGCGAGGACACCGACCTGGCCGTCGCCGCCCGGGAGGCGGGGGTGCCCGTCGCCCTCGTCGCCGGGGCCGAGATCCTCCACCAGCACCACGACACGTGGGAGCCCCCGCTCCAGCAGGCGGCGGCGACGGTGGCCAACGCCCAGCGGTTCCGCGACCGGTGGGGCTGGTGGCCGATGGACGGCTGGCTGGCGGCCATGGCCGAGCTCGGCATCATCGCCTGGACGCCCGACGCCGAGCGGGCCGAGGTCCTCCGCCCACCCACCGACGCCGAGCTGGCGGCGGCCCACCGGCCGGCGGCGCTGCCGTTCCTCGCCGACGGTCAGCCGTCGGCGCGGGTGGGTCCGATCGGGTCCTCGGCGTCGGGGCCGGCGGGGTGGTCCGTGTCGCTGTAGAAGCGCTCGCCGGTGGACCCGCGGCCCTCGTCGTGGTGCGACGCCGTGTTCTCGGGGTGGCGCACCCTCCGGGCCAGCACCACGCTCCCGGCGACGACGGCCACGACGAGCACCACGATCAGCACACCCTGCATGGTCGGGTGACCTCCCCGCCGAGCGGGGACCGAACCACGATCGGGGCCGGGTTTCGCGCCGTCGGGGCCGGGAAGCCCCGGGGCTCCGACCCCTGAGGAGGACGCATGCAGAACGGCGGCGAGGTCCGCGAGCCCGAGAACAGCACGGTCGACGACTGGATGGGCCAGAACATCCAGCGTGACACCGAGCTGGCGGAGGAGCTGGTCGAGGAGACCGGCGACGCCGAGGAGGCCGAACAGCGCTTCGAGGAGGAGGCCGACGGCCAGGAGACCCACGAGGAGGGCTACCCCCGCCCCGACGACGAGCAGCCCCGCGGCGGCGACGGCCCCGTCGGCCAGCCCTCCTAGGAGCGGCGCAGACCGCCTCAACGTGCCAGGCACCTTGAGGCGATCGCAGGACGGGGCTTCCTGACGATTCGCTGACAGACCTGACCGGGTCGGGGCCCGACGTGGTGGAGTGGCGGGGTGACGAGGGTGCTGCTCATCGACGATGAGCCGAACATGATCACCGGCATCGGGCGGGCGCTGCGGGCCGAGGGCCACCTGGTCGACGCGGCCACCGACGGCGCCGTCGGGCTCGAGCTGGCCCTGAGCGGGGAGTACGACGTGATCGTCCTCGACGTGATGCTCCCGGGGATGAACGGGCACAAGGTCTGCCGGACGGCGCGCGACGCCGGGCTGCGGACGCCGATCCTCATGCTGTCGGCCAAGGACGGCGAGTGGGACGTGGCCGACGGGCTCGACGTGGGCGCCGACGACTACCTGACCAAGCCGTTCTCGGTGGTCGAGCTGCTGGCCCGGGTGCGGGCGTGCGCCCGGCGGGCGGCGACGAGCGTCCACGTCAACGGCGACCTGCGGTTCGACCCCGACCTGCGCCGCTGCTGGCGGGGGTCGACCGAGGTCAAGCTGACCGGTCGCGAGGCCAAGCTGCTCGCCGCCCTGTTCCAGGAGGTCGGCGGGGTCGTCAGCAAGGAGGAGCTGATCGCCCGGGCCTGGGGGCCGCACTTCACCGGCGACATCAACGTGGTCGAGGTGTACGTCGGGCGGCTGCGGCGCAAGGTCGACACCCCCTTCGGCGAGGACGACATCGAGACGGTCCGGGGCGCCGGCTACCGGCTGCGGCCCCGCCGGCCGCGGGTGGCGTCGTGAGCGCCCTCGCCGGGCGGCGCCGGACCGGCGAGCGGCGCGACCTGCGCCGGGCCCGGGTCCGGATCACCGCCGTGACCGTCCTCGGCCTCCTCGCCGTCCTGGTGGTCACCGGGCTCGTCCTCGTCCGGCTGCACGAGCGGGAGCTGGAGGCCGACATGGACCGCGAGCTGGAGGCGATCGCCGCCGGCTCCGAGCGCTTCTCCGAGGTGAACCTGCCCGCCTCGGTGTCGACGTCGATCGAGCTCCCCCTCCAGGTGGTCGACGACGACGGCGGCGTGCTCTTCGCCAGCCCGCCGCTGCGGGGCGAGCCGGCCCTCTGGCAGCCCGGCGACACCCTCCGGCCCCACACCGTCCGCACCGCCGCGAGCGGCACCCACCGGGTCGTGGCCACCCGGTTCCGGGGCAGCTGGCTGGTGCTCGCCGGCCCCCTCCAACCGGTCGACGAGAGCGTCTCGACGCTGCGCTACGGCCTGCTGGTCACCGGCGTGCCCCTCGCCGCCGTCGTCGGCCTGGTCATCTGGTTCGCCGTGGGCCACGCCCTGCGACCGGTCGGGGCCGCCGCCGAGCGCGAGGAGCGGCTCGTCGCCGACGTCAGCCACGAGCTCCGCAGCCCGCTGGCCGGGATGCGCGTCCTCCTCGAGACCGAGGGCGGCGACGGGGACGAGATCGCCCGGACCCGGGCCGACGCCCTGGCCACCCTGGCCCGCATGGAGGCGCTGACCGACCAGCTCCTCGTCCTCACCCGCCACGAGCGCTCGCCGGTGACCGATGCCCAGCCCGTCGACCTCGACCAGAGCATCCACGAGCGGGTGGCCGAGGTGGCGACCCGCACCGACGTCGCCATCGACACCGACGGGGTGCGGGCCGGGCAGGTCGTCGGCGAGCCCGACGCCCTCGAGGGGATGATCGACAACCTGCTCGCCAACGCCGTCCGCCACGCCCGCCAGCAGGTCCGCGTCGCCCTCGACGAGGGGGACGGGACGGTGACGCTCACCGTCGACGACGACGGCCCCGGCGTCCCGGCGGCCGAGCGCGAGCGGATGTTCGAGCGCTTCACCCGGCTCGACGAGGCCCGGGCCCGGGCCGAGGGCGGATCGGGCCTCGGCCTGGCCATCGTGCGGGCCGCCGTCGACGCCCACGGGGGCGAGGTGGCCATCGGCGACGCCCCCCTCGGCGGCGCCCGCCTCGTCGTCCGCCTCCCCGCCAGCACCACCTGACGACACCCCCTGGGGTTGTCAGCGAACCGACAGGTCGCGACCGCTCGCGGCCCGCCCGCGCCCGGAGACTCCGGGCGAGTGAGCGGTGGAGCAGCGGTCCGACCCGGTGGTCCCGCGCCCCGGGTGGGGCGGGACGGCCCCGCCGCGCCCCCGTGGTGGCGACGCCCCGTCGTGGTCGGCGCCGGGCTCCACGCCCTCGTCACCGCCCCGCTCGTCGTGGCCCTGGTCGCCTTCCACCGCCCCGAGTGGCACCCGCTCACCGACCTGGCCCAGACCGAGATGCGGGTGCGGGACGTGGGGACGGCCGACTCGCCGCTGGTCGGCCTGGCCGGGCGCATCGGCCCCTGGACCGACCCCGGCAGCCACCCGGGGCCGCTGAGCTTCTGGGCCATGGCCCCGGTCCACCGGCTGCTCGGGGGGACGGCCCTCGCCTTCAGCGCCGCCGGCCTGGTCCTGCACCTGGTGGCGTTCGCCCTCGTGCTGCGGATCGCCCACCGCCGGGGCGGCATCCCGCTGATGGCCGGCGTGGCCGCGGCGTGCGCCCTGCTCGTGCGGGCCTACGGGGCGGTCGTCTTCCTCGAACCGTGGAACCCCTTCCTGCCCGTGGTGTGGTGGCTGGCCTTCGTGCTGGCGGCGTGGTCGGTGGTCGAGGACGGCTCGCACCTGGTCGTCGCTGTGGTGGCCGGGTCGTTCTGCGCCCAGACCCACCTGCCGTACCTCGGGACCGTCGGGGTGGGGATCGGGGCCCTGATCGCCGTGTGCGGGTACCGGATCGTGACGGGGTCGCCCGAGGAGCGGCGACGGCGGATCGTCGCCCTGGCGACGGCCGGACTCGTCGGGCTGGTGCTGTGGCTGCCGCCGCTGATCGACCAGGTGGCCGACACCCACAACCTGGGCCGCATCCGGGGCTCGCTCCAGCACCCGACCGAGCCGGCGGCGGGGCTGGTCGACGGCGCCCGCGAGGTGGTCGACCGGTTCGGCTTCGACTACTGGCTCAGCGCCTCCGACGGTGCCGAGGTGGCGGCCTCGTCGACCCGGACCCCGGGCGGGATCCTCGTCCTCGGGTTGTGGCTGGCCGCCGCCGTCGCCTGCTGGTCGGGTCGGGTGGGCCCGCCGAGCCTGCGTCGGTTCCACGCCGTGCTCGCCGCGGGGGTGGTGCTCGCCTTCGTCAGCTCCAGCCGGATCAGCGGCGAGCGCTGGTTCTACCTCTACTTCTCGGTCATGGGGCTGGCGGTGCTCTGCCTGCTCGCCACCGGCTGGACGGTGGCCGCGGTCGTCGCCGAGCGCACCCGCCGTCCCGGCGTGCGCCGGGCGGCGGTCGTGGCCCCCGTCGCCCTCGCCGCCCTGCTCTCGCTCTCCGCCGCCGTGGCGGCACCGTCGGTCGAGCCCGCCGACCGCGGTCGGGCCGAGGCGCTGGGCATCCTCGCCGACGACACCGCCGCCGCCCTGCGCCGGGCCGACGGGGGCACGGGCCGGTACCTCGTGCGGTGGGAGGACCCGGTCGGCATCGGCGCCCAGGGGATGGGCCTGGTCAACGAGCTGGAGCGGGCCGGCCTCACCGTCGGCATCGAGGAGGGGCACCGGGTCGCCGGCACCGCCCACCGGGTGATGGCGCCGGGCGAGGCGACCGCCGTCGTCGTCCTCGCCGTCGGCCCGGCGATCGACGGGTGGGAGGACCAGGGCGCCCGGCGCGTCGCCCTCGTCGACCCCCGCACGGCGGCGGAACGGGACGAGCAGGAGGCGCGCACCGCCCGCCTCGACGCCACCTTCCGGGCCGCCGGCGACGACGCCGCCGTCGAGCGGTGGTGGCGCAACCTCTTCGTCGCCCCCCTCGACCCCGACCTCCCCCCTGCGGCCCGCGCCGAGGTCATGGCCTACCTCGACCTCCCGGCCCCCGCCGCCGTCTTCCTCCTCCCCACCTGACCAGCGCCCTCCGGCCCTCGGAGGCCGCCCAGTCGAAGGGGAGCATGCACGTTGAGACAGTTCATGTCAAATGACGGAGGACAGCGGATCGCGACAGGGGATGTGCCCTACTGGCGGGGCCGACGGGAGTTACCTGCCGGCGCTGTCGACCAGAGGAAGGTCTCCACATGCTCACGCACACCATCAAGCGGCTCGTCGCCGTCGGCGTCGTCGCCGTCGGTCTTCTCGCCGCCACGGCGGCTCCCGCCTCCGCCGTCCCCCGCGACCTCGAGATCCAGCCGTCTAGTACGTGGAGGGTCCACAGCCCGGCCTCTGCGATCCTCGCCACTTACCACGTGGTCGCCCACCCGACGACGAACGTCTGCGCCGGGAACTCTGACCCCCTGCCCCGCATCCCCGTGGAGTTCCCCTCTGATGGGACTGGCGTCATCGGGTCGGTCGCCCTGGGCTACAGCGACTTCGCCATAGGCACTAACACGTTCAAGACCCGGTTCGTCATCACTGGCGGGACGATGACCCTGTCTGCGACTGGCTTCACGATGAACCTGACCATCCGGATGGAGTTCAGGACGTGCGACTCTCAGACCGCCCTGTGCACGACCAACACGACGAACGTCACTCTCTCGGGGGACAACCCCACCGGCACCCACCACCCCGCGGTGTCTGATCTCTACCGGGCCGTCGGCTCTTACCACGTCACTACGCCCTTCACCTGCAACGCAGTGATCCGTGCCCTGCTGAACTCTAACAACATCGAGTACGACCTCATCCTGCACGTCACCTGACGAGGAGGTCCCCGCCCGCTCCGCCACCACCGGCCAGCATCCGTCTCAGCCTGCGCCGCTCCTCGAGCCGACGCCGTCAGTAGCGGAGGTCGGCGACGAGGCCGTGGTGGTCGGAGAGGGGGGTGGCGCCGGGGGTGGCGGGGACGCCGAGGAGGGCGCAGCGGGTGGGGTGGCCGACGCCGCCGGCGCGGGGCCAGGCCGAGAGGATGTGGTCGATCCGGCGGTCGGGCCAGAGCGACAGGGCGGCGAGCGGGTTGCGGTTGGACCAGGTGTGGCCGGGGGTCCCGTCGCCGGCCACCTCCCAGGCGTCGTAGAAGACGAGGTCGGGGACGGGCACTGCGCTCCGCCCGGTCAGCATCCGGATCTCGTCGGAGTCGGGGCCGGCGTTGAAGTCGCCGCAGAGGACGACCGGGTGGCGCCGCCGGGTCGTGCGGTCGACGTGCTCGACGAGCCGGCGGACCTGGGCCTGGCGCAGCCCGCTGGCCCCCAGCGGGTGGTCGAGCATGACGGCGTAGAGCTGCACGAGGCCGCGGGGGCCGTCGAGGGCGACGAACAGCGCCTCGCCGGTGCCGGAGCCGTCGTCGCCCCGGAGCGGGATGCGCTCGTGGGTGGTGACGGGCCAGCGCGAGGCGACGCCGATGCCCGAGGTCCAGCCCTCCTGGTCCCAGTCGCCGACGAAGAGGCGGTGGGCGAGGCCGAGGCGATCGCCGACTCGGTCCGCCTGGTGGCCCTCGGGGGTCGACCAGCTCTCCACGAGGCAGACGACGTCGGGCTCGACCGCGGCCAGCGCCTCCTCGATGCCCGCCTGGCGCGCCTCCGCGTCGCCGAAGCGGCCCCAGACGTTCCACGTGGCGATGCGCATCGTCGTCCCGACGACGGGGCCGTAGGGGGCGTACGGGTCGAAGCTCACGTCGGCCCGTCGGTGGGGCGGGGTCGGTAGCGGAGGGCCATGGCGCCCGACCGGAGCTCGTGACGGCCGACGAGCTCGAGGTCGAGCCGCCGGTGGAGGCCGGCGAACAGCGTCGGCCCGTGGCCGGCGACGTAGGGGTGGACGAGCAGCTCGTACTCGTCGATCAGCCCGAGGTCGGCCAGCGCCCGCGGCAGGGTCACGCCCCCGGTGAACAGGCCCTCGCCGGGCTCGGCCTTGAGCCGGCGGACGGCCGTCTCCAGATCCCCGTCGACGAGCTCGGCGTTCCAGTCGAGGTCGTGCAGGGTGCTCGACACGACGTGCTTCTTGGCCCGGTCGATCGTCTCGGCGAAGGGGATCATCCCCTCGTCCATCCAGTCGGGCCACCCCCCGGTGGCCGGTCGCTTCCAGGCCTCCTCCATCATCTGGTACGTCACCCGGCCGAAGAGGAGGGCGTCGGCCCGCTCGAGGTGGTCGGCCCAGTAGCGGCGCGACTCGTCGTCGGCCGGGACCCCCTCGTGGTGGCAGCAGCCGTCGAGGGTGATGTTGATCGAGTAGCGGAGCGGTCTCACGGGTGGCTCTCCCTGGTCGCGGCGCCGGCGCCGGGCGGACCGTACTCAGACCGGCGGGGTCGCCGGCGCTCATCGGTCCCCGTCGGTACGGTGACCCCATGGCCGCAGCCAAGGCGTTCCAGGTCACCTTCGACTGCGCGGAGCCCGAGCGCGTCGCCCGCTTCTGGTGCGACGTCCTGGGCTACGTCGTGCCCCCGCCCCCCGAGGGCTTCGCCAGCTGGGACGACTTCGACCGGTCGCTGCCGCCCGAGCACCAGGGCTCGGCCTTCGCCTGCGTCGACCCGGAGGGCGTGGGCCCCCGGCTGTTCTTCCAGCGGGTCCCCGAGGAGAAGGTCGTCAAGAACCGAGTCCACCTCGACGTGCGGGTCGGCACAGGGCTGGTGGGGGAGGAGCGCCTCGCCGCCCTCGAGGCCGAGTGCACCCGGCTGGTCGCCCTCGGCGCCGTCCGGGTCCGGCTGCTGCCTGCCGATGACGTCGACGAGTCGTGCATCGTGATGCAGGACGTCGAGGGCAATGAGTTCTGCCTCGACTGAGGCACGGGTGGACGAGGAGGCTCGGGGGTGCGACCGGCGGAGGGACGACGGGCGGTGGTGGCCGCGGTGGAGACGGCCACGGCGCTCGGCCTGGCGGTCGACCACGTCGAGGTCCTCAACGACTCCAACCGGCTCGTCGCCCGCCTGACCCCGGCCGACGTCGTCGCCCGGGTCACGCCGGCGGCGCACCACGCCGGGCACCACGCCAGCGCCGAGCGCGAGGTCGAGCTGGTGCGGCGGCTGGCGGCGACGGGCAGCCCGGTGGCGCCCCTCGACCCCCGGGTCCCGCCCCGCGCCGTCGACCACGACGGCTTCGCCGTCACCCTGTGGGCCCACGTCGCCTCCGTCGACCGGGACCTCCCGCCCGCCGAGTACGCCGGGGCGCTCGCCGCCCTCCACGCCGGGCTGCGGCGGGTCGACGGGGACGCCCCGCACGTCGCCGATCGCATCGCCGCCGTCGCCGGCGACCTGGCCGACCGGGACCTCACGCCCGACCTGGCCGAGGCCGACCGTGCCCTCCTCGCCGCCGTCCTGGACGGCGGGCGGCGGTCGCTCACCGACGGGAGCCGTCCCGAGCAGCTCCTCCACGGCGAGCCCCACCCGTGGAACGTGATCACCACGGCCGGCGGGCCGCTGCTGATCGACTTCGAGAACACCGCCCGCGGGCCCGTCGAGTACGACCTGGGCTGGTGCCGGCCGAGGTGGCGGCGCGGTACCCGGATGCCGACCCCGACCTGGTCGACGCCTGCCGGGCCCTCGTCCTGGCCCTGGTCGCCGTCTACCGCTGGCGCCCCGACGACACCCACCCGAGCGGCCGGGCGTCGGGCGTGGCCTTCCTCGCCGCCCTCCGTGCCGGCCCGCCCTGGCCCGCCCTCGACGTGATCTCCTGGTAGGGCTCCGACCCACCTCCCGACGCTACGGTCGTCTGTTTCTGTACGAGATCTGAACAGGTGGGACGACGACGTGATCGACGAGAAGCTGGAGGACGTCTACGCCGACGTGCTGCGCCGGAACCCGGGGGAGCCGGAGTTCCACCAGGCGGTGCGCGAGGTGCTCGAGTCGCTCGGCGTCGTGATCAGCAAGCACCCGGAGCTGGCCCGGCAGAAGATCATCCAGCGGATCTGCGAGCCCGAGCGCCAGATCATCTTCCGGGTGCCGTGGCAGACCGACGACGGCGAGGTCCAGATCAACCGGGGCTTCCGGGTCGAGTTCAACAGCGCTCTCGGCCCCTACAAGGGTGGGCTCCGCTTCCACCCGAGCGTCTACCTCGGCACCGTGAAGTTCCTCGGCTTCGAGCAGACGTTCAAGAACGCGCTGACCAACCTGCCGATCGGCGGGGGCAAGGGCGGATCGGACTTCGACCCGAAGGGCCGCTCCGAGGACGAGGTGATGCGGTTCTGCCAGAGCCTGATGACCGAGCTG
>DASTYI010000084.1:0-16315 GCA_035765045.1 Iamia sp. | reverse complement strand
GATCCGACGGGATCCCGTCGGATCCGATCGCCAGTACGGGGGGCGCCCGCTCGACGGCCCCCGCCCCACCCGTCGGCCCACCCTGGCCGCCGCCCCGTTCTGAGGCGCACCCGTCCCGAGCCACCACCCGTTCTGAGGCGCCACCAGCTCAGCGGCGCAGCCCACACGCCTCAGAACCGACCGCCACCGTTCTGAGGCGCAGCGGAACCGGGGGGCGGCGCCGTCCGCCTCAGAACCGGTCCCGGGTAGCCTGCGGTGATGGCCGAGCTGCTCGTCGCCCTCCTCGCGGTGATGGTGTTCAGCCTGCTCCTCGCCGTCCTGGCCGCCTGGCTCGGGGCCCGGGCCCTCCAGAAGCGGAACCGGGTCAGCCCCGACGTCGCCACCCCCGCCCCGACCACGTGGCTCGGCGCCCCCGGCACCGGGGCCCGGCTCCACCGGCGGCTGCGGACGGCGGTCGCCGTGGCCCGGTCGGCCAGCGCCATCGCCCCGACGGCGCCCCACCTGGCCGACCTCACCGCCGAGCTCGAGCGCGAGGCCGTCGCCCTCGACACCCACCTGGTGATCGCCTCCCGCATCAAGGGCAAGCAGGGCCGCGCCCAGCTGGCGGCGCTGGCCCAGCAGGTCCGCCAGGTCGAGCAGGTGGCGTCGCAGGTCTCGCTGCTGGCCGCCCAGGCCCAGGCCCCGCTGATGGCCCAGGGCCAGCCCTCGGCCCTCGACGACCTGGCCCGCCAGCTTGACCTGCTCGAGCAGGCCCGCCACGAGGTGGCCGAGGTCGAGACGGCGGCCGGGGTCCAGCGGGTCAGCCCCTACGCCACCCCGGCGGGCGACGACCCCACCCGGGTCGCCCCCGACCTCCGCAAGGCCCCGCCCGGCCGCGGCCAGGCCGTCCCCGGCACCTGAGCGGGCCGGGAACCGGGGGGCGGGGGTGGTCGTCGGAGGGCCCGTGCTCGCCCGCCGTCGCGCCCTCGCCGCCGTGTTCGTCCTCGTCGCCCTGGCCGGCTGCGGCGGCGACGACGCCGACCCGCCCGAGGACGTCCGCGGCACCGAGCCCGGCCGGCCGGCGGAGTGGGACGCCGCCTCGGTCCCGCTGGCCCGGGGCGCCGACACCGAGCTGCTCACCGCCGTCGACGGCGACACGATCGTCCTGCTCACCGCCGACGACGAGGGCGTCGTGTCCAGCGCCGTGGCCACCGGCGACGGCGCCTTCGCGACGGGCCCGCCGCTGGAGACCGGCGCCGGGTACCTGCGCCTCGGCGGGCTGGTGCGCTTCGACGGGGCGTGGTGGGCGGCCGGGCCCGGGGGCACCCGGGCGGTGCCGTCCCGGCCCGACGACTGGGAGACGACCTTCGACCTCCACCTGGTGCGCTCGACCGACGGCCTGACCTGGACCGAGGTCGCCACCACGGGGCTGGAGGGGCCGGCCGAGATCACCGGGCTGGTCGCCACCGACGACGGGCTCGTCGCCGTGGGCCACGACCAGTCGGGCAACCTCGACGGCGGCGACATGGAGGCCGGCTTCGGTCCCCGGGCCTGGCGCTCCGCCGACGGCACGTCCTGGGAGGCGGTCCCGCTGGCGGCCGACGACGCCGAGTGGGGCCCGTCGGCGCTGCTGGCCACCGACGACGGCCTGCTGGCGGTGGGCGGCGCCGACGACGGGACGGTGGCCTGGCGGTCCGACGACGCCGGCCGGTCGTGGGCCGAGGTGGAGCTCGACGGGCTCGGCACCGCCCGGCTCCGGGAGGTCGTCCTCCTGGGCGACGCGCTGCTGGCCGCCGGGGCCGGGGAGGGTGGCGAGGACGCCCCCGACGGCACGCCCTTCGTCGCCCGCTCCACCGACGGCGGCCGGACGTGGGCGCCGATCGACGTCCCCCCGGCCGAGAGCCCCGAGGCCTTCGGGATGCCGCTCTTCGTCGCCGGCGACCGGGTCCTCACCCTCGTCTCGGTCTTCTTCGACGGCTGGGAGGACCCGACCGCCTGCTACGCCGACATCACCCAGTGCCAGAGCGACAGCACCGCCGTCCTCTACGAGGGCGACGGCGAGGGGGCGTGGTCACGGATCGACCTGGCCGGCCTCGACCTCGACGAGTACGAGGACGTCCACGGCGTGATCGCCACCGACGACCGGCTCGTCCTGTGGTCGGCCGGCGAGAGCGAGGTGCGGACGTGGAGCACCCCGGCCGACGCCACCCTCCCGGTCGTGCCCGAGCCGACGCGCGACTCGGCCGACGTCCGCCTCCTCGGCGACGAGGAGGAGCCCGAGGTCGGCGTCACCTACGCCGTCCCGCTCTACGTCCACTGCGGGATGGACTGGCTGTACCTCGGGGGCGAGCACTGGCAGCGCACCGACGACGGGCCCGACGTCGAGACCGGGGCGGGGCAGTCGGCCGAGGACGGCTGGCCGGTCGCCGGGCAGACGATCTACGGCTTCGCCACCCGGGTCGAGGCCGACGTCGTCGAGTACACGATCGGCGACGGCGAGGTCATCGCCACCTACGGCCCGGCCCGCGAGGAGCCCCCGGGCTGCGACTAGGCCGTGTCCTGCAACCGCCTCAAGGTGCCTGGCACCTTGAGGCGGTGCGGGTTGCGACCAGGGGATCAGAGTCCCTCGGTGCGGGCCTGGACCGAGGTGGCCACCAGCCGCTCCAGGGCCCGGGCCGCCTCGCCCCGGTCGATGGCGTCGGTGGCCAGGGCGATGCCGGCGTCGTAGTCGGCCGCCAGCCCGGCGGCCACCAGTCCGGCGGCGGCGTTGAGGACGACGATGTCGCGGTGCGGCCCCTTCTCCCCCGCCAGCACGGCGTGGGCCAGCCGGGCGTTGGTGGCTGGGTCGCCGCCCCGCAGGTCCTCCAGCCGGGCCGGGCCGAGCCCGTGGGCCAGCGGGTCGACGGTGAGCGGGCGGACCTCGCCGTCGACCACCTCGATCACGTTCGACGTGGTGGTGATGGTGATCTCGTCGAGCCCGTCGCCGCCGTGGACGACGAAGGCCCGCTCGGCGCCGTGCTGGAGGAGGACCTCGGCCATGCGCTCGGCCATCGTCGGATCGCCGACGCCGACGACGTAGCGGCGCACCCGGGCCGGGTTGGCCAGGGGGCCGAGGATGTTGAACACGGTCGGGACGCCGAGCTCGCGGCGGGTCGGGCCGGCGTGACGCATCGAGGCGTGGTAGCGGGGGGCGAAGCAGAAGCCGATGCCGGCCTCGGCCACGCAGCGGGCCACGCCCTCGGGCCCCAGCTCGATGACGACGCCGAGCGCCTCGAGGAGGTCGGCCGAGCCGCACGACGACGACGCGGCCCGGTTGCCGTGCTTGCACACCCGGCCCCCGGCGCCCGCCACGACCAGGGCGGCGAGGGTCGAGACGTTGATCGAGTGGCTGCGGTCGCCGCCGGTGCCCACGATGTCGACCACCCCGTCGAGGCTGGGCAGCTCGACCCGCTCGGAGGCGGCCAGCATGGCGTCGAGCATCCCGTTCATCTCGGCCGTCGTCTCCCCCTTCATCCGCAGGGCGACGATGAACCCGGCCACCTGCGAGGGGGTGGCGTCGCCGGCGAGGATCTCGGCCATGGCCGCCCGGGCCTCGACGGGGGTGAGGTCGCGACGCTGGGTGAGGGCGCCGAGGATCCCGGGCCAGCCCCCGACCTCGGCGAGCGGCGGCGGGGCGGGCGTCGGGGTCGGGGCGTCGGCCATGGCCGCTGAACCTACCGCCGCCGTCCGGGACGGCCCGGCGCCGTTCCCGGACGCCGGCGTGCCAGCCTGGCGGCGTGCGCGGCGAGGACGTGGTGAAGGCCCAGCTCCACCAGAAGCTGAGGGCGGTCCGCGAGGTGCTCGTCTGGAAGCTCGACGGCCTCTCGGACGACGACGTCCGCCGCCCGCTGACCCCGTCGGGCACCAGCCTGCTCGGCCTGGTGAAGCACAACGCCGTGTCGGACTCCCGGTACTTCGGGGCCGTCTTCGGCCGGCCCTTCCCCGAGCCCCTGCCGGCGTGGGACGACCTGGCCGCCCTCGGCCGCGACCACCGGGCGGGCGAGGACGAGACCCGGGCCGACGTGATCGACCTCCACCGGCGGGTGGGGCGCCACGCCGACGCCACCATCGAGGCCCTCGACCTCGACGCCCTCGGCTACGTGCCCTGGTGGGACGAGGAGGTGCCCCTCCTCAACGTGATGGTCCACCGCCTGACCGACGCCACCCGCCACGCCGGCCACGCCGACATCCTGCGCGAGGGCATCGACGGCGCCGTCGGGGTGGCGCCGCCCGGGGACGGGCCCGTCGCCCCGGCGGCGGGTGCTCCGCCCCCGGTCCGGCCCCGTCTGATCTGCGTCTGCGGGGTGCCGGCGGCGGGCAAGACGACGCTGGCCCGCCGGCTCGGGCGGGCCCTCCACCTTCCGGTCCTCGTGCGCGACGACCTCAAGACGGGGGTGGCCGACACCTTCCCCGACCTCGACTGGTCGGACCCGGAGGTGCGCCGCACCGTCGGCGGCAAGGCCTTCGACGACTTCCACACCCTGATCGGCGCCCACCTCGCCGCCGGCAGCGCCGTCGTCGCCGAGGCCGCGTGGCACTGGTCGTTCGCCGGAGCCCGGCTCGGGCCGCTGCTGGCCCGGTCCCGGGCCACGGTGGTCCACGTCGCCGTCGACCCGGCGACCTCGGCCGCCCGCTACCGGGCCCGCTCCGTCACCGGCGAGCGCCACGCCGCCCACCAGGACGCGGCCTTCGCCGACCGGATGGACGGCCCCGGCTACGACGGGCAGGTGTACGTCCCGCCCGCCGACCTGCCCTGCCCGGTGGTGACCGTCGACGGCACCCTCCCGCCCGACGCCCTGCTCGCCACCACCCTCGCCGCCCTGTGACCCCGGCGCTGTTCCACGTCAGCCACGAGGGGCCGCTCGACCGCCTCGTCCCCCGGCCGGCGCCCCCGGGCACGCCCCACGCCGGCCGTCCCCTCGTGTGGGCCGTCGACGAGGAGCACCTGCCCCACTACCTCCTCCCCCGCGACTGCCCCCGGGTGTGCGTGCCCGGGCCGAGCGGTCGGGTCGTCAGCGTGGAGGAGGGCTGGGCCGACCGGCTCGACGAGGCGCCGCTGCTCGTCCACCGGCTGGACCCCGACGGCTTCGTCGTCCTCGACCGGGGCGCCGGCTACTGGGTCAGCGAGGCGGCGGCGGGCGTGGTCGGCGTCGAGGCCGTCACCGACGTGCGCTCGGCCCTCGCTGCCCGGGGCGCGGTCCTGGAGGTCGTCCCCGACCTCTGGCCGCTGGTCGACCGGGTCGTCGCCGCGGGCGGCGAGTTCAGCTGCATCCGGCTGCGCGAGGCCCGGCCTCGGCGGGCGCTGACCCCGGCCCCGGCCGAGCTGCGCACCGAGCGGCTGGTGCTCCGCCGGGCGTGGACGGCCACGGACCGGGACCGCTTCGCCGCCCTCAACGCCGACGCCGAGGTGATGCGGCACCTCCCGGCCCCCCTGACCCGGGCGCAGAGCGACGACTTCGTCGACCGGATCGAGGCCCGCTTCGCCGAGCACGGCTTCGGGCTGTGGGCGCTGGACGCCCCGGGGCTCGGGTTCGTCGGCTTCGTCGGGCTGTGGTGGGCCGCCTTCCCCGCCCCCTTCACCCCGGCGCTGGAGGTCGGCTGGCGCCTGTCCCGGGCGGCGTGGGGCCACGGCTTCGCCCCCGAGGCGGCCCGGGCCGCGGTGGCCGACGGCTTCGCCCGCATGGCGCTCGCCGGGATCGTGTCGTTCACCTGGGAGGGCAACACCGCCTCCCGCCGGGTCATGGAGAAGATCGGGATGACCCGCGACCCCGCCGAGGACTTCGCCCACCCCAACCTGCCCGCGGGCCACCGCCTCCGCCCCCACGTCCTGTACCGCCTCCGCCGGCCGGACCGCTAGCAGCCGGTCGCCGCCGCCAGCACCCGGCACGCCTCGGCCATGCGGGCCGGCGAGAGCCGGCCGACCCTCCGCCGGAACCGGTCCCGGGGGATCGTCTGGATGTTGTCGAAGCTGACGACGCAGTCCGAGGGCACGCCGTCGCGCCGCGCCGTCAGGCGGAGCTCGGACACGAGCCCCCGCTCCGTCCTCGTCAGGTGGGCGACCACCACCGACCCGATCCGGTCGGCCACCGGGTCCCGGGTCAGCACCAGGACCGGGCGATCACCACCGCCGGGCACCGTGGCGAACCAGACCTCACCCCGCTGCATCGTCCCAGTCCGACCAGTCCTCCTCCGGACCCCAGTCGGCGACGGTGCCGAAGGCCTCGACCACCCGCTCGAGCTCGGGATCGTCCTCCCAATCCCTTGCCTCCTTCTCGGCGATCAGGCCGTCGATGCGCCGCCGGATGGCGTCGCGCAGCAGCTCGGAGCGGTCGACGCCCAGCTCGTCGGCCCAGTGCTGGACCCGGGCGGCCTCGGCGTCGTCGATGCGGAAGCTCAGCATCGTCATACATGAGATGCTACGTGTATGACGATACTAGCGCAAGGGGAGGCGGAGCTCGACCTCGCGGATGTCGGGGCTGGGCTCGTAGGGGCGCTCGGCGCCGGTGGCGGCGAAGCCGAGGGCTTCGTGGAAGGCCCGGGCGTGGGCGTTCCGCTCGACCAGCCACTGGCGGACCTCGACGGCGCCGGCGGCGTAGGCCCAGTCCCGCACGGTGGCGACGAGGACGTCGGCCACGCCCCGGCGGCGGAAGCCGGGGGTCGACCACAGCGAGGTCATGGTGACGGCACCGTCCTCGGTGCGGAAGGCGCTGATCATCCCGGCCATCACCCCGTCGACCTCGGCGAACCAGGTGGCCTGGTCGTCGGCGGTGGCGTGGACCTCGGCCACCCGCTCCCACGCCTCGGCCGGGCGGTCGCGGGCGTCGGCCAGCCGGGTGGTGAAGTCGCCGGGGCTCTCGGCGATGGCGTCGAGGCGGACCTGGCGGAGCAGCGGGCCCTCGCCGGCGCTGATCCGCCGCACGACGGGCCGCGCCGGCCCGGACGGGTCGCCCTCAGGCCGACCGGCGTCGCTGTCGGATGATCCGTCTCCGCTCGCGCTCGGTGCAGCCACCCCAGACCCCTTCCTTCTCCCGGACCCCCAGAGCATGCTCCAAGCAGAGGTCCGCCACCGGGCACTGGGCACACACCGCCTTGGCGTCGAGGCACTCGTCCTCGTCGTCGCTCGGGTAGAAGATCGTGGGATCGAGTCCCTTGCAGGCGGCCTGGCGGCGCCACGGCGGGATGGTCGGGTCGGTCATCGGGGGTTCGCTCGCTCCGCCCCGGCCCGGGGGCGATGGTGCAGATCGGGCCAGAAGAGGCCGAGCATCGCGTCTGCCACCGACGGTGTCCAGAGCGGTGGTCGGCTGTTCACACTCCGGACAAGAAGCAGGCCGAACACGGGGCGACGGCGACGTGCGCCCTGGTCAGCGGTTATCGCCTACTTCCCGCCCGGAAGAGTGGGGATCTCGGCCACGGCGACCGGGATCGGGGTCGGCCCGCCGACCACCTCGACGATGTGTCCGGCGCTGCCCTCCTCGGCGAGGACGTCGGCGACCACGGCGGCGACGTCGGCCCGGGGGATGGCGCCGGGGGCGACGTGGCGGCCGATGGTGATGTGGCCGGTGCCCTCGTCGTCGGTGAGGTGGCCGGGCCGGACGACGGTGACGGCGAGCGACGACGCCAGGGCGATCCGGTCGGCCTCGGCCTTGGCCCGCAGGTAGACGCTGAAGACCTCGTCGTCGGTGGGCGGGTCGTCGGTGCCCATGGCGCTGACGACCACCAGCCGGGGCACGCCGGCCCGCTCGGCGGCGGCGACGGTGCGGGTCACGCCGTCGCGGTCGACGGTGTGCTTGCGGGCGGCGCCGCTCCCGGGACCGGCCCCGGCGGCGAAGACCACGGCGTCGGTGCCCGCCACCGCCGCCTCGAGGTCCGACGTCGTGTCCTCCAGGTCGCAGACGACGGCCTCGGCCCCGTCGGCCTCGACGTCGGCCCCGTGGTCCGGGTTGCGGACGATGGCCCGCACCCGGTGCTCCCGGGCGACGAGCAGGCGGGTGAGGTGCCGGGCGACCTGCCCGTGCCCTCCGACGACGGCGACGAACATGCCGTCCACCGTAGGGGGCGCCCACGCGGGTCGCTCCGGGTTCGGGGGCACCCGGGGGTCGGTCGTAGGCTCCGTGTCATGCACCAGCAGGGCGACGTGGACCACGCATCGTGATCGGGCCGGGCTGGTTCGACCGGGTCGACGCCCTCCGCCGGATGGAGGCCGACGGGGTCGACGTCCTGGTGGTCGGGGGCGGCATCACCGGCGCCGGCTGCGCCCTCGACGCCGCCTCCCGGGGGCTCCGGGTCGGCCTGGTCGAGCGGGACGACTTCGCCTCGGGCACGTCCTCGAAGTCCTCCAAGCTGGTCCACGGCGGGCTCCGCTACCTCCAGCAGGGCGAGGTCCGGCTCGTCTACGAGGCCCTCCGCGAGCGCCAGCGGCTGCTCCGCAACGCCCCCCACATGGTCGAGGTGCTGCCCTTCCTCATCCCGATGTTCACCGGCAAGGGCGGGGTCCTGAACCCCAAGCTGTCCCGCGCCCTGGGCTCGGCCATGTGGATGTACGACCTCACCGGCGGCTGGCGGGTCGGCAAGATCCACCAGCGGATCAGCGCCGAGGAGGCGGTGGCCCACATGCCGACGCTGCGGGCCGACCGGCTGGCCGCCTCGTACCTCTACTACGACGCCCAGGCCGACGACGCCCGGCTGACGCTGACGCTCGCCCGCACGGCGGCGATCGACCACGGCGCCGCCGTCGCCAACGGCACCAGCCTCGTCGGGCTCGAGAAGGATGACGACGGCAAGGTGGTGGCCGCCATCGTCGAGGCCGACGGGCGCGAGCGGCGGATCGCCTGCCGGGCCGTGGTCAACGCCGGCGGCGTCTGGGCCGACGACGTCCGGGCCCTCGACGAGGGCACCCACCCCGACTCGATCCGCCCGGCCAAGGGCGTCCACATCACCGTCCCGTGGGCGCTGGTCCGCAACGACATCGCCGCCGTGGTGCCGGTGCCGGGCGACAAGCGCTCGGTGTTCGTCGTGCCGTGGGGCGACCTGACCTACATCGGCACCACCGACACCGACTACACCGGCCCGGTCGACGACCCCCAGTGCACGGCCGAGGACATCGCCTACCTGCTCAAGGCGATCAACGGCGCCACCGGCGGTGCGATCACCGAGGACGACGTCGTCGGGTCGTGGGCCGGGCTCCGGCCCCTCGTGAAGTCGGCCGCCTCGGGCCGCACCGCCGACCTCTCCCGCCGCCACAAGGTCGCCCCCTCCCCCTCGGGCGTCGTGTCGATCACCGGCGGCAAGCTGACGACCTACCGGGAGATGGCGGCCGACACCATCGACGCCGTGGTCGAGGGGCTGGGCGACACCGTCCCCCGGCGGGCCCGCCGCAGCCGCACGGCCAAGCTCCGGCTGCGGGGCGCCGACGGCTACGAGGCGCTGACGGTCGGCGCCGACGAGCGCACCCAGCACCTGGCCCGGCGCTACGGCGGCGAGGCCCGCACCGTCCTGGCCCTCGTCGACCGCGACCCGGCGCTGGGGGAGCCGCTGGTCGAGGGCCTCCCCTACCTCCGGGCCGAGGCCGTCTACGCCGCCCGCCACGAGATGGCCCGCACCGTCGACGACGTCCTCAGCCGCCGCACCCGGGCCCGGCTCCTGGCCCGCGACGCCTCCGAGGCCGCCGCCCCCGACGTCGCCCGGCTGATCCAGCCCGAGCTCGGCCTCAGCGACGACGAGGTGCTCGCCCAGGTCGCCGCCTACCAGGCCTCGCTGGCCCACGAGCGCGCCGCCAACCGGGCCCCGACCGACGCCGACGTCCCCACCCCCGGCGCCCCCGCCAGCGACCCCGTCCCCGAGGGCCCCGACTCCCCCCGCCTCACCGAGGAGACCCGCCTGGCGTAGCGAGCCGTACGGTCGGTGCCAGGCACCGACCGTACGGGCGTTGCGCCGGCGGGGCCGGATGGCCCGTCTGGCCTAGGGTCCCGGCCCGTGACGGACCTCCGACCCGGACCAGGATCGCCCACCGCGCCCATCGCCCTGGCCGGCGACGCCGCCGCCGCCACCGCCCGGATCGGCGGGGCCGTCGACCTGCCCGCCGGCTTCGTCGAGCGGCTGGGCGACGTGTGCGCCGAGGTCACCACCGACCCCGCCACCACCGCCGAGGCCAGCCGGGACTGGTGGCCGCTGGCGATGATCTGGGCCACCGGGAACCAGGTCCCGGCCCGGGCCGGGGTGGTCGCCCGCCCGTCGAGCACCGAGGAGGTGGCGGCCGTCGTCGCCGCCTGCCACGAGGCCGCGGTCCCGCTCACCACCGCCGGCGGGCGCAGCGGCGTCTGCGGCGCCTCGGTGCCCGTCTTCGGCGGTGTCGTGCTCGACACCACGGCGCTGTCGGGCATCCGGGACGTCGACGACTCCTCGCTGGTGGTCGACGTCGCCCCCGGCACCTTCGGCGACCTGTTCGAGGAGGAGCTCCAGGGCGCCCACGGGCTCACCGTCGGCCACTGGCCCCAGTCGATGGCGCTGGCGACCGTCGGCGGCTGGGTCGCCTGCCGGGGCGCCGGCCAGTACTCGACCCGCTACGGGAAGATCGAGGACATCGTCCACGGGCTCGACGTCGTCCTGGCCGACGGGCGGACGATCACCACCGGCGGCCAGCCCCGCCAGGCCGCCGGCCCCGACCTCACCCAGCTGTTCGTCGGCTCCGAGGGCACCCTCGGCGTCATCACCGGCGTGCGGCTGCGGGCCCACCCGCTCGCCCCCCACGTGGCCAAGGCGGCCTACGGCTTCGCCACCTTCGACGCCGCCCTCGACGCCATGCGCCGCATCCTCCGCCGGGGCGCCACACCCGCCGTGCTGCGGCTCTACGACGACATCGAGTCGAACCGCAACCACGGCACCGAGGGCACCCACGACCTGCTCGTGCTCGACGAGGGCGACGATGCCCTGGTCGAGGCGGGGATGAAGGTGGTGGCCGAGGAGTGCGCGGCGGACAGCACGCCGATCGACGTCGGCCTCGTCGACCACTGGCTGGGCAAGCGCAACGACGTCGCCGCCCTGGAGGCCCTGATCAGCCGGGGCTACGTGGTCGACACCATGGAGGTCACCGGGCGCTGGGCCGACCTGCCCCGCATCTACGCCGCCGCCACCGCCGCCATCCGGGGCGTCGAGGGCACGCTGGTGGCCAGCGCCCACCAGTCGCACAGCTACCTCGACGGCGGCTGCCTCTACTTCACCTTCGCCGCCAACCCCGGCGAGGGCTCCACGCTGGAGGACCGCACGGCGTACTACCAGGCGGCCTGGGACGCCGGCACCCGGGCGGTGCTGGCCAACGGCGGCTCGCTCAGCCACCACCACGGCGTCGGGCTCAACCGGGCCCGCTTCGTGCGCGAGGCGCTCGGCCCTGCCTTCGACGTCCTGGCCGCGGCCAAGACCGCCCTCGACCCGCACGGCATCCTCAACCCCGGCAAGCTCGGCCTCCCCTCGCCCTTCGGCGACCCCACCTGGTCGTAGTGGCCGTCGACCTCCCCCTCGCCGGCAAGGCCGCCCTCAACGGGCTGGTCTTCGTGGGCCCCGCCGCCGTGGCCGGGTTCGTCCTGGCCGACGACGACGGCGACCTGGCCGGCGGGCCCGCCATCGCCGTCGCCGCCGTCCAGATCGTCGGGTTCTGCTTCGCCGGCTGGGTCGTCCGCCGGCTGGTGCCCACGGCGTCGATGGCGACCTGCGCCCTCGCCGGGCTGGCCTGCGCCGTCATCGTCCAGGCCGTCGGGATCGTCACCACCCTGGTCCGGGGCGACGACCTCAACCCCCTGACCTGGATCGCCACCGCCCTCGTCGCCGCCCTGGCCGGCAGCGCCGGCGGCCTCCTGGCCCGCACCGAGCGGGCCCCCTCACGTCGTTAGGAGCCCCCATGGCCCACGGGAAGATCCTCGTCATCGACGTCGGCACCAGCAGCCTGCGGGCCGCCGTGGTCGACCGCGCCTCGACGGTCGGCCACGTCCACGCCCGGCCGCTGCTCCCCGACTCGCCGGCCCCCGGGCTGGTCGAGTTCGACGGCCGGGTGATGGCCGCCGCCGTGCGGGAGCTGGCCGGCGCCGCCCTGGCCGACGGGGGGCCGGTCGACGCCGTCGGCATCACCAACCAGCGGGCCTCGACCCTGGTCTGGGACCGGGCCACCGGTGAGCCGGTCGCCCCCGGCCTCGGCTGGCAGGACCTGCGCACCATCGGCACCTGCCTGGTGCTGGCGGCCGAGGGCATCCGCCTGGCGCCCAACCTGTCGGCCACCAAGGTCCAGGACATCCTCGACCGGGTCGACCCCGACCGCGACCGGGACCTGTGCGTCGGCACCGTCGACTCGTGGATCGCCTGGACGCTCACCGAGGGCGCCCTCCACGTCACCGACCCGACCAACGCCGCCCTCACCGGGCTCCGCACCCACGACGTCGACGACTGGTCCGACGAGCTGCTGGCGAAGATGCGTATCCCCCGGGCGTCGCTCCCGACCGTCGTCGACTCGACCGGCGTCGTCGGCCCCGCCACCGCCCTCGACGGCGCCCCGCCCATCGCCGGGATCGCCGGCGACCAGCAGGCCTCGCTGATCGGCCAGGGCTGCTTCGCCCCCGGCCAGGCCAAGGCCACCTTCGGCACCGGCGGGATGCTGGACGTCTGCGTCGACCGGCGCCCCGGCTTCGCCGCCCGCGGCCCCGCCGGCGGGTTCCCGATCGTCACCATGGGCCGCGACGGCGGCGTGAGCTGGGGCGTCGAGGCGGCCATGCTCTCGGCCGGCACCAACGTCGAGTGGCTGCGCGACGACCTCGGGCTGATCGCCGACGCCGCCGAGTCGCACGAGGTCGCCCAGCGCTGCGCCGACACCGAGGGCGTCTGGTACGTCCCCGCCCTGCTCGGCCTGGGCGCCCCCAAGTGGGACTACGGCGCCCGGGGCACCCTCCTCGGCATCAGCCGGGGGTCGGGCCGGCCCCAGATCGTGCGGGCCGTCCTCGAGGGGGTGGCCCACCGGGGCGCCGACCTGCTCGAGGCGGCCGAGGCCGACGGCGGGTGCTCGATCGAGGCCCTGCGCATCGACGGCGGGATGAGCGACAACCCGTCGTTCGTCCAGGCCCTGGCCGACGCCGCCCAGCGCCCGATCGAGGTCTCGCCCGAGCGCGAGGCCACCACCCTGGGCGCCGCCCACCTGGCCGGCCTGGCCGTCGGGGTGTGGGGTGGCACCGACGAGCTGGCCGCCCTGTGGGCGCCCCGGGAGGTCGTCGAGCCCGGCGAGCCGCTCGACCGCGAGCGCTGGGCCGAGGCCCTCCGACGGGCCGAGCGGTGGCACCCCGACCTGTCGAGCCTCGACTTCTGAGCACGCGCGGCTCCGCACTAGAAAGGGCGATCGTGTCGACCTCACCTCTTCCTCGACCCACGGACCTCGACGCCGCCGCCCGCCGGTCCTTCCTGAAGAAGGTCGCCATCGGGGGCGCCGCGGTCGCCATCGGCACCCAGGTCGGACCGCTCCGGGCCTTCGCCCAGGAGGGCGAGGGCGACGACGGCACCGGCACGGGCGACGCCAGCGGCGACGGCAGCGCCGAGTCCCCCGGCGAGGGCGGCGCCACCTCCGACACCACCACGCCGGGCAGCGAGAGCGAGTCCGAGGAGACCGTCGAGCTGACCCCCGACGAGCAGCGGGTCACGTTCCTGGCCGGCATCGGCCTCGCCGCCGCCGCCGCCTACCGGGCCGCCACCGGCGACGAGGCGCCCGCCGGCGAGGGCGACGACGAGGGCGAGGGCGGGGCCGCCGAGGGCGGCGGGGGCGAGGAGGCCCCCAGCTCGACCACGACCCTCCCCCCCATCACCGTCCCGCCGCTGGCCGAGCCGGTCGTCGAGGTCCTGCGGGTCTTCGGCTCGCACCACTCGCAGCAGGCCGCGGCGCTCGGCGGGCTCCTGGCCGCCCCGGTCGACGCCCCCAACAGCACCCTGGTCACCGAGGTCCGCAGCGCCCTCGACGGCGCCGCCGACGAGGCCGCCGTCCTCACCATCCTGCGGGAGCTCGAGGAGCGCATCGCCGCCACCCACCTCCAGGCCATCGCCGACATGGAGGACGTGAACGACGCCAAGATCGTCGTCACCGCCCTCCCGGTCACCGGCCAGCACGCCGTCGTCCTGGGCCGGATCGGCGCCACCCCGACCCCGCTCGAGGAGCTGATCCCCGAGGAGCAGGGCACCGAGGGCGCCCTCGACGAGGCCGCCTACCCGACCGAGGGCACCACCTCCCCCGAGGACACCCCGGGCGAGAGCGACGAGGACACCAACGCCGGCGGTGAGGGCGCCGACCCCGACACCTCCGCCTCCGGCGGCGAGGGCGACGGCACCGAGAGCAGCGGTGGCGGGGCCACCAGCGGCACCGACAGCGGCGCCGGCGGCGCCTCCGACCCTGAGAGCGAGGGCTGAGCACCGTGGCCGAGATCGACCCCACCGCCCCCATCGCCACGCCCGGTGTCGACCGGCGCGGCTTCCTCCGGCTGGGCGCCACCGGCGCCGTGGCCGCCGCCGTCCTCGTGGCGTGCAGCGACGACGAGACCACGCCCCCCAGCGAGACCGGCGTGACCGAGCCGGAGCCCACCGAGACCACCTTCGCCCCGCCCCAGACCACCTCCCCCGAGGACGGCGCCCGTGAGGACGCCCGGGTCTTCCGCACCGCCCGCTCGATCGAGCTGGCGATGGTCGAGGTCTACGGCGCCCTGCTCGGCGGGGCCGGCGCCCTGGCCCTCCCCGGCGAGGTCGCCTACGACGAGGACGCCCGGGCCACCCTGGAGCTGCTCCGGGACCGCCACGAGGCCCACGCCGACGCCCTCGTCGGGCTGGTCAGCCAGGCCGGGGGCGAGCCCGTCAACGAGGCCAACAACGGCATCCTCGAGGGCGTCGTCACCCCCCAGCTCCAGGACCTCACCACGCAGCGCACGGTGCTCCAGCTGGCCCGCTCGCTCGAGGACGTCGCCGCCGGCACCTACGGGTGGGGCGCCGGCCAGGTCACCACGGCCAGCCTGCGCCAGGGCCTGATGGCCATCGGCGCGGTCACCGCCCGCCACGGCGCCGCCGTCTCGCTGCTGCTCGACCCCAGCGGGGTCGACGCCGCCCGCACCCCCGTGCTCGACACCTCGGGCCCGGCCCGGCTCCCCGAGCACATGCTCGTCGGCAAGGGCCAGGACGGCGGCGACACCCTCGCCGCCCCCGCCGAGGCCCCGGCCGAGGGCGAGGAGGGCGACGAGGGCGAGTCCGGCGCCGACAGCGGCGCCCCCGAGCCCGACAGCGAGGGCTGACCCCCACCCCCCGGCCTAGGCTGGGGAGATGGTGCTCGCCCGCATCACCACCGACCCGGCGCGGATGGGCGGCCAGCCCTGCGTCCGTGACCTCCGGTTTCCCGTGGCCACCGTGGTGGCGATGGTGGCCGACGGCATGACCACCAAGGAGATCCTGGCCGAACACCCGGATCTCGAACCGGCCGACATCGAGCAGTCGCTGCGGTACGCGGCACGGGCCGTCGAGGAGCGTGAGCTCCCCCTGCGCCGCCCGGCGTGAGGTTCCTGCTCGACCAGAACATCTCCCCGCTCCTGGCCACCCTCCTCGGCGATGCCGGCCACGACACCCTCCACGTCCGGGACATCGGCCTCGCCCGGGCCGACGACGCCACCATCCTCGACCGGGCCGCCGCCGACCGACGGGTGCTCGTCTCCAGCGACACGGACTTCGGTGACCTCCTGGCCCGAGCCGACCTCGTCGACCCCTCACTGCTCCTCCTGCGCCGCCAAGGCCCCCGCCGGGCGACCGACATCGCTGCGCTGGTCCTCCTCAACCTCGACGTCGTGACCGACGACCTGGACCGAGGAGCTGTCGTGGTGTTCGACGGTGACCGCATCCGCATCCGCCGCCTCCCGATCGACCGCCAGGCGACGAGCGGCGCCCCCGAGCCCGACAGCGAGGGCTGACCCCACCCCCCGGCCTAGGCTGGGGGGTCTGGTGGTGAGCTGCCCGGGTGACCGCGGCAGGTCGGGTCCCGACCCGGCCGGTCGAGGAAGGTCGGGGCTCCCCAGGGCAACGGTGCTGGCGCGAGCCAGGACGGGGCGACCTGTCGGTTGAAAGGGCCACAGAGAGCAGACCGCCGATGGCCCCCGGAGCGATCCGAGGGCACAGGCAAGGGTGAAACGGTGCGGTAAGAGCGCACCAGCGTCGTGGGCGACCACGGCGGCTCGGCAACCCCCACCGGGAGCAAGGCCGAACAGGGACAGGGTGGCCCGCCCGTCACGTCCCAGGTGGGCCGCACAGA
>DASTYI010000083.1:0-11238 GCA_035765045.1 Iamia sp. | reverse complement strand
GGCGTTGCCCGGCGTCATCCGGATGCGCACCTCGCCGGTGACGAACTCCTGGCTGCTGTCGACGAAGGAGTCGAAGGCCTGCTTGAGCGGGCTGAACCAGAGCCCGTCGTAGATCAGCTCGGCGTAGCGGGGCTCGATGCGGGCCTTCTCCCGGTCGAGGTCGCGCTCGAGGCAGATCGACTCCAGGTCCTTGTGGGCCATGATCAGGGCCAGGGCGGCGGGGCACTCGTAGGTCTCCCGGCTCTTGATCCCGACCCGCCGGTTCTCGACCATGTCGATCCGGCCCCAGCCGTAGCTGCCGACGATCCGGTTGAGGGTCTCGATGACCTCGAGCATCCCCAGCGTCTCGCCGTCGATCGAGACGGGCACGCCCTGCTCGAAGCCGATCACGATGTCGCGGGGCTCGGTCTCGGTCGGCTTGGTGAGCAGCCACACGCCCTGCGGCGGGACGGCCCACGGGTCCTCCATCTCGCCGCACTCGATGGCGCGGCCCCAGAGGTTGTCGTCGATCGAGTACACCTTCTCCTTGGTCGCCACGATCGGGATGTCGTGGTCGTAGGCGTAGAGGATCGAGTCCTCCCGCGTCATGCCCCAGCCCCGCACCGGGGCGATGACCTCGAGATCGGGGGCGAGGGCACGGGTCGAGACCTCGAAGCGGACCTGGTCGTTGCCCTTGCCGGTGCAGCCGTGGGCGACGGCGGTGGCGCCGTGGTAGCGGGCCGTCTCGACCAGGTGCTTGACGATGACCGGCCGCGACAGGGCCGACACCAGCGGGTAGCGCCCCTCGTACATGGCGTTGGCCTTGAGGGCGGGGGCGACGAAGTCCTCGGCGAACTCCTGGCGGGCGTCGACGACGATGGCCTCGACGGCGCCGGCGGCCCGGGCTCGCTCCTTGACGACCTCCCAGTCGTCGGACGCCTGGCCGACGTCGACGGCGAGGCACACGACCTCGACGCCGAGGTTCTCGATCATCCACTTGACGGCCACGGAGGTGTCGAGACCCCCGGAGTAGGCCAGGACGACGCGCTTGGGCATCAGCTTCTCTCAGTCTTCGGTGTGATGGGTGGGGTGGGCGAGGCCGGCCAGGTCGCGCAGCCGATCGGCGAGGGCGGCGGCGGGGCCGGTGACGGGACGGTCGGGGTCGGAGACCACGACGAAGAGGGTGTCGTCGCCGGCGACGGTGCCGGCCACCTCGGGCAGGTCGGCGCGGTCGAGGGCGGAGCCGACGACGTGGGCCGACCCGGGCGGGGTGCGGAGGACGAGGATGTTGTCGGTGGCGTTGATCTCGACGACCCAGTCGCCGAAGATCCGGCGGAGGTGGTCGTCGGGGGCGCGCTGGGCGTGGGGCTGCTCGGGGATGGCGTAGGCGGAGTCGCCGTCGCCGGCCCGGACCTTGATGGCGCCCAGGTCGACCAGGTCGCGCGACACCGTCGCCTGGGTCGAGGACACGCCCTCGGCGGCCAGCAGGTCGACCAGCTGCTCCTGGTTGGTGACGCGGTGCGAGGCCAGCAGTCGGGTGATGATGTGCTGGCGCTGGGTGCGCCCCATCTTCTGCGAGCCGTCGCGCCCGGCGCTCACGGCCGGACCCCGAGCAGGTGGGCGAGCACCGCCCGGGCGGCGTGGAGCCGGTTGGCGGCCTGCGGCCAGACCCGTGAGGCGGGGCCGTCGAGGACCTCGTCGGTGACCTCCTCGCCCCGGTGGGCGGGCAGGCAGTGGAGGAAGATCGCCTCGGGCCCGGCCTGGGCCATCAGGGCGGCGTCGACCCGGTAGGGCTCGAAGAGGGGTCGCCGGGCGGCGGCCTCGGCCTCCTGGCCCATCGAGTACCAGGCGTCGGTCGACACGGCGTCGACCCCGGCGACCGCCTCGGCGGGCGTGCCGGCCACGGCGATCGTGCCCCCGAGGGCGCGGACCCGGGCCAGGTCGTCGGCCGAGGGGCCGTAGCCCTCGGGGGAGGCGACCCGGACCTCGACGCCGACCATGGCCGAGGCGATGGCCAGCGACCGGGCCACATTGGAGAAGTCGCCCACCCAGGCCAGCGAGGTGCCGGTCAGCCCCCGCTCGGCGGCGATCGTCAGCAGGTCGGCCACGGCCTGGAGCGGGTGGGCGGCGTCGGAGAGGAGGTTGACGACGGGCACGCTGCCGGCGCCGGCCATCCGCTCCAGCACGGCGTGGTCGAAGACCCGGGCGCAGATGGCGGCGTGGAACTGCGACAGCGTCCGGGCCACGTCCTCGGCGGTCTCCCGGGTGTCGATGCCGACCTCGTCGGGCCGGACGTACACCGGGTGGCCGCCGAGCTGGACGACCGCCATCTCGGTCGAGTGCCGGGTGCGGGCCGAGGGCTTCTCGAACAGCAGGGCCGCGCCCCGCCCCTCCATCACCCGGTGCAGGGCCTGCGACTGGCCCAGGACGAGGACCTCCTCCAGCTCCTCGGGGGTGAGGTCGTCGACCTCCAGGAAGTGCCGGATCTCGCTCACGAGGTCGCCTCCGTCAGGACCTTGTCGAGGATCGCCACCGCCTGGTCGATCTCCTCGTCGGAGACGGTCAGCGGCGGCGCGAACCGGAGGGCGGTGGGGGCGACCGGGTTCACGATCAGCCCGGCGTCGAGGGCGGCCCGGCTGACCTCCCCGCTCACCAGCGGCCGCTCCAGCTCGGCGGCCAGCAGCAGGCCGAGGCCCCGGACGCTGGCGACCCCCGGGAGGTCGGCGAGGGCATCGGCCAGCCGGGCCCCCTTCTCGGCGGCGAGGGCGGGGGCGTCGATCGCCTCCAGCTGGGCCAGGGTGGCCCGGGCGGCGGCGGTGGCGAGGGGCTGGCCGCCGTAGGTCGAGCCGTGGTCGCCGGGCACGAAGACCTCGGCCACCTCGGCCCGGGCCCAGCAGGCGCCGATCGGCATGCCGTTGCCGAGGGCCTTGGCGACGGTGACGACGTCGGGCTCGACGCCGAAGTGCTGGTGGCCGAACCACCGCCCGGTCCGCCCGAGGCCGGTCTGGATCTCGTCGACCATCAGGAGGATGCCCCGCTCGTCGCACAGCCGCCGTACGCCCTGGAAGTACGCCGCGCTCGCCGGGTTGACCCCACCCTCGCCCTGGACCGGCTCGAGCAGGACGGCGGCGACGGTCGGGTCGAGGGCCGCCTCCAGGGCGTCGAGGTCGTCCCAGGCGACGTGGCGGAAGCCCTCGGGCATGGGCTGGAACGGCTCGTGCTTGGCCGGCTGGCCGGTGGCGGCCAGGGCGGCGAGGGTCCGGCCGTGGAACGAGCCGAGGGCCGACACCACGACGTGGCGCCCCCGGCCGCCGAACCGCCGGGCCAGCTTGATGGCGCACTCGTTGGCCTCGGCCCCCGAGTTGCCGAAGAAGACCCGGCCGCCGCCCCCCACCAGCCGGTCGAGCGTCGCCGCCACCTGGGGGCCGATCTCGTTGCCGTAGAGGTTCGACACGTGGAGGAGGGTCCGGGCCTGGGTGGCGATGGCGTCGGCGACCGCGGGGTGGCTGTGGCCCAGCGAGCACACCGCCAGCCCGGTGAGGAGGTCGAGGTACTCCTTGCCGTCGGCGTCCCACACCCGGGTGCCCTCGCCCCGGACCAGGGTGATCGGCGGCTGCGGGTACGTCGGCATCAGCGGCGGGGCGATCGTGCTCGGGCTGTTCACGCTGCGCCCTCCGCCGTCCGGGTGACCATGGTGCCGACGCCCTCGTCGGTCAGCAGCTCGAGCAGCACGACGTGGGGGATCCGGCCGTCGAGGATGTGCGACGACCCGACCCCGCCCTCGACGGCGGCCAGGGCGGCCTCGACCTTGGGGATCATCCCGCCGGCGATCACCCCGTTGGCGATGAGCAGCCGGGCCCGGGCCACCGACAGGCGGGACACCAGGCTGGCCGGGTCGGCCACGTCGGTGAGCACGCCGGGGACGTCGGTCAGGTAGATCAGCTTCTCGGCGTCGAGCGCCTCGGCCACGGCGATCGCCGCGCTATCGGCGTTGATGTTGAACGCCTGGCCCCGCCCGTCGGCCCCGATCGTCGAGATGACCGGGATGAACGACCTCTCCAGCAGCGTGTCGAGGATCGTCCGGTCGACGCCGATCACGTCGCCCACGTAGCCGAGGCCCGGGTCGCGCTGGGTGGCGGCGATGAGGCCGGCGTCCTCGCCCGACAGCCCCACGGCGACCGACTCGTGCTGGTTGATGGCGCTGACGATCGACCGGCCGACCTGCCCGGCGAGCACCATCCGGGCCACGTCCAGGGTCTCGGCGTCGGTGACCCGCAGCCCGTCCCGGAACTCGGACTCCAGCCCCAGGCGGGCCAGGTGGGCGCCGATCTGGGGGCCGCCGCCGTGGACGACGACGGGCTTGAGCCCGACGGCCCGGAGCAGGACCACGTCGGCGGCGAAGGTCCGGGCCAGCGAGGGGTCGACCAGGGCGCTGCCGCCGAGCTTGATCACCACGGTGCGGCCGGCGAAGGCCTGGATGTACGGCAGCGCCTCGACCAAGATGCCGGCGCGGGTGCCGGCGTCGATGCCGGCCAGGTCGAGCGGCGGCTTGGGGTCGTCCATCCGCCGAGTCTATGCACGCGCGTGCATGCCCATGCAAGAACCGCCTGGTGCGCTCCTGGCGCGCGTTCTGGACGTCGGGCAGGCTGGGGCGCCGTGGACCCCGACGACCACGAGGACGACCACGACGAGGACCTCGGCGGCGACCCGGCCTGCTGGCTCGACCAGGTCTGCGAGCGGTGCGGCGCAGTCGTCGAGGACCACCCGCACGACTGCCCGGCGTGAGCGTGCTAGACGTGACCTGCGACACGGGATGTGGGGACACGGGAGGTCACATGAGGGGTTTCACCAGGACCGCGGTCGGGGTGGCGCTGGGTGCGGCCCTGCTGCTCGGCTGCGGGGGCGACGACGACGGGGCGGCCGACGACGACGGGGCGACCACCACCGCGGCGGAGACCGGCACCACCGACGACGAGGCCACGACGACGGATGCGCCGACGACGTCGACCACGACGACGGAGCCCCCGACCACGACGACGTCGACCACGGCGCCGCCCGGCACCACTCCACCGACCACCGGCACCACGGCCTGGCGGGACCTCACCGCGGGCGCCTGCATCGGGGTGCTGCCCGAGGGGACCTTCACCGACGTCACCGTGGTCGACTGCGCCGAGCCCCACGCGGCGGAGGCGGTCACCGGCCTCACCGCCGTGCGCATCTCGGGCGGCGACGCCGACGCCTCGGCCCAGGCCACCTGCGACCAGGCCCTCGCGCCCCACGCCGGGCCGGGCCGGGCGGCCTCGTACATCCTGGAGACCCAGGGCACGCTCCTGGCCCGGGCCGTGTGCCTCGTGGTCGACCCGAGCGGCGCGCCGATGACCGGATCGGTGCTCGGAGGCTGACGGCTCGACCTACGACGTGCCCATGTTCTCGTCGACGTAGGCGTGGGTGAGGTCGTTGGTGAGGACGGTGGCGGTGCCGTCGCCGAGGCCGAGGTCGCACACGATCGTCAGGTGGCGACCGTCCATGTGGGCGGCGACGGCGGCCTCGTCATGGGCGACGGTGACGCCCTCGGCGGCGACGACCACCCCGCCGTAGGCCACCGAGATCCGCTCCTGGTCGAAGCCGATCCCGGCCGAGCCCAGCTCGCTGGCCAGCCGGCCCCAGTACGGGTCCCGCCCGTACCACGAGCACTTGCACAGCAGGCTGCGGGCGATGCGGTCGGCGCCGGTGCGGGCCTCGGCGTCGGAGACGGCGCCGGTCACGGTGAGGCGGACGACCTTGGTGGCGCCCTCGGCGTCGTCGGCCATCTGCTCGGCCAGCGAGGTGCAGACCGAGGCCACGGCGGCGGCGAGGTCGGCCTCGTCGACCGGCCCGGCCTCGCCCGAGGCGAGGAGCAGGACGGTGTCGTTGGTCGACGTGCACCCGTCGGTCAGCAAGGCGTTGAACGATCCGGCCACCCCGGCGGCCAGCACCCGCTGGAGCACCTCGGGCGAGGCCTCGGCGTCGGTGGTGAGGACGGCGAGCATGGTGGCCATCGAGGGCGCCAGCATCGCCGCCCCCTTGGCCATCCCCCCGACGACGGCGGCGCCGGCGGTGGCGACGGCCTCCTTGCGGCGGGTGTCGGTGGTGCGGAGGGCCTCGGCGGCGGCCGCGCCCCCCTCCTCGGTGCCCGCCAGGCCGGCGACGACGTCGGGGATGCCGCCGCGGATGGCGTCGATCGGGAGCGGGATGCCGATCAGCCCGGTCGAGCAGACCAGCACCTCGTCCTCGGCGCACCCCAGCTCGGCGGCCACGTCGGCGCACGTCTGCTCGCTGTCGCGCCGGCCGGGCGCCCCGGTGGCGGCGTTGGCGTTGCCGCTGTTGAGCACGACGGCGGCGGCCCGGCCCCCGGTGGCGGCCAGGTGGGCCCGGCTGACGAGCACGGGGGCGGCGGTCATCAGGTTGGCGGTGAAGACCCCGGCGGCGGGGACGGCCCGGCCGTCGGCGGTGGCCACCAGGGCGAGGTCGGGATCACCCGACCCCTTCACCCCGCACGCCACCCCCCCGGCCACGAACCCCTTCGGCGCCGTGACGCTCACGGGTAGACCCCGACGGTGCTGAGGCCAAGGTCCTCGGGGAGGCCGAGGGCCAGGTTGGCGCACTGGAGGGCGGCCCCCGAGGCCCCCTTGCCCAGGTTGTCGAGGGCGCAGAGCGCCAGCACCCAGCCGGTCCGCTCGTCGAGGACGGCCGAGACGTGGGCGGCGTTCGACCCCTGCGTGGCCTTGGTCGACGGCGATCCGGGCACCACGGACACGAACCGCTCACCGGCGTAGGCGTCGCCCATGGCGGCGGCGACGTCGGCGGCCGAGGTCCCGGCGACCGGCCGGGCGTAGCAGGTGGCCAGCATCCCCCGGCTCATCGGCACCAGGTGGGGGGTGAAGATCACCTGCGCCGGGGCGCCGCCGACCCGGGTGAGCGTCTGCTCGATCTCGGGGGTGTGGCGGTGCCGGAGGAGGCCGTAGGCGGTGACGTCGCCGTCGGCGGTGCAGAAGGTGGTGGTGGGCTTGGGCGCCCGCCCAGCGCCCGAGACGCCGCTGACGGCGTCGACGACGATGCCCGTGGGCTCGACCAGCCCGGCCCGCAGCAGCGGGGCGAGGGCCAGGGCTGCGGCCGTCGGGTAGCAGCCCGGCCCGGCGATCAGCGCCGCCCCCTCGACCTCGGACCGGAACAGCTCGGGGAGGCCGTAGACGGCGTCGGCGAGCAGCTCGGGGACGGTGTGAGCCTCGCCGTACCACTCGGGGTAGAGGGAGGCGTCGGCCAGGCGGAAGTCGGCGGCCAGGTCGACGATGTGGCCGACCCGGTCCCGCAGCGTCGGCACGACGGCCTGGCTGGCGCCGTGGGGCAGCCCGCAGAAGGCGAGGTCGACCCCGTCGACGGCGTCGGGCGACCAGGTGTCGAAGACCCGGTCGCCGTAGGCCCCGACCAGGCTCGGGTACAGCCCGGCGATGGGCTGGCCGGCCTGCGTGTCACCGGTGGCGACGACGACCTCCAGCTCGGGGTGGCCGGCGAGCAGGCGGAGCAGCTCGCCCCCCGTGTACCCCGACGCCCCCACGATCGCGACCTTGGCCATCACCCACTCTATGCACGCCCACGCATGCCTATGCAAGCCGCCGTCGCCCCCGCCACCGTTCTGGCAACCCGCATGAACCTCCTGGGTCCATGCGGGTGGACAGAATGGGAGGGGGTCAGGTGCGGACGACGATGGCGGGGTCGACGGCCTCGCCGGCCTGGAGGACGGCGAGGCGCGCCGGGCGCAGCTCGTCCTCGGTCAGGGTGCGGTCGGTGCTGGAGAACCGGATGCGGTAGGTCAGCGAGCGCTGGCCGGGCTCGTCGGGCCGCCGGTAGGCGTCGAGCAGGTCGACCGACCAGACCAGGGGGTCGGCGGCGCGCAGGGCGTCCTCGAGGTGGCGGGCCGACACGTGCTCGGGCGTGTCGAAGGTGATGTCGTGGTCGCTCGACGGGAAGCGGGAGGCGGGGCGGTAGGGGCGGTCCTCGGGGACGGCGGCGAGCAGGCGACCGAGGTCGAGCTCGAGCCAGGCGACCCGCTCCTCGATGCCGTGGGCGGCCAGCACGTCGGGGTCGATCTCGCCGACCTGGCCGACCTCGTCGCCACCGACCAGCACGACGGCCGCCCGCGTCGGGTGGAGGCCGGGCCGCTCGGCGCCGACGACGTCGCCACCGTCGATCCCGAGCCGGTCGAGCAGGGCCAGCGCCAGCCGCACCGCCTCGGGGGCCTCGACGCCGGCCAGGGCCACGCCGAGGTGCTCGCGCTCGTCAGGCAGGAGCTGGCCCTCGGGGGCGGGCAGGAAGACGTGGCCGATCTCGAAGAGGCGGACGCCGAGGCTGCGGCGGGCGGCGTTGGTGCCGACGGCCTGGACCAGCCCCGGCAGCAGCGTGGTGCGGAGGATCGACTCATCGGCCACCAGCGAGTTGCGCAGCTCGATCCCGTCGGGCGGGAAGCCGCAGGCGGCGAGGGCCCCGGGGGCGAGGAACGGCAGCGGCATGACCTCGGTCAGCCCCCGGCCGGCCAGGAGGCGGCGGACCTCGCGCCGGCGACGCTGGACGGGCGACAGCCGCCCGGGCAGCGACACGGCCAGCTCCCGCCGGGGGATGTTGGCGTAGCCGTGGTGCCGGGCGACCTCCTCGATCACGTCGATCTCGGCCTCGGCGTCGTAGCGCCACGAGGGGATGGTGACGTCGAGGTCGTCGCCGGCGGGGGTGGAGGCGAAGCCGATCGGGTCGAGCAGGGCGACGACCTCGTCGCGGGTGAGCGACGTGCCGAGGACCTGGTCGATCCGGCGGGTGCGGACCCGGATCGGCTCCCGCGCCGGCAGCTCGCCCCGCTCGTCGACCTTCCCGGGGGCCAGGGTGGCGCCGCAGATCTCGGCCGCCAGCTGCGCGAAGCGGGCGGCGGCGCCGTCGATGCCCTCGGGGTCGCAGCCGCGCTCGAAGCGGGCCGCGGCCTCGGTGCGGAGCCCGAGCCGGCGCGCCGTCCGGCCCACCGAGCGGGGCAGGAACCAGGCCATCTCCAGGGCGACGTCGGTGGTGGTGGCGCTGATCTCGGCCGACGCCCCGCCCATCACCCCGGCGATGCCGAGGGGGACGTCGTCGCCGCCGCAGATCAGCAGGTCGTCGGCCCGCAGCTGGCGGGTGACGTCGTCGAGGGTCACCAGCGTCTCCCCCGCCCGGGCTCGCCGGACCCGGAACGTCCCGCCGGGCACGGCGGCCAGGTCGTAGGGGTGGTTGGGCTGGCCCCGCTCCAGCATCACGTAGTTGGAGATGTCGACCAGGGCGCCGATGGGCCGCATGCCGAGGTGGGTGAGCCGCTGCTGCATCCACTCGGGCGAGGTGGCGGTGGGGTCGACGCCCCGGAGCAGCCAGGCGCCGAAGCGGCCGCACAGGTCGGGGTCGAGGATCTCGACGGCCAGCGCGTCGCCGGCCGGATCGCCGCCGGTCGCCACCGAGGGCGTGTCGAGGGCGAACGGGACGCCGAAGCGGGCGGCCAGGTCGCGGGCCAGACCGGCCACGCTCAGGGCGTCGGGCCGGTTGGCGTTGACCTCCAGCTCCCACAGCACGTCGGGGGTGATGCCGAGCGCCTCGGCCAGCGGCGTCCCCAGCTCCAGGTCGGGCGAGAGGATCTTGATCCCGCCGTGGTCGCTGCCCAGGCCGAGGTCGCGGACCGAGCAGAGCATCCCCGAGGACCACTCGCCCCGCATCTTGATCTTCTTGATCTCCATCCCGTCGGGCATGACCGCCCCGAGGGTGGCGAAGGGGACGACGTCGCCGACGGCGATGTTGGTGGCGCCACAGGTGACCTGGACCGCCTCGCCGTCACCGGCGTCGACGTCGACCAGCTGGATGCGATCGGCCTTCGGGTGCTTGCGCAGCTCGAGGACGCGGCCGACGACGACGCCGTCGAGCCCCTCCCCCACACGGCTCTCCTCCTCGACCGGGGTGCCCAGGTCGTTGAAGGCCTCGGCGACGGCCGACGGGTCGACGTCGCCCAGGTCGGGGGCCAGCTCGCGCAGCCAGGACAGCAGGACCTTCATCAGAACTGCTCCAGGAAGCGCACGTCGACGGACAGGATCTCGCGCAGGTCGGGCACGCCGTGGCGGGCCAGCGCCAGCCGGTCGATGCCGAACCCGAAGGCGAAGCCGGTGTAGCGCTCGGGGTCGATGCCGCCGTTGCGCAGCACGTTGGGGTGGACCATCCCGCAGCCGCCCAGCTCCAGCCAGGTGCCGTCGGGGCGGCGGATGTCGAACTCGGCCGACGGCTCGGTGAAGGGGAAGTACGACGGCCGCAGGCGGGACGTGAAGCCCTCGCCGAAGTAGGCGGTGGTGAAGGCCTCGATGGTGCCGGCCAGGTGGCCGAAGGTGATGCCCTCGTCGACGACGAGCGCCTCCAGCTGGTGGAACGTCGCCAGGTGGGTGGCGTCGCGGGCCTCGTTGCGGTGCACCCGCCCGGGGCAGACGACGTAGATCGGGGGCCCTTGCTGCTCCATCACCCGGAGCTGGACCGGCGAGGTGTGGGTGCGCAGGACGACGTCGCCGGGCTCGCCCAGGTCGACGAAGAAGGTGTCCTGCATGTCCCGGGCCGGGTGGTAGGCGGGGATGTTGAGCCCGGTGAAGTTGTGCCAGTCGTCCTCGACCTCGGGGCCCTCGGCGACCTGGAACCCGAGCCCGGTGAAGACGTCCTCCAGCTCCTCCATCGTCTGGGTGACGAGGTGGAGGTGGCCGGCGCCGGTGGTGGGCCGGACCTCGGTCAGGTCGAGCCGCTCGGCCTCCAGCCGGACCCGGCGGGCCTCGGCCTCCAGCTCGGCGCGGCGCTCGGCCGAGGCCCGCCCGACGTCGCCGTTGACCCGGTTGAGGATCTGCCCGAGGGTCTTGCGGTCGGCGGGGTCGAGCTGGCCGAAGGAGGCCTTGACGAGGGCCAGGCGCGACCCCTTCCCCGTCGCCGCCGCGATGCGGGTGGCAAGGTCGTCGAGGTCGGTCGCCCCCCGGACGTCGGCCACCGCCTCGGCGCCGAGCTGCTCGATCTCCTCCGACGTCACCGGCATAGGCGGCTCACCCTGCCTGCTGACCCGCCCCCGCGCAAAGTCCGTTCCGCCCCGGCCGCGACCTCCTCCTACAAGAACTGGTTCTTGTAGGAGGAGGTCGCGTGAGCCGTCGCCGGAGCCGTTCTGGCGCGTCCAGGTCGCGTCGGCGCGACCTCACCGCG
>DASTYI010000082.1:0-2898 GCA_035765045.1 Iamia sp. | reverse complement strand
TCGAGCTTCTGCATCGTGACCCGCAGGCCGCGGGCCTTGAGCAGGCGGCCCAGCGACGAGGCGCTGATGCCCTTCCCCAGTGACGACGCCACGCCACCGGTGACGAAGACGTGCTTGGTCATCGGGCTCCCTCCCCGTCCGGATCGAGGGCTTCGGGGGGAGGACCAGCCGTGATCACCACGGGATCGCACCCTACCTCGCCGTCGCCGTCGTGCCGCGCATCCAGGTCCATCAGGAGGACGACGAGCGACGCGGCCAGCACCATGGCGGCCACGCCGCCGACGATGGCGCCCGAGTCGTTGAGGGCGCTGCCCAGCACGGCGGCCACCAGGGCGCCGGTGAGGGCGGCGGGCAGGGTCTCGACCTCGGCCTTGAGCCGCTGGTACGGCCGGGTCGGGTAGCGGGAGAGGTAGCCCCACAGGGCGAGGGTGATCGGGATGGCGGCGACCCACAGCGACTCGGTCGAGACCTGGAGGTTGGCGGCCAGCTTGCGCTCGACGAGCGACAGCAGAGGGCCGAGGCCGTCCTCCCCCACCCGCTCGAACAGCCGGCCCAGGTGGGCCCGGTCGCCGGCCGGGCGGGCCAGGTCGAGCAGCCCGAACACGACGATGGCGACGAGGGTGGCGGCGCCGGCCAGCACGACGGTCCGCAGCCGGATCCTCCGCTTCCAGAGCACCAGCCCGAACACCAGGGCGGCCGGGGTGAGGGCCAGCACGCCGCCGACGTCGGAGCCCCAGACGGGCACGCCGAGGACGACGAGGGTGGCGAGGAGGACGCCGACGGCCAGCAGCCGCCCCACCCGCCCGGGGCGGACGGCGGCGATCCACGCCGCCCCGATCAGGGCGGGCACGGCCAGCTGGCCGTAGGAGTAGTTGCTGACCCCGTAGAGCCGGGAGTTGCCCGTCGGCGAGTAGCCGAAGGCGGCGCTCAGGCTCAGGTGCGACCCGGTCACCACGTCGCCGACGATCACCCCGGCCACGGCGGCGAGGACGACCACCAGCGCCACGCGGGGACGGCGCGACCGGGCCCCGGCCACGGCGGCGACGGCGGTGATCGCCAGCGAGGTGCCGACGACGACCAGCCAGTAGAAGCGGGCGCCCCGCTCCTCCAGCGGGAAGGCCCGGGCCAGGTAGGAGGCCGGGAGGATGGCGAGGTCCCACAGGGCGAGGAGGGCGATCAGCCGGCGGGCCCGGGCGCTCCAGCCGTTGGTGTGGGCGATCAACCCGAGGGCGACGCACACGGCGAGCAGCAGGACGACGACGGTGGTGGTCGGGGTCAGCAGCCGCTCGCGGAAGCGGGACGCCTCGTTGAGCGAGACGAGGTGGTCGACCCGCTCGCCCAGGGCGTCGCTCGAGGCGACGACCACCGCCGGCCGCCCCTCCATGCTGCTGGGACGGGCGATGCCGAGCCGGTCGAGCAGGGTCGGGGCCACGTCGACCAGGGTGAGGAAGCCGGCGCGCTGGGTCGACGCCGAGCGCATGAAGCCGGGCTCGACGCCCCGCCCGCCGAGGGCGGCCACCGTGAGGTCGCGGTCGCCCCGGCGGTTGTAGGGGGCGACGACGAGGACGGTGTCGTGCTCCAGGTCGACGTCGGCCATCAGCCGGGCGAAGAGCTGGTCGGTGGCGCCGAGGGCGTCGGTCCACAGCCGGTCGTAGCTGGCGGCGTCGACCGTCGAGCGGTAGCGCAGCGCCCGCGCCGTGTCCGACGCCTCGACCAGGACCAGCCCGCCGCCCGGGTTGCGCACGCCCGGCTCGGCCCCGGCCCACGAGAGCGAGACCCGCTGGGCGACCTGGTCGATGTCGTAGCGGAGCCCGAAGGGCTGGGTGACGTCGAGGGTGAGGAGGTCCTTGCCGAGGTGGCCGGCGGGCACCACCCCCTCGCCGTCGGTGAGGGCCAGCCCGACCTGGCGCTCGTAGCTGGGGGCGATCGACTCGGTGCCGTCGGCGTTGCCGATCACCGTCGGGGTCACGCCCGCCTCGATCAGGGTGTCGGCCAGGAGGCCGGGCTCGGCGTCGTAGGGCTCGTCGGCGTTGGCCGCGACCAGCGCCGGCCACGACAGCGAGACGAAGGGCCCGTCGGGCCGCACGCCGGTGCGGCGGGCGAAGATCTCCCCGGCGGCCGAGCCCGAGCTGGCCTCGTCGAGGGCGAGGACCTGGCCGTCGACGCTGTCCTCGGAGGCCGAGCGGGTGCCGGCCGAGAGGGTCAGGTAGGCCTCGCCCGGGGTGGCCCGGGGCCCGATGGCGCGGGGTGCCATGTCGGCGAGGGCGGCCTCGGCGAAGAAGCCCTCCAGCGCCGGCAGCTCGTGCTCGCGCACGTCGGCCCACGTCAGCCCGGGGATCGACACGACCAGGACCCGCCCCGGCTCCCCCGCCGTCCCGTCGGCCACGTCCTCGGTCTCCTGCGCCCCCACCGGCCCGGCCAGCGCCAACCCCACCAGGGCCACCACCACCCCCACCACCCCCCGAGCTCGGCGGGATCCGTGACACCCACGTGTCACCGATCCCACCGAGCTCGGGGGGAGGGGGGTGGGGACGGGGGTCACGGGTGGGGCTCCTGCGGGAGGCGGCCCAGGCCGTCGAGGGCCCGGAGCGGGGGGACGGCGGCGATGACCCGGCTGAACGACACGACCTCCGACAGCAGGGTCAGGGCCAGGAGGGCGAGGGCGACGCCGACCCGGACGCCGGGCGTCGCCACCAGCACGGTGGCCACGCCGAGCGCCGCCCCGAAGGCGTTGGCGCCGGTGTCGCCCAGCATCGAGCGCTCCCTCAGGTCGGCGGGCAGCAGGCCGAGACCGGCACCGACGACCACGCCCAGGGCCACGCCGGTGGCGGCCGTGCCGGCGACGACCAGCAGCGGCACCGAGGCGACCAGGCCGACCTTCAAGGTGCGACCGGGTGC
>DASTYI010000081.1:0-25944 GCA_035765045.1 Iamia sp. | reverse complement strand
GGCGGCGCCCCGACGTGGAGCACGACGTCGGGGCGGAGGGCGGCGGCCACCTCGGGGTCGCGCAGCAGGGCGTCGGCGGCGCCGACCACGACGGCGGCGTCGCCCGCCACCGCACCCCGCAGCCGGGCGTCGAGGAGCACGGGCCACCCCAGGCCAGCGGCGACGCGGGTGACGCACGCGGCGGTCACCTCGGCACCGGCGGGACCCGGCTCGGCCCCGGCGACGACGAGGCCCCGCCGCGCCGTGGCCAGCACCGCGGCCAGGGCGTCGAGGTCGAGGGTCGGGGGCTCGACCGGGCCCGTCGCCGTCGCGGTCCACGGCCGGTCGTCGGCCCGGCCGGGCGGGACGTGGTCGGGCCGGCCGACCAGCGGCTCCCGGAAGGCGAGGTTGAGGTGGACGGGGCCCGGGCGGCCGGCGGCGCCCGCCCCGACGGCCTCGAGGACGGTGCGGGCGGCCCGGCCCCGCCACGTCGCCGCCGCCGCCCCGTCGGGGACGCCGGGGGCGTCGAACCAGCGGGTGGCGGTGCCGTAGAGCCGGATCTGGTCGATCGTCTGGGCGGCGCCGACGTCGGCCAGCTCGGGCGGGCGGTCGGCGGTGGCCACGATCAGCGGGACGCTCGCCTGGTGGGCCTCGACCACGGCGGCGTGGACCTCGGCGGCGGCGGTGCCGCTGGTGGTCAGCACGACGGCGGGCACGCCGGTGGCCAGGCCGAGCCCGAGGGCGGTGAAGGCCCCGGCCCGCTCGTCGTGGTGGACGTGGACCCGGATCCGCCCGTCGCCGTGGAGCGCCAGGGCCAGCGGCGTCGACCGGCTGCCCGGGCAGACGACGGCGTCGGTCACCCCGCCCCGGGCCCACTCGTCGACCAGCGTGGCGCAGTACGACGCCTGGACGTCCTCCGGTTGCACAGCCGCAGCGTAGGGAAGGCCCCCGCCCACCCCGCACCCCGCCAGCATCCCGCATCCCGAACTCGGTGGGATCGGTGACACGTGGGTGTCACGGATCCCACCGAGTTCGGCGGGGTGGGTACGGTCGGGGCGGTGACGAGGTCGCCGGTGGTGCTGCTCCACGGGTTCACCCAGACCGGGGTGAGCTGGCGGCCGGTGGTCGAGCACCTGGACCCGGCCGTCGAGGTGGCCACGCCCGACCTCCCCGGACACGGGACGGCGGCCGCCGCCCGGCTCGACCTGGCCGGCACCGCCGCCGCCCTCGCCGCCGAGCACGGCCGGGCGACCTGGGTCGGCTACTCGATGGGCGGCCGGGTCGCCCTCCGGCTGGCCCTCGACCACCCCGACCTCGTCGAGCGGCTGGTCCTCGTCGGGGCGACGGCCGGGATCGACGACCCGGCCGAGCGGGCCGCCCGGCGGGCCGCCGACGAGGCCCTGGCCCGGCGGATCGAGGCCGACGGCGTCGAGGCCTTCCTCGCCGGCTGGCTGGCCCAGCCGCTCTTCGCCGGCCTCGACCCTGCGCCCGACGACCTCGCCGCCCGCCGGGCCAACCCCGCCGCCGGGCTGGCCGCCTCGCTCCGCCTCAGCGGCACCGGCACGATGGACCCGCCGTGGTGGGCCGAGCTGGGCGGCCTCGCCGTCCCGACCACGGTCGTCGCCGGCGAGCACGACGCCAAGTTCCGGGCCCTCGGCGAGCGCCTCGCCGCGGCCGTCGCCGGCCCCGCCACCGTCGCCGTCGTCCCCGCCACCGGCCACGCGTGCCACCTCCAGGCCCCCGCCGCCCTCGCCGCCCTCCTCTGACCGTTCTGTCCATCCCCGTGGACCGCCACGGTCCCTGCGGATGGACAGAACGCCGAGAACGGCAGTGACCCCGGACGCCGCACCGGCCGGAACCAGGCGGCGGCCCGGGGCCACCAGACGGAGAGGGGTCCACCCTGCGATCTCTCGACGGCGTTAGCCTTCGGTCGACCACTTCCATCGCCCGTCGGAGCCGGAGCTCTGGCGGGCGATGTCCTTTTTCCGGGCGGCGAGGGCGCCGGAGCGCACTGCCGACCGTCCCACCGGCGCCGGGCGAACCCGGTGCGGCGGGCCCGTCTCCCAGGTCGACCCGAGGGCCGGCCGGAGAGGCGGACGGTGGACACCTTCCTCCACAGCGGTGGTGCGCTCCTCCTGCGTCGGACCCGTTTCCCGGGGCGAGCCCCGGGTCGTTCTCCGGCGCACTCGGTGCGTCCGTGCCGTTGCGGTAGGGGGACTATCCGTTGCGCCCGGCTTGCAGTCAACGGGTTTCGCGAGATCCACAGGCTTCTCCCCGACCTTCCGGCGACATCCCCAAGCCGGCTCCCGTCATCCACCGGTTGACCACAGGTTCACCCACAGACGGGTGACGGCGGGCACGAACGGGCGCGCGCCCGGGCCTCAGCCGCCGACGGCGAGGCCGATGGCGAAGAGCGTCCCGAACACCAGCTGGACCCGCCCGGTGGCGGCCAGCACGGGCACCAGCGCCGGCCCCCGCGCCCCCTCGAGGACGGCGACGACCGGCCGCTGCGCCACCAGGACGGCGACGAGCGCCGCCGCCCCCGCCGGCCGCCCGCCCAACCCCGCCACCAGCGGCACGGCCAGGAAGGCGCCGAGGAGCAGGGCGACGTACAGGTACCGGGTCCGCCGGTCGCCGAGGCGGACGGCGAGGGTCCGCTTGCCGACCTCGGTGTCGCCCGGGATGTCCCGCAGGTTGTTGGTGACGAGCAGGGCGGTGGCGAGGAAGCCGACCGGGATCGAGGCGGCCAGCCCCAGCCCGTCGAGCGACTCGACCTGGACGTAGGTCGACCCGGCGGTGGCGACCACGCCGAAGAAGGTGAAGACGAAGAGCTCGCCGAAGCCGGCGTAGCCGTAGGGCCGGGGGCCGCCGGTGTAGAACCAGCCGGCGGCGATGGCCAGGGCCCCGACGACGAACAGCTCGGGCCCGACGGCGACGGCCAGCGCCCCGCCCGCCACCCCGGCCACGGCGAAGGACGCCAGGGCGACCCGCTTCACCGCCCCCGGCCGGGCCAGCCCCTGGCCGACCAGGCGGACGGGCCCGACCCGGTGCTCGGCGTCGTCGGTGCCCCGGATCCCGTCGGAGTAGTCGTTGGCGTAGTTGGTCGCCACCTGGAGGGCGAGGGCGACGACGAGGGCGCAGGCCGCCCGCCACCAGATCAGCCCGCCCTCGACCTCGCCCACGGCGCAGGCGGTGCCCACGGCCACGGGGACGACGGCGGCCGGCAGGGTGCGCGGCCGGGCCCCGGCCCACCACAACGCCAGGCCCCGCGGGCTCGCGCGTTGCTGGTCGGTTCGCTCGCTGCGCTCGCTCACGGGCGCTTGGGGAACTTCTCGAACTCGGGCCGGCGCTTCTGCTTGAAGGCGTCCCGGCCCTCCTGGGCCTCCTCGGAGCCGTAGAAGAGGAGGTTGGTGTCGTGGGCCAGCTGCTGGATCCCGGCCAGCCCGTCCTCGTCGGCATGGAAGCTGGCCTTGAGCAGCCGGAGGGCGAACGGCGACAGCCGCATCATGTCCTGGCACCAGCGCACCGTCTCGGCCTCGAGCTCCTCGAGGGGCACGACGGCGTTCACGAGGCCCCAGTCGAGCGCCTGCTCGGCGCCGTACTGGCGGCAGAGGAACCAGATCTCCTTGGCCCGCTTCTGGCCGATCTGGCGGGCGAGGACCGATGCCCCGAAGCCGCCGTCGAACGAGCCGACCCGGGGGCCGGTCTGGCCGAAGGTGGCGTTGTCGGCGGCGATGCTCAGGTCGCACAGGACGTGGAGGACGTGGCCGCCACCGACGGCGTAGCCGGCCACCATGGCCACGACCGGCTTGGGCATGCGGCGGATCTGGACGTGGAGGTCGGTGACGAGGAAGCGACCCACGCCCCGCTGGCCCACGGCGTCGTCGCCCACGTAGCCCGAGTCGCCCCGGGCCCGCTGGTCGCCCCCGGAGCAGAAGGCCAGCGGCCCCTCGCCGGTCAGGATCACCACGCCGACGTCGGGGTCCTCCCGGGCCAGGGTGAAGGCGTCGACCAGCTCCTCGACGGTGTGGGGCCGGAAGGCGTTGCGCACCTCGGGCCGGTCGATGGTGATCTTGGCGATGCGACCGCCGCCGTCCCCGTCGGGGAAGGCGGCGGCGGTCTCGTAGCGGATGTCGTCCCATTCCCCCGCCGGCTCCCACGCCAGGGCGGGAGCGACGGTGCGGGTGGCGTCTGACGGGTCGACCATGCCGCCGAGTCTCGCCCGACCGACCCCACCACGCGCAACTGGTGCTACCAGGTGCCGCGTCCGCGCCGCCTTGTAACACCAGTTCGGGGGAGGCGGGTCAGCCCTTGCCGGTGCTGATGATGCGGCGGAGGACCCGGCGGCCGGCGTCGGTGTCGTCGTCGGTGGCGCGGGCGTCGGCCGAGGCGGCGGCGGTGAGGGCCCGGGCGGCGGCGGGGCTGAGCGAGTCGAGCGGCACGCCGAGGTCGGCGGGGGCGTCGGAGGCGGCCCACGGGTCGGCGGCCTCGTGGTCGCGGCGGGTGGCGACCTCGTCGGCGGCGCCGGTGCCGGGCTCGGGGGTCGAGGCCGGGGCCGGGGGCTCGGGCGGGGCCGACAGGGCGGCGGCGTCGGAGTCGGGGAGGCCCCCGGCGCCGAGCAGCGGCTCGGGCAGGCTCGTGCCGCCCTCGGGGGCGGTGCCGAGATAGCTGTGGCCGGCAGTGGCGCTGCCGAGCTGGCTGTCGAGGTCGACGGCGTAGCTGCCGAGGTCGTCGGTCTCGACCGGGGCGTCGAGGTCGGGCAGGGCGGCGACCGGCGTCGCCGGCTCGCCGACGGGCGTGAGCGGCTCCCACGGCCCGAGGCTCGACGGGTCGGCCTGCACCTCGGGCGCGGGCACCGGCCCCTCGCCCCAGCTCCCGAAGCTGTAGGGCGGCTCGGGCACCACACCGAGGACCGGCGTCGGCTCCCCCGTCGTCACGGCCTCGCCGTCGGCCGGATCGCCCTCGGCCGCCGGGTCGACGAAGGGGTCCTCGGCGGGATCGCCGTCGGCACCGAGCCCGAGGTCCGGGCCGGCGAGGTCGGCCTCGGCATCGGCATCGGCGGTGGGACCGGCGAGGTCGGCGGACGGGTCGGTGAGGGGGGTGACGACGGCGAGGGGGTCGGGGATGGGCTCCTCGACCTCGTCGGCGACCTCGACCTCGTCGCCGACCTCGACCAGGCCGGCGTCGACCAGGTCCCGGACGACGAAGCCGGTGGCGGCCTCGTCGAGCCCGAGGGCGGTGCCCAGGTCGGCGGCGGTCGTCCCTCCCGCCACGGCGACCAGCTGCCGCCAGCGGTCGCGCCCGACGACCACCTCGTCCTCGGCCAGCTCGGCCCGCAGCGTCACGGCGACGCGGGGCGAGGGCACCAGCGCCTCGACCGGGCGCCACTCCTCCAGCCGGGCCTCGGCGGCGGCGAGGACGTCGAGGGCGCTCTCGGGCTCGCCGGGCGCCTCGGGCGCCGTGTCGGCGTGGAAGGCGAAGTCGCCCTCCTCGGTGCGCAGCAGCGCGAAGACCACGTCGACCAGGTCGTCGGCGGCCGGCTCGCCCCCGACCAGCTGGCCGTCGGCGAACCACAGCCGGCCCGACCCCCGGTCGCCGTCGATGGCCAGCTCCCCGGTCTTGCCGGTCGTCGCCAGGAGCCGAACCAGGTCGGCGAGGGCGAACGTGTCGAGGGTGCCCTGAAGGGCCACGGCCCACCTCCAGATGTCAGTCGGGACCCACCACCATCGGCAGCGGCGGCGGCCTCTTGAGGGCGCCACGAGGGCTCGACGAGACCACGGAGGCGCCCGGCGAGCCGCCCGGCCGACCTCAGCGGTGCGATCTGCGACCAGGCTTCAGGGCGGCGACGGCGGCGGCCGACATGACCTCGACCGGGGGGTCCTCGCCCGTCCAGGCCCGGAAGGCGTGGGCGGCCTGGTGGACGAGCATGCCGACGCCGTTCACCGGCATCGCCCCCCGGGCCCGGGCGGCGGCGAGGAGCGGGGTCTCGATCGGCTCGTAGACGAGGTCGACGACGACCTGGCCGGCGCCGAGGCGGTCGGCCGGGACCGGCGTGGCGGGGTCGCCGCCCATCCCGACGGGCGTGGCGTTGACGACCAGGTCGACCTCGGCGGCCTCGGCCACGGTGGCGATCCGGCCCCGCTCGCCGGCCAGGGCAGCGGCCCGGGCGGCCCGGCCCTCGTCCCGGTTGGCCACGGCGACCTCGGCCACGCCCGCCTCGGCCAGGGCGGCGACAACGGCCCGGGCCGCGCCCCCGGCCCCGACCACGAGCGCCCGCCGGCCCTCGGGCTCCCAGCCGTGGTCGACCCGCAGCGAGTCGAGGAAGCCGGGCCCGTCGGTGCTGTCGCCCTCGATCCCGACCCCCCGCCACGACAGGCAGTTGACGGCGCCGAGCTGCTCGGCCCGGGGCGAGAGGGTGTCGACCACCGCCGCCACCGCCGTCTTGTGGGGCATGGTGACCGACATCCCGCCGAGGCGGAGGCTCCGCATGGCGGCGACGGCGTCACCGGCCCGCCCGTCGGGGACGGCGACGGCGAAGTACGTCCAGTCGAGCTCGAGGGCGGCGAAGGCGGCGTTGTGGATCACCGGCGAGAGCGAGTGCTCCACCGGCGAGCCGATCACCCAGCAGACCTTCGTCAACACAGCCCCGCGTCGCGGCAGCGGGCGGAGGCGGCGTCGAACTCCTCCTTGGTGCTGACGAAGACGTGCTGCCCGGGGGCCTCGAGCACGTAGTACAGCAGCGGGGGGCCGTCGATCGGGTTCGGCGCCGGGTTGAGGGCGGCCTCGATCGAGGCCCGGCCGGGAGCGGCGATCGGGGTGGGCGGCAGCCCCGGCTCGGTGCGGCTGTTGTACGGGCCGGGCGTCTCCAGGTCGAGCGGGGTGCCGCTGACGTCGGCCAGGTACTGGTTCACGGCGTCGATGCCGAGGGAGAAGATGCCGTACTGCTGCCCGACGAGGATCCGGTTGTAGATGACCCGGGCGATCTTGGCCGACTCCTGGTTGCTGCCCGTCTCCCGCTCGATCAGCGAGGCGACGATCAGCACCTGGTAGGGCGAAAGGGGCGGCAGGTTGTCGCCCTGGAGGCCGTTGACCAGGCCGGTGCTGTTCGCCGTCGTGTTCATCTGGTCGACCATGCGGCGGACCAGCGAGGCCTCGGTGTCCGACGGGCTGACCTCGTAGGTCGACGGGAAGAGCGTCCCCTCCTGCACGGGGACCCCGGCGGGCAGCGGCGGCAGGTCGCCCGGGATCAGCGGCGACCGGTTGGCCGGGTCGTCGATGGCGGCCCGCAGGCCCTCCTCGCTGAAGCGGGGCACGGCCTCGACGATGGCGTCGACCATCTGGTCGATGCGCAGGCCCTCGGGGAGGGTGATCGACTGGGTGGCGGGCTCGACGGGGCCGGCCCGCAGGACCTTCTCGACCTCCTCGAAGGAGGAGCCGCGCTGGAAGACGTACCGCCCGGCCTGGAGGTCGATGTCCTTGTCCCGGATCCAGAACCGGAAGAGGGTGCCGTTGGCGACGACCCCGGGGCTGGAGCCGTCGAGCAGGCTGCCCAGGTCGGTGAGGCGGGCGCCGTTGGGGATGTCGACGGCGACCTCCTCGCCGGGCGGCCCGGGCGGGTCGACCTGGCGCTGGTACCAGCTGCGGGCCCCGAGGCCGAGGGCCCCGAAGAGCACGACGATGGCCCCGAGGATCACCACCACCTTGGGCAGCCCGGCCCGGTCCCGGGGCATGTCGACGATGTCCTCGTCGTCCTGGTCGAAGACGTCCCGGCGGGGGCTCATCGGCGCCCGACGGGGTCGTGGGCAGCCTCGGGCCCGGCCGCGACGGGCGGGCGCCGATGAGCCCCACCGCCTCCGCTCGCTGCGCTCGCTCCGCCGGTGGAGACTGAGCCGTGCCGTCGGATTCGCTCGCTCCGCTCGCTCATCGGTGGTGGTGTCACTCCTCGGGCGGCTCGAGGGAGGCCGCGGTCACGTGGGTCGGGGAGCCGCCGTCCAGCCAGGTCTGGAGCAGCACGGCGGCGGCAGCGCGATCCACCACCCTACGACGCTCGCGACCATCGACCCCGCCCTCGGCCAGCAGCCGGTGGGCGGTGACGGTGGTGAGCCGCTCGTCGTGGAGGACGACGGGCACGGGCAGCACGGCGGCGAGGGCCCGGGCCTGGTCCTCGACGGCCAGGGCGGCCCGGCCCCGGCTGCCGTCGAGCGAGAGCGGGTGGCCGACCACGACGATCTCGATCTCCTCGTCGGCCACGATCCGGGCGATGTCGCGCCGGACGCGGGGCAGGTCGCGGACCTGGTCGATGGTGCCGTAGGGGCTGGCCAGGATGCCGTCGGGGTCGCAGGTGGCCAGCCCGATCCGGACCGTGCCCCAGTCGACCCCCAGGGCCCGCAAGGCCCGCTAGGCCGGCAGGCCGGCGGCGGCGCGGGCCTGGTCGAGGGCCTCGTCGAGGCCGTCGGGGTTGCGGCCGCCGGCGACGGCGAGGTCGGCCCCCTTGCCCCCACCACCCCCGACGGTCCGGGCCGCCTCGGCGATGAGGGCGCCGGCCTCCAGTCCGCTGTCGGGGGTGACGGCGGCGACGAGGGCGACGCCCCCGCCCTCGGGGGCGGCGCCGAGGACGACGGCCCGGACGCCGGGCTGGTCGCGCACGGCCAGGGCGAGGGTGCGCACGGCGTCGCGGTCGAGCCCGTCGACCCGGGCGACGACCACGCCGTCGACGGCCTGGCCGGCCAGGTCCGACGCACCCCCGGCGGCGAGCTTGGCCTTGAGGCCGGCGACCTCGTCGCGCAGCGCCTTGACCTCGCCGAGGCGCTTCTCGATGCCCTCGACCAGCTCGCCGGTGGGGACGCCGACGAGCTCGGCGGCCCGGGCCAGCAGGGCCTCCTCGTCGCGGATGCGCTGGATGGGGCCGGTGCCGGTGATGGCCTCGACCCGGCGCAGGTTGGAGCCGATCGAGCCCTCGCTGATGATCTTCATGGGCCCGATGTCGCCGGTGGCGGTGACGTGGGTGCCGCCGCACAGCTCGGTCGAGTGGCGGCCGGCCTCGAGCACCCGGACCCGGTCGCCGTACTTCTCGCCGAAGAAGGCGATCGCCCCCTTGGCCAGCGCCTCGTCCTTGGTGGTCTCGTAGTGGCGGACCGGGTCGTTGACCAGGATGGCCTCGTTGACCAGGTCCTCGATGGCGACGACCTGCTCGGGCGTGACCGGCTCGTAGTGGCTGAAGTCGAACCGCAGCCGGTCGGGCGCGACCAGCGAGCCCTGCTGCTTGACGTGGGGGCCGAGCACCTCGTGGAGGGCCCAGTGGAGGAGGTGGGTGCCGGTGTGGTTGCGCTTGATGGCGGCCCGCCGCTCGCCGTCGATGGTGGCGGCGACGACGTCGCCCTCGACCAGCTCGCCCGAGGTGATCCGGACCCGGTGGCGGTGGAGCCCGGGCACGGCGTAGGTGGTGTCGAGGACCTCGCCCTCGCCCGAGGGGCGGATGAGCGTGCCGGTGTCGCCGACCTGGCCGCCCGACTCGGCGTAGAAGGGGGTTCGGTCGAGGAAGACGTCGACCACGCCGGGCTCGTCGGTGGCGACCACGGCCAGCACGGTGGCCTGGGTCGACTCCTCCTCGCGCCCGGTGAAGACGGTCGGGCCGTGCTCGGCCAGCAGCCGCTGGTAGGTCGCCTGGGCGTCGCCCATCTCGACGCCCTTGTTCTTGCGGCCGCCCTCCTTCGACTGGCGCTTCTGCTCGGCCATGTCGGCCTCGAAGGCCTCCCGGTCGACGCTGTGGCCGCGGCCCTCGGCGATCTCGGCGGTGACCTCGTAGGGGAAGCCGTAGGTGTCGTGGAGGGTGAAGGCCAGGTTGCCCGAGAGGGTGGCCCCGGCGTCGAGGCCGCTCATCTCGTCCTCGAGCATCTTGAGCCCGATGCGGAGGGTGCGGCGGAACTGCGCCTCCTCGCGGTCGAGCACACCCCAGATCAGGTCGAGGTTGTCGCGGACCTCGGGGTAGGCGTCGCCCATCACCTCGGAGACCTGCTCGGCCAGCGGGGCGGCGATCGGCTTCTCGACGCCCAGCAGGTAGGCGAAGCGCACCGCCCGGCGGATGATCCGACGGAGCACGTAGCCCCGCTCCTCGTTCGAGGGGATCACGCCGTCGGCGATGAGGAAGGTCATCGTGCGGCTGTGGTCGGCGAGCAGCCGGAGGGCGACGTCGGACTCCTCGCCGGCCCCGAGGCGCACCCCGGTGAGGCTCTGGGCGGCGTCGACCATGCGGCTGACCGAGTCGGCCGAGAACAGCGAGTGGTTGCCCTTGAGCACGCCGAGCATGCGCTCGAACCCGGCCCCGGTGTCGATGTTCTTCGACGGGAGGTCGCTGAGGCTGCCGTCGTGGCCCCGGTAGTACTGCGGGAACACCAGGTTCCAGAACTCGACGAAGCGGTCGCCGGCCTCGGGGTTGGCCGGCCCGCCGTCGGGGCCGAGCTCCTTCCCGAAGTCGAAGAAGAGCTCCGACGAGGGCCCGCACGGCCCGACGTCGCCCATCTCCCAGAAGTTGTCGGCGTCGAGCCGCTGGATGCGCTCGGCGGGGAAGCCCACGCCGTCGGCCCACAGCTCGTGGGCCTCGTCGTCGCTGACGTGGACGGTGACCCAGATGCGGTCGGCGTCGATGCCGAGCACCTCGGTGACGAGCTCCCAGGCCCAGGTGATCGCCTCGGTCTTGAAGTAGTCGCCGAAGCTGAAGTTGCCCAGCATCTCGAAGAACGAGAGGTGCCGGGGCGAGCGGCCGATCTGGTCGAGGTCGTTGTGCTTGCCGCCGGCCCGCACGCACTTCTGGATCGACACCGCCCGGGGCGGGTCGTAGGGCACCGGCTCCTCGCCCAGGAAGATCGGGACGAAGGGCATCATCCCCGAGTTGGTGAACATCGGGGCCGACGGGTGGTGCGGGATCAGCCCGCCCGAGGGCACGGCGGTGTGCCCCTTGTCGGTCCAGAACCGGTTCCAGGTCCGGCGCAGCTCGTCGGCGTCCATAGGTCTGGGCAGCCTACCGACGAGGCCCCCTCGGGCCGGGCTCGGATCCTCACCGTCACGATCTGGAGGGGTGGGGACCGGGCTCCCTAGGGTGGCGGCGGAGGAGGTGGACCGTGACCAGCGAGGCCGCGACGGGGGGACCGTTCGACGTCGATGCCGTGGCCGGAGCCCTCCGCTGGGTGGTGGGCCGCGCCCCCCGCCAGGCCGACGAGGCCGCCGACCGCGAGCTGCTCCGGGCCCTGGCCGCCGCCCTCGACCCGGCCCCCGCCGACCCCTCGCCCCGGGCCCTCGACGCCCACCTCGACGCCGTCCTGGCCGAGATGGCCGCCAGCGGCGAGATCGCCGACCACTGCGCCCCCCGCCACCGGGGCTGGATGCTCGACGTGGCCCGCATCTACGTCGGCGACCCCGCCGCCCTGCCCCAGGACCTGCGGGACCGGATCGGCAGCGAGACGGTCCTGTCCCACCTCCACGACGGGGTCACCAACCGGGCCCGGGCCGCCGCCCTCGCCCTCGACGTCGACCCCAACCTCATCCGCGTCCGCCGGGAGCCCGTCCTCCTCGACGCCCTCGCCACCGCCCTCGTCGCCCGGGCCACCCCGGGCTCGGCCCCGCCGGCCGACCGGCCCCTGGCGACGCCGGGCCGGTCGCGGCGGGGGCGGGTGGTGGCCGGGCTGGGGGCGCTCGTGGTGGCCGCCGTCGCCGTGGTCGCGGTGTGGGTGTGGGCGGCGGCGGACGAGGAGGCACCGGCGCCGCGGACGGGGCCCGTCGGGGTCGCCGTGCCCGCCGTCGTCGACCCGGTGGTCGCCCTGGGGCTCGACGGTGAGGGCGGGCTCGTCGCCCTCACCGAGGGCGGCGTGGTCGACCTGGGGCTGGACGACGTCGCCGCCGCCGACGCCGCCCGCGACGGCGACCGGGTCCACGTCGTGGCCGAGCGGGGCGACGGGCACCTCCACCACGCCACCCTCGGGCCGGCGCCCGGCCGGTGGCTCGACCTCGGCGCCGGCCGGGCGGCCACGATCGGCGCCACGACCGAGGCCACGGCGGTCGTCGTCGCCGGGCGCGGCCCCGACGGCGACCTCGCCCACCGCACGATCGGGCACGACGGCCGGCCCGCCGGGGGCTGGTCCCGGCTCAGCGCCACCGGCGTGGTCGACGTCGACATGGCGGTCAACCTCGACGGCCGGCTGGAGGTCGGCGGGGTCACCGAGGACGGGACGGCGTTCAACGTGTGGCAGTCCGAGCCGCCCCACGGCTGGTCGTCCTTCTCCGACGACCGGGGCGGCGAGGCCGGCACCCGGACCCAGCTGCTGACCAACGCCGACGGCCGGCTGGAGCTGTGGGTCGAGCGGCCCGGCGGCGTGCTCTGGAACACCTGGCAGGTCGCCCAGGGCCGGGGGTGGACCGACGAGTGGGACCCCCGCTGGTTCGAGGGCGTCCGGGACTGGCGGGTGGCCGTCGGGGCCGGGGGCCGGCTGGTGGCCGCCGCCCTCACGGCCGACGGCGTGGTGCTGCGCCAGCAGGTCCCGGTCCCCCAGGCCGACGGGACGACCCGGCTGATGTGGCCGCCCTCCACGATCGTCACCACCCTCGACCCGCTCGACGGGGTGGTGCCCGACGCGCTCACGGTGGTCGAGGACGACGACGGGGCGCGGGTCGTGGCCTCCGGCGACGGGCGGACCGTGGCCGTCCCCGTCGGGCTCGAAGGGCCGGGCGATCCCGAGCCGGTCGCCCCCGTCGCGGTGGCCGAGCTGGTACCCGTCGACGGCTGACCGGCGCCCTCCCCCTCCACCGGTCAGCCGTCCGCGGCGACCCACGCCGCTCGGGCGGGCACAGGCTGCCGATGACCTATCGGGGCCGCCACTGCACATCTGTGCACCCTTGTGAACACCCTGGTCAGAGGGTCACGGCGCAGGGGTCGAGCCCGCCGAGGGCGAGCACCCGGGCGACGCTGGCGTCGACCCGGGTGGCGTCGAGGGTGCCGTCGGCGACCGCCGCCTCGAGCCGGTCGAGCAGGGCGCCGAGGTCGGTGGCGCCGAGCAGGACGACGTCGACCCCGGCGGCGAGCGCCCGCACCGCCGCCTCCTCGGGTCCGAACCGGGCGGTGATCGACGCCATCCCGGCCAGGTCGTCGGTCATCACCACCCCGTCGAAGCCGTAGCCGTCGCGCAGGAGGGCGACGGTGGCGGGGCTGAGCGAGGCCGGGGTGTCGGGCTCGGTCAGCCCGGGGACGTCGAGGTGGCCGAGCATCACCGCGGCCCGCTCGCCGAGCGTTGGGAGGAGGCGCTCGTAGGGCACCAGGTCGCGGCCCCGGAGCCGGTCGAGCGACGGGGTGGTCGCCGCCCCCTCGTGGGTGTCGCCCGACGCCTGGCCGTGGCCCGGGAAGTGCTTGAGGACGGGGGCGACGCCGGCGGCGAGGAGCCCCTCGGCGTAGGCGCCGGCGTAGGTGGCGACGACCTCGGGATCGGCGGACCACGAGCGGTCGCCGATCACGCTGGCATCGGGCTGGTCGGAGACGTCGACCACCGGGGCGAGGTCGACGGTGACGCCGTGGTCGGCCATCACCCGGCCCCGCCGCTCGGCCAGGGCCCGGACCTCGTCGGGGGTCAGGGTGGCCGCCATCTCCCGGGCCGCGGGGACCTCGCCGTCGAGGCCCTCGAGCCGCTGGACCCGGCCGCCCTCCTCGTCCACCGCCACCAGCAACCCGGTGGGCGACGAGGCCCGCAGCGAGGCCAGTGCCCCGTCGGTCAGCAGCCCGGTGGCGTCCCCGCCGACGAACACCCCGCCGACGTGGTGGTCCTCGACCAGCGCCGTGACCTCGGCCGGCCCGGTCGGGTCGACCCCGACCATCACCAGCAGCGCCAGCCGGCGCCGCAGCGGCCACCCGGCGATCCGCTCGGCGCACCCCGGCGCCGTCGTGGTCACCGGCGTGGACGGGGTGGTCGTCGTCGTGGTGGTCGTGGTGGTGGTCGTGGACCCGGCCTCGGGGGCGTCGTCACCGCCGCCGCAGGCCGCCACCGCCAGGGCGGCGGCCAGGACCAGGGCGAGCGGGCGCGACGTCGACCTCACCCCGGGGTGGGTCAGCCGGCCCGGCGGGCCTGGTCGCGGGGTGGGCGGGCGAGGCGCTCGGCGACCTCGGCCCGCATCTCGGTCTCGCGGGCCCGCATGGCCTCGCGGCCCTCGGTCACGGCGTCGCGGAACGCGGGGGCGACCTTCTTGGCCTGCTCGGCCACCCGCTCCTGGACCTTCTCGGGCACGTAGCGCTCGACGGCGAGGCGGACCCGGCGCTGCACCCACAGCGACGAGCCCAGCCCCGCGGCCGTGCCGGCCACGAAGTAGAAGGTGCGCTTCGGCATGGGCTACTCCCTCCCCCGCAGCTTGCGGGCGGCCCGCTGGGCGCCGGTGGCCGCGGCCGCCGTCTTGATCACCGGCCGGGACAGGGCGACGTAGGCCGCCTTCGACGCCCCGTCGACCCGGGTCGACACCGCCTCGGCGGCGTCGAGGATCTGGCTGACCCGCTCGGTCTCCTCGCCCGCCCGGCGCACGGCGTCGGTGGCCTCCCGCAGCGCCGGGAGCGCCTCGGTGCGGACCTCCTCGACCGCCGAGGCCACCTCGGCCACCGTCCGGGCCAGCCGGGCGACGACGACGGCGAGCACGGCGGTGACGGCCAGGCAGGTCACCGCGGCCAGCACGGCGGCCAGGTCGGTGGCGGTCACTCCCCGCCCTCGGGGGCGGCGGTCTGGCGGAGGCGCTCCATGCGCTGGCGGATCTCCCTCTCGTGCCCGTGGGGCGACGGCTCGTAGAACGTCTGGTCGGCCACCTCGTCGGGTGCGTACTGCTGCGGCACCCAGCCGCGGGGGTCGTCGTGAGGGTACTCGTAGCCCTTGCCGTGGCCGAGACCCTTGGCCCCCTGGTAGTGGGCGTCGCGCAGGTGGGCCGGCACCCGGCCGGTCGCCCCCTCGCGGACCCGCTGGCGGGCGGCGCCGATCGCCATCGTGACCCGGTTCGACTTGGGCGCGGTGGCCAGGTGGACCACGGCCTGGGCCAGGTTGAGCTGGGCCTCGGGGAGCCCGACGTGGTCGACGGCCCGGGAGGCGGCCTCGGCCACCAGCAGCGACATCGGGTCGGCCATGCCGATGTCCTCGGAGGCGAGGATCACCAGCCGGCGGGCGATGAAGCGGGCGTCCTCGCCGGCCTCGAGCATCGTGGCCAGCCACCAGAGCCCGGCGTCGGGGTCCGAGCCCCGGATGCTCTTGATGAAGGCGCTGATCACGTCGTAGTGCTCGTCACGGCCGTAGCGGAGGGCGTTGACGCCGAGCGCCGCCTCCATGTCGTCGGCGGTGACGTGGGTCGGCGTGCCCGCCTCCGCGGCCCGGCTGGCGGCCAGGGCGATCGCCACCTCCAGGGCGGTGAGCGTCTGGCGGCCGTCGCCCCCCGCCCGCAGCACGAGGTGGTCGATCGCCTCGTCGTCGGCCTCGGCCCGCTCGGCGCCGAGCCCTCGGCGGACCAGCTGGCGCAGGGCGTCGGGCCCCAGCGGTTCGAGCCGGAACAGCGTCGACCGGCTGAGGAGCGGGGGGTTGACCGAGAAGTACGGGTTCTCGGTCGTGGCCCCGATCAGGACGATCAGCCCCTCCTCCACCGCCGGGAGCAGGGCGTCCTGCTGCGACTTGGAGAAGCGGTGGACCTCGTCGAGGAAGAGGATCGTGCCCTGGCCCCGCTCGCCGAGGCGCTGGCGGGACCGGGCGATGACCTCGCGGACGTCCTTGACCGAGGCGTCGACGGCCGAGAGCTGGGCGAACTCCTTCTCGGTGGTGCGGGCGACGAGCCGGGCCAGCGTCGTCTTCCCGGTGCCGGCCGGGCCGAAGAGGATGGCCGAGCTGAGGCGATCCGCCTCGATCAGCCGGCGCAGCGGGGCGTCGGGCCCGAGCAGGTGCTCCTGGCCGACGACCTCGTCGAGCTTGGTGGGCCGGAGCCGGTCGGCCAGCGGGGCCCGGGCCGAGAGCCGCTCGGCCGCGGCCGCCGCGAACAGGTCATCGGGCACCCAGCGAGGCTAGAGGACGGTCAGGAAGTAGATGACGTTCAGGACCAGGCCGATGCCGGCGAGCACGAAGGCGATGTTGGCGTACCTCTTGGAGTCGGCCGCCGCCTGCTGGGCGGCGCCGTAGTTGCCACCCTGGGCCGCGGGGACGACCTTGTTCGACGCCACGACGGCCATCACCCCGGGGATCACGCCGACCGGGCAGCAGAAGAGCAGGCCCAGGACGGTGGCCACCACCGCCATGGTCATGTTGTTGTCCGGGGCGGCCTGGGGCGGTCCGCCCCCGTATCCGCCGGGTGGTGGGTAGCTCACGGGTGCGCTCCTCCTCGTGCGGCGCCGGTCGCCGCAGCGGGGGGACAGTACCCAGCGGCGGTCGGGGGAACCGGGGAAGACCGCCTCAAGGTGCCAGGCACCTTGAGGCGGTCGCTCCTAGGCGGGGGGCGGGAGGACCCGGAGGCCGAGGTCGGTGAGCTGGCGGTCGTCGACCGGGGTGGGGGCGTCGGTCATCGGGTCGACGCCGGACTGGGGCTTGGGGAAGGCGATGATCTCGCGGATGTTCTCCTCGCCGGCGAGGATCGCCACCAGCCGCTCGATGCCGAAGGCGAAGCCGCCGTGCGGGGGGGCGCCGTAGCGGAACGGCGTGAGGAAGAACCCGAAGCGGGCCTGCGCCTCCTCCTCGGAGATGCCGAGGAAGCGGAAGATGCGGGACTGGAGCTCGGGCTCGTGGATCCGCAGCGAGCCCGACCCCAGCTCCCAGCCGTTGAGGACGAGGTCGTAGGCCATCGAGCGGACCGCCATCGGGTCCTCCTCCAGCCGGTCGACGTCGTCGGGGTGGGGCCGGGTGAAGGGGTGGTGGCCGGGCCTGGGGTTCCCGGCGTCGTCCCGCCCGACGAACATCGGGAAGTCGACGACCCACAGGTAGCGGTACGGGCCCTGGTGGACGGGCGGGCGGCCGAGGTCGTTGCGCAGGGTGCCGAGCACCTCGCAGGCCGCCAGCCACTCGTCGGCCACGATCAGGAGGAGGTCGCCCTCGACGGCCTCGAAGGCCGCGATCAGCCCGGCCTTCTCGTCGTCGGAGAGGAACTTGGCGACCGGGGCGTTGAGGACGCCGCCGGCCTCGACCTTCATCCACACCAGCCCCTTGGCCCCGAGCGACTTGGCCCGGTCGGTGAGGGCGTCGAGCTTGTTGCGACCGTGCTCGACGGCCCCGCCGGGGACCTTGATGCCCTTGATGGCGGGGGCCTTGAAGGCGTTGAACCCGGTCTCGGAGAACAGCGGGGTCAGCTCGACCAGCTCCATCCCGAAGCGGAGGTCGGGCTTGTCGATGCCGTAGCGGTCGATGGCGTCGTGCCAGGTCATCCGCTCGATCTCGGGCGGCCGCTCCCCCGTCACCGCCTCGGCGGCGTCGAGCACGGCGTCGGAGATCCACCCGAGGATGTCGTCCTGGGTGGCGAAGCTGGCCTCCATGTCGAGCTGCATGAACTCGTACTGGCGGTCGGCGCGCAGGTCCTCGTCCCGCAGGCAGCGGGCGATCTGGTAGTAGCGGTCGACGCCGCCGACCATCAGCAGCTGCTTGAACAGCTGGGGGCTCTGGGGCAGGGCGTAGGCGGCGCCGGGGCGCTGGCGGCTGGGCACGAGGAACTCGCGGGCGCCCTCGGGGGTCGAGGGCATCAGCATCGGCGTCTCGATCTCGACGAAGCCGTTGGCGTCCATCGCCGCCCGGACGGCCCGGTTGACCTGGGCCCGGAGCCGCAGGTTGCGCTGCATCCGCTCGCGCCGGAGGTCGAGGTAGCGGTGCTTGAGCCGGATCATCTCGTCGACGTCGTCGGCCCGCTGGTCGATGGTGAACGGCGGCGGCTCGGCCACCGAGAGGATCTCGACGGTGCAGTCCTGGAGCTCGACCTCGCCGGTCGGGAGCTTGGGGTTGACCGTGCCCTCGGGGCGGGCCCGGACCGTGCCGGTGATGCGGAGGACGTACTCGCTGCGGACGTCGATCGAGCCCTCGACCACGCACTGGATCACGCCGGTGTGGTCGCGCAGGTCGACGAAGGCCAGGTGCTCGCCGTGCTCGCGCCGGCGCCCGACCCACCCGCACACGGAGATCTCCGTCCCCTCGTCGGAGAGGCGGACCTCGCCGCAGTAGTGGGTGCGCAGCCCGGCGGCCTGGCTCATGCTCTCTCCTCGATCTCGGGTCGTCCCATGGTGCTCGGTCCTCGCCGTGGACGGCGAAACGGTTCAGGCGCCGGCCAGGGCGGCGCGGACGGCGGGGACGACGTCGGCGGCGGGGACGGTGATCTGGTCGCCCTCGTCGTCGCCCCGGAGCCGGCGGAGGGCGACGACCCCGCGAGCCTGCTCCTGCTCACCGACGATCACGGCCACCGCCGCCCCCGAGCGGTCGGCCGCCTTCATCTGGGCCCGCATCGAGCGGTCGTCGAAGGCCCGGTCGGCCCGGACGCCCTGCCGGCGCAGCACCCGGGTCAGGTCCCGGGCCACCGAGCCCCCGGTCAGGTCGACGACGAAGACCTCGACGCGGTCGGCCCGGTCGTCGGCCCCGGCGCCGTCCCCCGCCCCGAGGAGCGTCTCGATCGTGGTGCGCCAGCCGACGCCGGGGGTGGCCGGCCCGCCCATGTCCTCGACCATGCCCTCGTGGCGGCCGCCGGCCACGAGCACGACGTCGTCGTCGCCCTGGAGCTCCCACACGACCTGGACGGCGTGGGGCGACCCGCCCGAGACCCGGTGGTCGAGCAGGTAGTCGATCCCGGCCGCGCCGACGCCCTCCTGCACCTTCTCCAGGTGGGCCCGGCCCTCGTCGGAGAGGGTGTCGAGCGCCCGGGGGGCCGAGGCGAGCAGGGCCCGGGTCACCGGGTCGGTGCTGGCCAGGACCCGGAGCGGGGCGCTGGCGGCCAGGCGCCGGTCGACCTCGCCCAGGTCGTCGGTGCGCTCGGCCAGCCAGCCCCGGAGGGCCTCGACGTAGCGGCGCCGGTCCGACAGCGTGCCCAGGCTGTTGAGCACGAGGGTGGGCCGGGCGACGCCGAGGGCGGCGAGCAGGTCGACGGCGACGGTGATCACCTCGACGTCGAGGTCGGGGTCGGTCGAGCCGAGGGCCTGGACGGCGACCTCGTTGCGCTGCACCGCGGCCCCGTCGCCGTCGGGCACCAGACAGGTCTGGAGCGACCAGACCTTCCAGGGCGTGGCCGGCCCGTGCTGGGCGAAGGCCCGGGCCGCCGAGGCCGCCACGCCAGGGGTCAGGGCCAGGCGGGCGTCGGTGCCGGGCGCCCGCACCTCGACGATCGCCTCCTCGCCCACGACGTGGCGGACCAGGTCGGCCGTCTCGACCAGCGGGCTGCGCAGCCGCCCGTACCCGGCCCGCGCCGCGGTCTCGGCGACCTGGAGGAGCAGGTGCTGCCACCGCCCCGTGTCCGGCGCCATGACGTCCTCCGTCCCCCGCGGCGCCCGTGCCGCCGTCCGCTCTCCCATCGGCCGGCGACCCTAGCGGCACCCGCGTTCTGTCAACCCCCATGGCCCTCTGCGGGACACGGGGGTTGACAGAACGGAGGTCTACGGCACGAGGCGGGCGGCGCGGCGCATCAGCCGGAGGTTGCGGGCGTAGGTGCGGGCGAAGGCGACCGGGCCAGGGGTGAGCAGGGCGGCCCGCTGCGCCGGGGTGAGCAGCCGGCGGAAGTCGAGGTGGAAGCGGAGCTGGAGGTACCAGGGCAGCCCGGGGGCGAAGTGGTGGGCCAGGTGGCAGGGCTGGCCCCACGGTCCGCCGCCGAACACCATCCCGGCCCCGCCGAGGCCCAGGCTCCGGGCCCCGAAGCGGCGGTGCACGGGGGTGAACAGGTGGTCGTAGGTCTCGCGCACCCGGTCGAGGGTGAAGGCGACCCACGGCGCCAGCACGACGAGGACGAGCAGGGTCCGCAGCCAGCCCAGGCCCGGCACCAGCAGGACGGCCAGCCCGACGTGGTAGGCACCGCCGACCACCAGCGACCGCACGTGGGAGCGGGAGAAGGAGTGGTCGGTGTGGATCACGTAGTCGTTGAACGGCAGCAGCCCGGCCAGCGGCAGCAGGCTGCGGGCGAAGCGCTCGGGGGCGACGTAGTGGGTGTAGGCCCGGTCGCCCTCGGTGCCGAGCTGGCCGTGGTGGGTGGGGTGGACGGCGGCGTAGTGGACGGGGTCGGCGAAGAACAGCCGGCACGTCTGGTTGGCCAACGGGCGCAGCGCCCGGGCCAGCGGCGAGCGCCCGAGGATCAGCAGGTCGTGCCCGGCCCCCTCGTGCATCGTGTAGATCGTCAGCGAGTAGGTCAGGTAGCCGTGGGCCAGGGCGGCCAGGGCGACACCGGCCCAGGGCGAGCCCAGCCGGCCGGCCACCGCCACCAAGGCCACGTCGAGGGCCAGCAGGCCGAGGATCAACCCGACGGTGAGGACGTCGTGGCGGCCGGGGTGCCGCTTGACCCGGGCCCGGTAGGCCCGGGCCCGCTCGTCGAGGGCCCGCACCTGCTCCTCGGCGAGGGTCGCCGGGGCCCGATCGGCCACCACCCGCTCGTAGCGCGGGATGTCAGACGGGTGCTGCTCCATCGTCGGGGACCTTCGCCGCCGCCCCGCCGAAGGCCTGCTCGACCAGGTCGGCGGCCCTCGTCACCCCGCCGGCGGCCCGGATCTCGCCCTGGAGCCGGCGGGCCCCGGCCCGCAGCGCCGGGTCGTCGAGCACGGTGCGCAGGGCCGCCTCCAGCCGGTCGGCCCGCAGCCGGGACAGCGGCACCCGCACCCCGGCGCCCTCGAGCTCGACCCGCTTGGCCACCGCCGGCTGGTCGTTGGTGATCGGCACCGCCACCAGCGGCACGCCGGCGGCCAGGGCCTCGATCGTCGTGTTCATCCCGGCGTGGGTGACCACCGCCGCGGCCCTGGCGATCACCTCCTGCTGGGGGGCGAAGTCGACCACGACGTGGCGGTCGGAGCGCACCGGCGGCGCCTCGCCGCCCCGCCAGCGCCCGAGCGAGACGACGCCCTGCACGGGCAGCCGGTCGAGGGCGTCGAGGATGGTGGCGTAGATCTCGGGCCGCTGGTTCTGGAGGGTCCCGAGCGACACGTAGACGAGCGGGCAGCCGTCGAGGCGCGCCCACGGGAACGGCACCGACGGGCGCTCGTCGTCGAGCAGGCTGCCCAGGTGGTGGATGCCCCGCTCGCCCGGGGCCGGCGGGTCGGCACACGGGTCGGCGAAGGCCAGCGAGGCCGGGGCCTGGGTCATGTGGAGCAGGCTCGACACGGTGTCGCTCACGCTCCGCACCGGGGCGAGGCCCCAGCGCCGGGCGAACTCGTTGGTCTCCTGCATGACCGGCCGGGCCAGCACCTCCAGCACCCCGTAGCCGGCCCGGTTCAGCAGCCGCTTGGCCGGGTTGGCGCCGGCCCGGTCGAAGGGCAGGAACGGCGGCGGGGCGTCCGAGCCCGGGGTCCGCACCGTGGGGATGAACGGCGCCAGGGTGGCGAAGGGGATGCCGAGGTGGTCGGCGATCGTGCGCCCCTGGAACTGGATCTCGTCGACCAGCAGGCCGTCGAACCCGAGCTCCTCGTGGACGGCGGGGATGCCGGCGCACATGGCCCGGGTGACCTGGCGGTGCGCCGCCGCCGTGGCCCGGATCGCCCCCAGCCCGGTGGCCTCGGCGATCGGCGTCCACAGCCGCTCCCACGACCCGACCGGCACCACGTCGGAGCCGACGGCCCGGAACGGCATCCCCTGGGCCTCGCAGGCGGGGCCGACGTCGGGGATGTTGAGCGCCGTGAGGGTGTGGCCCCGGCGGGCCAGCTCCCGGCCCAGGACGGCGAAGGGGTGCAGGTGGCCGGGGACGGGCGAGAACAGGGCCCCGAGGTGCAGCGGCCGTGTTGCCGGGCCACCCGGCTGACGCCTCGCCGGCCGTGCTGCCGGGCCACTCGGCTGACCCCCCGCCGGCCGTGGTTCGTCCATGGCGGGCGAGGGTACCGTCGCCCGCCGTGACCCCATCCGTTCTGAGGCGCACGGGGACCGTCCGTGCGTCGAACCCGCCTCAGAAGCGGGCACCATCCCTTCTGAGGCGCACGGAGGACGGCGACGGGGCGGCGGCGCCTCAGAACGGCGACGGGCGGCCATCGACGACCAAGCCGAGCCCGGTGTTCGCCCTCCTCGACCGGCTCGAGGTCGACGTCGACGTCGGCGCCGTCCTGCGCTGGAGCGACGGCACCGAGGAGGTCGTGCGGGCCGACCACCGGGGCCACGACGGGCTGTCCGCCGCCGCCCTGCTGCTCGACGCCGCCGGCTACACGGCCCGCGCCCCCGAGCGCCGGCTGCTGGTCGACGGCGACGTCCGGTGGCGCGACTGGCCCGCCATCTGGCGGCGCTTCCAGGTCGACTTCCGCGATCGCCAGGTGCCCTGGAGGGAGACCTTCCCGGTCGAGGGCCGGGTCCCCCCGCTGCGCCCCGACGATCCCGGCTTCGGCTGGATCGAGTGGGATGCCGAGACCTCCCGCCACATCCTCGACACCTGCCGGGCCCGGGGCATCTCGCTCAACGCCCTCCTGCTGTGGGGCCTCAACCGCACGGTGATGCCCCTGGTCGCCGAGGGCGAGACGTCGTTCCCGTGGATCATGCCGGTCGACCTCCGCCGCCGGGGCCGGGCCGACGCCGCCGAGACGGTGGCGACCAGCGGGGTGATGCTCGACCTCGGCGCCGCCCACCTCCCCGAGGAGGTCCACGCCCAGCTGGTCGAGAAGGTCCTCGGCCGCAGCTACCTCGCCTACTGGTTCGTCACCGAGCGCCTCACCCGGCGGCTCCCGCCCCAGGTCCTCTGGCCGCTGCTGCGGGACAAGGAGCTGGGCGGGAACCGCTGCATGGGCGGCTGCACCTACCTCGGCGACCTCAGCGCCTGGGTCGAGCGGGCGCCCGAGGGCCGGCGCATCGAGACCGCCGTCGGGTTCAACCTCCTGAGCCGCCAGTTCCCGGTCCAGTCGGTCGGGTTCCGGTGGGAGGGGAAGCTCACGTTCAGCCTCCGGATGCATCCTCTGATCTGGGCAGGAGATGCGTCACCGCTCATCGAAGAGTGGCGGGAGACGGTGGAGAGCGAGGTCGGTCTCCACCCCCGCTGACCAGGAGATGGAGCCCGCATGACCGACACCCTGACCGTCGCCGCCCCCAGCGCCCCCACCGGAGCCCGCTCCGTCGGGGCCCTGCGGGAGGAGCTGGCGGCCGAGTGGCAGCGGCTCCTGGCCGGGTCGCCCTTCGCCGAGCTGGTGCTGGGCGGCGACTACGACCGCCGGCTCTACGGGCTCTACCTGATCGAGACGTTCCACTACACCCGGGAGAACCCCCGCCACCAGGCCCTCGTCGGCACCCGGCCCGGCGTCGACCCGCACTACGCCAGGTTCTGCTTCCACCACGCCGCCGAGGAGGTCGGCCACGAGATGATGGCCCTCCACGACCTCCGGTCGCTGGGCCACGACGTCACCGCCGACGACCTGCCGGCGCCGCTGGAGGAGACGGCGGTCCTCAGCAGCTACCTGTACCGGATCTCCGAGACGGGCAACCCGCTGGCCCGGGTCGGCTACTCGTTCTGGGCCGAGTCGGCCTACGAGCACATCGGCCCGCTGCTGCTCGCCGCCCGGGCGCAGCTGGAGCTCGAGGACCGGCACATGACGTTCCTCGTCGCCCACGCCCGGATCGACGCCCACCACGCCCAGGAGGTCGACGACGTGCTGGGCCGCTTCGCCCGCACCGACGACGACTGGGAGGCGGTGGGCCGGGTGATGCGCACCAGCCTCAAGCTCACGATCGACATGCTCGACGCCGTCGCCGTCGAGTACCGGGCCGTGGCGTCCGGGGCCAGCACCCGCACGGCCGGCCTCGGCCTCTGATGGACCCCCGGGTCGAGGACCTCCTGGACCGCTTCACCGGGCCCCGGGTCACCGGGCCGCACCCGTGGGCGGCGGTGGCCGACGTCGTGACGCCGCTGCGGGCGTCGGTCTACGGCACCGCCTCGCCCCACCTGCTGGCCGGTCCCGCCCACGACCTCGACGAGGAGCTCGGGGTCGACCGGCGGGCCCGGCACCTGTGCGCCTGGGCCGCCGACGGCACCCTGGCCGCCACCCTCCGGGTCACCGCCACCCCGGTCGAGCTGCCCGCCCTGTCGGCCCGCTGCGCCGAGCTGGTGGCCGCCCACCCGGGGTACGGCGAGATCAGCCGGGTCCTCACCGACCCCCGCCACCGGCGGCCCGAGCACATCACCCGGCTCTTCGCCGCCATGGTCCTCCACATGGGCCGGGAGGACGAGACCGTCGGCGTGCTCGGCGTGTGCCGGCGCCGGGTCGCCCGCTTCTACGGGCGCTTCGGGATGGCCCCCGTCCACGACGACGCCCTGGCCATCACCGGCCGCCCCGACGACGACTACCTCGTCGTCGCCGGCACCTACGCCCACATGGTCGAGAAGGGGATGCACCGCCTCCTGGCCGGCACCCGCGCCGCGTGATCGTCGGGATCGTCTCGGAGCCGGTGCCGGGGCACCTCGGGCCGGCGCTGACGGTCGGGCGGGCGCTACGGGACCGGGGCCACGAGGTCGTCGTCTTCGCCATCGCCGACGTGGCCGACCAGGTCGAGGCGTCGGGGCTCTCGGTCGAGGTCATCGGCGCCGACGCCTTCCCCCCGGGTGCCCTCGCCGCCCGCTGGCTGGCCCACACCCGCGGCCCCCGGGCCCTGGTCGACTCGGTCCGCACCCACGTCGACGAGACCGAGGTGCTGTGCCGCGACGTGCCCCCGGTGGCCCGGGACCGCGGCGTCGACGTCCTGCTGGTCGACCAGCTCCAGGTGTGCGGGCGCTACCTGGCCGAGGCCGTCGGCGTCCCGCTGGCGACGCTGTGCGCCGGGCCCGGCCTCCTCCGCCGGCCCGACGACTCGTTCCCGCCGCCCTTCGTCGACCGCGCCCCCTCGACCCGCCCGGCCGACCGGCTGGCCAACCGGGCCGGCTTCGCCGGGATGGGGCTCGTCGGGGCCCCGCGGCTGCGGGTGGTCAACCGCCACGCCCGGCGCGACGGCCTCCCGGTGCGCCGGCGGGTCGAGGACACCGCCTCGCCCGACCTCCAGATCTCGTCGCTGGTCCGGGCCCTCAACTTCGACGTCGACCCGCCGGCCGGCTCGCCCCTCCGCTACCTCGGCCCACTGGTCGACGACGCCCGCCCCCCGGTCGCCTTCCCCTGGGACGCCCTCGACGGCCGGCCCCTCGTCTACGCCTCCCTCGGCACCGTCCAGTCCGGCGCCGGCGCCGTCCACGAGGTGATGGCCCGGGCCTGCGCCGGCTTGGACGTCCAGCTCGTCGTCACCCTCGGCGGCGCCCACGACGGGCCCCTCCCCCGCCTGCCCGGCGACCCGATCGTGGTGGCCCGGGCCCCGCAGCTCGAACTCCTCCGCCGGGCCGCCCTGTGCATCACCCACTGCGGGATGAACACGACGATGGAGTGCGCCGGGCTCGGCGTCCCCATGGTCGGGCTACCGATCATCTACGACCAGCCGGCGGTCGCGGCCCGCATCCGCCACGCCGGCCTCGGTCGCACCCTCCCCCTCCGCCGCCTCACCGTCCCCGCCCTCCGTGAGGCGGTCGCCTCCGTCCTCGCCGACGACACGGTCCGTCGTCGGGCCGCCGAGGTCGCCGCCGCCTGCGCCGCCGCCGGGGGCGCCCGGCGCGCCGCCGAGCTGGTCGAAGTGCTCGCCCTCCCTCGAACCGGTGTCACCACCCCGAGCCAGGGCTCGACGTGGTGACACCAGTTCGCTAGGTGTGCTCGGCGGGGAGGTTGTCCCCGGCGAGACGGTTCAGGGTCTCGTAGGGGGTGGCCCAGGCGAGTGCGCCGTGGGAGCGGTGGTGATTGTAGAAGTGGATGAAGCCGTCGTAGGCGAGGTGGCGCTGGATCTC
>DASTYI010000080.1:0-26716 GCA_035765045.1 Iamia sp. | reverse complement strand
GCCCCGCAGGCGGGGGAGCGACTCGTCGAGGGCGCCGTGGTCGAGGACGTGGCGGGCGCCCTGCATGACGGCGGCGTAGGCGGCGTTCGACAGGGCGCTGCCGAGCGACACCCGCCGCACCCCGGCGTCGGCCAGCTCGGCCACCGTCGGCCCGCTCCGGGTCAGCAGGCAGTTGACGGCCGTGGCCGTCTCGCCGACGATCCGCCGGGCCTGGTCGACGTCGAAGCCCCCGGGGGCGTAGACGACCTCGGCCCCGGCGTCGCGGTACGCGACCAGCCGCTCGACGGTGGCGTCGAGGTCGTCGATCCCGTGGATGTGGTGCTCGCAGCGGGCGGTGAGGACCATCCCGGCGTCGGCCGCCGCCCCCGCCGCCGCCTCGACCCGGGCCACGGCCTCGGGGAGCGGCGTGATGGCGTCGGCGGCCGGGTCCCAGTCCTCGATCGAGCAGCCCGCCGCCCCCGCCTCGCCGAGGAGCCGCACCGTCTCGGCCACCCCGGCGGGGTCGTCGGCGAAGCCCCGCTCGGCGTCGACGTGGAGGGGGAGGTCGGTGGCGGCGGCGAGATCGGCCACGTGGGCGAGGAGGGTGTCGCGGTCGATGGCCATGTCGACCACGCCCCGGCTGTTGGCCAGCCCGGCGCTGGTGGTGGCGAGGGCCTCGAACCCGAGGCTGGCGAGGAGGCGGGCGGAGCCTCGGTCGAAGGGGTTGGGGATGACGAAGGTGCCCTCGCGGTGGAGGTCACGGAGGCGTGCGCGGCGGGCGGCGAGGTCCATCCCATGAGCCTCCCACGGGGATCGGCCGGTACGGTCGGCACCATGCGCTCCGCCCGGGTGATCCCCTGCCTCGACGTCACCGGTGGCCGCGTGGTCAAGGGGACGAACTTCGTCGGCCTGCGCGACGCCGGCGACCCGGTCGAGCTGGCCGCTCGCTACGACGCCGAGGGGGCCGACGAGCTGATCTTCCTCGACATCACGGCCAGCTCCGACGAGCGCGACACGATGGTCGAGGTGGTGGCCCGCACGGCCGAGGAGGTCTTCATCCCCCTCACCGTCGGGGGCGGCATCCGCACCGCCGAGGACGCCCGCCGGATGCTGCGGGCCGGGGCCGACAAGGTCTCGCTCAACACCGCCGCCATCGCCCGACCCGAGGCGATCACCGAGGTGGCCACCGAGTTCGGCTCGCAGTGCGCGGTGGTGGCGATCGACGCCCGCCGGCGCGACGCCGACGACCCGCTCCGGGGCTGGGGCGTCTTCACCCACGGCGGGCGCAACCCGACCGACCTCGACGCCGTCGCCTGGGCGGCCGAGGCCGTGGCGCGGGGGGCGGGCGAGATCCTCCTCACGTCGATGGACCGGGACGGCACCCGCGACGGCTTCGACGTCGAGCTGACGCGGGCGGTGAGCGACGCCGTCGGTGTCCCGGTGATCGCCAGCGGGGGCGTGGGCACCCTCCAGCACCTGGTCGACGGGGTCCTGGAGGGCGGGGCCGACGCCGTGCTGGCCGCCTCGATCTTCCACTGGGGCGAGCACTCGGTGGCCGAGGCCAAGGCGGTCATGGCGGCGGCGGGGATCACGGTCCGACCGCCGGGGTGACGTCCGGGCGGGGGCCCGTCGGTACCCTCGTGGCGTGGCCGAGAAGCTCCCCATCAAGATGCTCAACGACCGGGTGCTCGTCCGGGCCCAGAGCGAGGGCGAGCGCAGCAGCCGGGGCGGCATCCTGATCCCGGCCACGGCGCAGACGTCGAGGCGCCTGGCGTGGGCCGAGGTGGTGGCCGCCGGCCCCAACGTGCGGTCGATGGAGATCGGCGACCACGTGCTGTTCAATCCCGAGGACCGCTACGAGGTCGAGGTCCGGGGCGAGGACTTCGTCATCCTCCGCGAGCGCGACGTCCACGCCGTGGCCTCCGAGCGGATCGAGGAATCCTCGACCGGCCTCTACCTGTGAGATCGGTAGGTTCACGCTGATGCCCCACGCCACCCCGATCGAGGTCCGCGCCGAGGACCTGGCCCGGATCCGCTACGACGCTGCCGGGCTGGTGCCCGCCATCGTCCAGGAGCACGGCACCGGCGAGGTGCTGATGCTCGGCTGGATGAACGAGGCCACCCTCCGCCGCACCCTGGAGGAGGGGCGCTCGGTGTTCTGGAGCCGGTCGCGGCAGGAGGAGTGGCGCAAGGGCGACACCTCGGGCGACCGCCAGTGGGTGCGCGAGGTCCGCTACGACTGCGACGGCGACACCCTGCTGCTCGTCGTCGAGCAGGAGGGCGGCGGCGCCTGCCACACCGGCGAGCACAGCTGCTTCCACCGGTCCTTCGGCGCCGGCTGAGGGGGGACGATGGCGATCACGCCCGATCGGGCCACCTTCCGCACCCTGGCCCGCGACCACACCGTCGTCCCGGTGTGGCGCGAGCTGCTGGCCGACCAGGTCACGCCGGTGGCGATCTTCGCCCGGCTCTGCCCCGACGACGAGCCCGGCTTCCTGCTCGAGTCGGTCGAGCACGGCGAGCGCTGGGGGCGCTGGAGCTTCGTCGGCCGCCGGCCGGTCGCCACGCTCGTCGCCCACGGCCGCGACGTCACCGTCGAGGGCGCCGATGCCGGGGTGATCGCCGCCGTGGGCGACGGGCTCCCGCTCGACGAGGGCGTCCTCGCCGCCGTCGACGCCCTGCTGGCCCGGGCCCGCACGCCCGAGGGCCTCGGCCTCCCGCCCCTCCACGGCGGGCTGCTCGGCTACCTCGGCTACGACGTCGTGCGCGAGGTCGAGCACCTGCCCGACGTCCCCGAGGACCAGCACGGCCTGCCCGACGCCGTGCTGTCGATCATCGGCGAGATCGCCGCCTTCGACCACTGGCGCCAGCGGGTCACGCTGATCGCCAACGCCCTGGTGCCGCCGGGGGCCAGCGACCGCGAGATCGACCTCGCCTACGACGCCGCCGTCGAGCGGCTCGACCAGCTGGCCCGCGACGGGGCCCGCCCCCTCGACGAGCCGCTCCTCGACCCGCCCGACCCGGCCGACGACCTCCCCGAGGTCACCTCGACGATGGGTGGCGGCATGTACGAGGCCGCCGTCGAGACGGCCAAGGAGCACATCCTCGCCGGCGACATCTTCCAGGTCGTGCTGGCCCAGCGCTTCGACCTCCAGCTCGACGCCGACCCCTTCGACGTCTACCGGGTGCTGCGCCAGGTCAACCCCAGCCCCTACATGTACTTCGTGCGCCACCCCGAGGTGTCGCTGGTCGGCGCCTCGCCCGAGCCCCTGGTCCGCCTGCGCGACCGCACGGTGATCTCCCGCCCGATCGCCGGCACCCGCTACCGGGGCCGCACCGAGGAGGAGGACCGCCGGCTGGGGGCCGAGCTGGCCGAGCACCCCAAGGAGGTCGCCGAGCACGTGATGCTGGTCGACCTGGCCCGCAACGACGTCGGCCGGGTCGTCCGCTACGGCACGTGCCACGTCGACGAGATGATGACGCTGGAGCGCTACAGCCACGTCATGCACCTCACCTCGCAGGTCACCGGCGAGCTGGCCGACGGCAAGACGCCGATCGACGTGCTCCGGGCCACCATCCCGGCGGGCACCCTCACCGGCGCCCCCAAGGTCCGGGCCATGGAGATCATCGACGCCCTGGAGCCGGCCAAGCGGGGGCCCTACGGCGGGGTCGTCGGCTACGTCGACTTCGGCGGGGCCATCGACACCGCCATCGCCATCCGGACGATGATCTGCCGCCCCGACGGACGGGCCTCGATCCAGGCCGGTGCCGGCGTCGTGGCCGACTCGGTCCCCGAGCACGAGGACCTGGAGTGCCACAACAAGGCCCGGGCCCTGCTGGCCGCCGTCCCCGCCGCCCGGCGGATGACGGCGGCACGCCGCGCCCACGCCGGCACACTGCACCGATGAGCGCCGCCGTCACCGTCACCCGCACCACCCGCGACGTGGTGACCGTGAGCGGGCTCGAGGCCACCAGCTACCTCCAGGGCCAGCTCAGCCAGGACGTGGCCGGGCTGGCGGTGGGCGACGCGACGGCGGCCTTCGTCCTCCAGCCCCAGGGCAAGGTCGACACCTGGATGCGGGTCGACCGGGCCGGGCCCGAGACCTTCCGGCTCGACACCGACGCCGGGGCGGGGGAGGGGCTGGTCGCCCGGCTGGAGCGGTTCAAGCTGCGCACCAAGGCCGACATCACCCTGGCCGCCGGGGTGGCGGTGCTGGCCGTGCGGGGGGGCGAGGTGCTCGACGGGGTGCCGTGCGGCTGGCCCGGCGTGGTCGGCTCCGACGTCTTCGACCCCGACCCGTCGGCGCTGCCCAGCGACCTGCCCGTCGACGCCGCCCCGCTCGACCTGATCGGCTACGAGGCGCTGCGGATCCGGGCCGGCGTGCCCCGGATGGGCGCCGAGATCACGCCCGACGTCATCCCCGCCGAGCTCGGCAAGTGGGTGATCGACGCCTCGGTCAGCTTCACCAAGGGCTGCTACACCGGCCAGGAGCTGGTCGCCCGGATCGACAGCCGGGGCGGGAACGTCCCCCGCCACCTGCGGGGGCTGGTCGGCCCGGCGCTCGCCGTCGGGGCGCCGGTCGTGGCCGGCGACACCGAGGTCGGCGTCGTCACCAGCGCCGCCGCCGGGGTCGGCCTCGCCCTGCTCCACCGCCGCGTCGAGGTCCCCGCCGAGGTCACCGTCGGCGGCGCCCCCACCCAGGCCGTCCCCCTCCCCATCCCCTCCTGAGGGGAGCTGGTGATCGGATCCGACGGGAACCCGTCGGATCCGATCGCCAGCTCGGGAGGGGGAGCGGGGGAGCCCGGCGTACGATCGCTCGGTGACCCCTGCCGTCGTCCACGGGCTGCCGCTGAAGGCCTACGAGCGGCTGGGCCCCGCCGACCTGGCCGTGGCCGAGGCGGGCGACCCGGCGGCGCCGACGGTGGTGCTGCTCCACGGCTTCCCCACCCACGGCGTGCTCTGGCGCCGGGTCACCCGCCGGCTCGGCGACCTCCACACGCTGGTCCCCGACCTGCTCGGGCTGGGCGACACCGTCGTCTCCCCCTACGAGGACTTCAGCGCCCCCATGCAGGCCGACCTGCTGCTCGACTGGCTCGACCGGCGGGGGATCGAGCAGGCCGTCCTGGTCGGCCACGAGCAGGGCGGTGCCGTCGCCCAGCAGGTCGTGGCCAACCACCCCGAGCGGGTCGCCGGCCTGGTGCTGGTGGCCACCGTCGCCTACGACAACTGGCCCGTCCCGCTGGCCGCCCAGGTGATGCGGCTGGCCCGCACCCCGGGGGTCGACGTCCTGGCCTACGCCCTCGACCTGCCCCGCCGGGTCGCCGCCAACGGGCTGATCGGCTACGGCCGGGCGGTGTACGACAGCCGGACCCTCGACCCCGACATCGTCGAGGAGTACCTGCGGCCGCTCCTCACCACCGAGGGCCGGGAGCGGGCCCGCCGCTTCCTCCTGGCCGGTGACGACCGGGTCACCCTCGAGTGCGTCCCCGGCCTGCGCGCCTACGAGGGCCCCGCCGCCGTCGTCTGGGGCGCCGACGACCCCTTCCTCTCGCCGTCGTGGGGGACCCGCCTGGTCGAGGACCTGGCCGGGGTCGACGCCCTCACCCTGGTCCCGTTCTGCGGCCACCTCGTCCCCGAGGAGGCCCCCGACGCCGTCGCCGCCGCCGTGCGCGACGTGGTGGCCCGTGCCGGCGAGCCGGCGAGTGGCGCAGGAAGCAATGCCGGCTGAGAAGACCCACTACGACACCCTCGGCATCCCGACCGGGGCCGACCCGGCCGAGATCCGCCGGGCCTACGTCGCCCTGGCCCGCCGCTTCCACCCCGATGCCCACGCCGACCGCAGCCCGGCCGAGCGGGCCCACGCCGACCGCCGGATGCGCGACGTCAACGAGGCCTGGTCGGCGCTGTCGGACCCGGCCCGGCGCCGTGCCTACGACGCCACCCTGGCCCAGGGCCGTCCCTCGGCGCCGCCCCGGCCCCGTCCCGCCGGCCGGGCCTGGTCGCCCCGGGCCGAGGACGACGCCTGGATGGACGACTTCGCCGCGTGGCGCGACGAGACCGACCTGCTCCCGCCCGACCCGCCCGGCCCCCGCCGCCCGGTGCGCCTGCTGCCGGCCGGGGTGCTGGCGGCGGCGGTGCTGGTCGGCGTGGTGGGGCTGGTGCTGGCCCACCGGGCGACCCTCGCCGTGGCCTTCATGCTGGTCGGGATCTCGGCCGCCCTGTGGATCTGGCTGCCGCTGGTCGAGCTGGCCAAGAGCCGGTCGACCGACCCGGACCGGTAGAACAGGGCCATGCCCGCGACCTACCTGGACCGGATCCTCGACGCCCACCGGGAGGCGGCGGCCGCCGACCGCCGACGGTGGGGCGCCATCGAGGAGGCGGCCGAGAAGGCGATGGCCGACGGCCCGACGCGGGGCCTGCGCGCCGCCCTGGCCGCCGACCACGCGGCCGGCAACCTGGCCGTGATCGCCGAGATCAAGCGCCGGTCGCCGTCGAAGGGCGACCTCGCCGTCGACCTGGTGGCCGGCTCGGTGGCCGAGGCCTACGCCGAGGGCGGGGCGGCGGCGCTGTCGGTGCTGACCGACGAGCGCTTCTTCGGCGGGTCGGCCGCCGACCTCCGCGAGGCCCGGGGGGCGGTCGAGGTGCCGGTGCTGCGCAAGGACTTCACCGTGGTCGAGGCCGACGTGCTCGACGCCCGGGCCATGGGCGCCGACGCCGTCCTGCTGATCGTGGCCGCCCTCGACGACCACCAGCTGGCTGACTTCCGGGCCCTCGGGGCCGAGCTCGGCCTCGACGTCCTGGTCGAGGCGCACGACGAGCGCGAGGTCGAGCGGGCGCTCGGTGCCGGGGCCGACCTGATCGGTGTCAACCAGCGCGACCTCGTCACCTTCGAGGTCGACACCGACCGCGCCGTCCGGGTCGCCTCGGAGATCCCCGACGAGGTCGTGCGGGTGGCCGAGTCGGGGGTTCGCGGCCCGGCCGACGCCCGCCGCCTGGCCGACGCCGGCTACCACGCCGTCCTCGTCGGCGAGTCGGTCGTCACCGACGCCGACCGCACCGCTGCCGTGCGGGCCCTCCGCGCCGCCCGCCAGGACACCGGCGACTAGGCCGAGGCCGGGAGGGAGGGGGAGATGGGAGGGATGGCCGACGCCGGCCGGTTCGACGCGCCCCCGATCGGCCCCGTCGAGGGCCACCTGCTCGCCTACCTGCACGGGCTGCTGGCCTGGTGCGAGGACCACCCCGACGTCGGCCGCTGGCCCGGCCTGCGGGCGGCGGGGGCCGACGCCATCGACCTGATCCGCGCCGAGGCCGGGCGGGACGCGCCGGCGATCGCGGCTCCGGCGGCCGCCGCCGGCCCGGTCTCGGCCCACCTCGCCGCCGTGGCCGGACGCGTCGGCTGCCACCCGCTGGTGCGGGCGGCGGCGGTGGCGCGCGCCGTCGACGACCTCTACGGGCACCTGCTGGTCCGGCCCTGGCAGCGGGCGGTGGTGGAGGCCGGTGGTCGGGTGACCCCCGGCGACCTGGTCGTGACCCCCGACGACGGCCACCTGGAGGTGGTGTACGGCGGGGCCAGCCGGGCCGTCGGGCCCGGGCGGAGCGGCGACCACCCGGCGCGGACGGCCCGGGCCCGGATCTACACGCCGGCCCCGGGTGTGCCGCCGATCGTGTTCGACGGGGCCCTGGAGGGCCAGCTGGAGGACGTGCTGGGCCGGCCCCGGCCGCTGGTGACGGCGCACCCCAACGGGAGCTGGGAGGAGCTGGCGCTCACGCCGTTCCCCGCCGGGCCCCGCCGGCCCACCGAGCACCGGGACACCACCGTCGGGCTGGTCGAGGCGGCGATCGGGCGGGAGGCGGCGATCGTGGCCCTCCCCGAGCTGACGGGCACCCTCCCCGTCGTCGACGCCCTGCGGCAGCTCCGCCCGCCCGAGCCGACGCTGATCGTGGCCGGTTCGGCCCACCTCCGCCTGGGGTCCCGCCGGGCCAACGCCGCCCACGTCTGGGTCGCCCGCGAGCGGTGGGTCGTGCCCGCCCCCCGCCCGCTGCGGGTGCTCAAGCGGGTGCCCTACGCCGGCTCGATGGGCGCCGAGCCGCTGACGCAGGTCGCCGACCACGTCCGGGTCCTCACGAGCGGCCCGTGGCGTCTCGTGGTGGGCATCTGCCGGGACACCCTCGACGCCGACATCCTCGCCGCCCTGATCCAGCTGGGCGTCAACCTGGTGGTCGTGCCGGCGTCCTCGGCGAAGACGGCGAACCTCGGCGCGGCGGCCGCCGGGGTGGCGACCGGGGCGCCCGGGATCGGCCTGGTGGCCAACGGGCCCCGGCGCTTCCCGGGCCGGCCGGCGGCCGACGGCGGGCCGACCGAGGTCGACGTCCCGCTGGGCATCTACTGCTCGCCGCTCGACCGGGTGGAGCCCCGGTTGCACGCCACGTGCGAGCCGCCCGGGCTGTGCGTCTTCGACGTCGGCCGCCACGAAGTGGTTCACAAGTGATTGTCAGTGGGTCCCCGGACCTCTATGGTGACCCCATGAAGGGTCACGCTGACCTGTACGGCCTGGTCGGCCAGGTCGCCCACCTGGGCGACCTCGCCGAGGGGGCCGGGGTCTTCCTGGCGTCGCAACCGCACCCGGCGCAGGTCGTACCGCTCCGGGGCGAGCTGCTGGCCTGGGCCGACCACCTCGCCGGCGAGGCGCCCGACGGGGCCAAGGCGGCCGAGATCGGTTGCCTCCGGGGGCTGACCAACGTGCTCGGGGGCTACATCGACGGCCATGCCGCCCCGCCGCCCGGCGGGGAGACGCTGCGGGCGCGGGTGCTCTCGTACCTCACCGACGAGGGCCGCCCCTGCCGGCCCAGCGACCTGGCCGACGCCCTGGGCAAGACCCGCCCGCAGATCTCCACCGTCCTGCGGTCGCTGGCCGAGGACGGGCTGGTGGCCCGGGACGAGCGGGCCCGGTCGGCGGACGGCCGGGTGGCGCTCTACCGCCCGACCGCCGAGGGCGTGGCCGTGGTCGCCGCCGAGCGTGGGTGGTCCGCCCGCCCGTAGCGAACCGGTGCGGGGATCCGGGGGTCGGTCGCCGTACGATCGCAGGCGTGTTCGTGAAGATCTGCGGGGTGACCAGCGAGGAGGACGCCCTCCTCGCCGTGGCCATGGACGCCGACGCCGTCGGGTTCAACTTCGTCGCCGGCTCGCCCCGCCAGATCGCCCCGCAGATGGCCCGCGACATCGCCCGCCGGCTGCCCGCCGAGGTCCTGACCGTCGGCATCTTCCGCGACGAGGCCCCCGAGCGGGTCGTCTCGATCGTCAACGAGGCCGGCATCCGGGGCGCCCAGCTCCACGGGCGGGAGTCGATCGAGGCCACCCGCTACGTCGCCGAGCGGGTCCCCTTCGTCATCAAGGCCTTCCGGGCCGACGACCCCGCCGTGGTCCGGGCCGACGAGTACGGCGCCCAGGTCGTCATGCTCGACGGCGCCCGCCCCGGCAGCGGCGAGACGTGGGACTGGGCACTGGCCGCCGCCGTCCCCGAGGGCGTGCGGGTGCTGCTGGCCGGCGGCCTCGCCCCCGAGAACGTGGCCGACGCCATCACCGCCGTGGCCCCCTGGGGGGTCGACGTCGCCTCCGGGGTCGAGCGCACCGGTGGCGCCCCCGGCGGCCGCAAGGACCCCCGCAAGGTCCGCCTCTTCGTGGCCAACGCCCGGGCCGCCGCCCCCGCGCCGGCGCCCGGCCCCGACGCCATCCCCTACGACTGGATCGACGACACGTGACGCCCCCGACCGACGCCCCCCCGACGACGACCGGCCCGAGCCACATGGGGGAGCCCGACAGCACGGGGAGGTTCGGTCGCTTCGGCGGGCGCTTCGTCCCCGAGACCCTCATCCCCGCCCTGGCCGAGCTGGAGCAGGGCTTCCGCGACGCCTGGGCCGATCCCGCCTTCCGGGCCCGGCTCGACGGGCTGCTGAAGGACTACGCCGGTCGGCCGTCGCCTCTCACCGAGTGCGAGAACCTGTCGGAGAAGCTGGGCCTGCGCCTGCTCCTCAAGCGCGAGGACCTGAACCACACCGGGTCGCACAAGATCAACAACGTCCTCGGCCAGGCCCTCCTCGCCCAGCGGATGGGCAAGAGCCGGGTCATCGCCGAGACCGGTGCCGGCCAGCACGGCGTGGCCACCGCCACCGCCGCCGCCCTGCTCGACCAGGAGTGCCTCGTCTACATGGGCGAGGTCGACATGGAGCGCCAGGCGCTCAACGTCTTCCGGATGCGGCTCCTCGGCGCCGAGGTCCGCCCCGCCCTCACCGGCAGCCGCACCCTCAAGGATGCCGTCAACGAGGCCATGCGCGACTGGGTGGCCACCGTCGAGACCACGCACTACTGCCTCGGCTCGGTGATGGGCCCGCACCCGTACCCGTGGATGGTGCGCGAGCTGCACCGGGTGCTCGGCGACGAGGCCCGCGAGCAGTGCCGGGCCCTCACCGGCGCCGACCCCGACGTGGCCGTGGCCTGCGTGGGCGGCGGGTCCAACGCCGCCGGGCTGTTCTCGGGCTTCGCCGACACCCGCACCCGCCTCGTCGGCGCCGAGCCCAAGGGCGGCGCGGCGGTGGGCCGGGGCGTGCCCGGCGTCGTCCACGGGTCGAAGTCGTACCTGATGCAGGACGAGTGGGGGCAGGTGCTGGAGGCCGAGTCGATCTCCGCCGGCCTCGACTACCCGGGCATCGGCCCCGAGCACGCCCACCTGGCCGACAGCGGGCGGGCCGAGTACTTCCCGGTGAGCGACGAGGAGGTGGTCGACGCCTTCGTCACCCTCAGCCGCACCGAGGGGATCATCCCGGCGCTGGAGTCGGCCCACGCCCTGGCCTGGGTGATCCGCGAGCGCGAGAGCCTCCAGGGCCAGACGGTGGTGCTGTGCCTGTCGGGCCGGGGCGACAAGGACGTCGAGCAGGTCTCGACCCTCCTCGGCCCGAGCGCCGGCGCCGATCGGGGGCTGCGGTGAAGCAGCGGAGACGAGCCGCCAGGCGAGTCGACCCAGCAGGCACGGTTGGGTTCCTCGGCGCAGCCGAGCGGCGCCCGCTGGCCCAGCACGATCGGAGCGTCCGCTGAAAGCGCCCAGAGGCTTCTTGGAGACGCACCTGCGCGGGCGGCGGGACGGCGGGGCCAAGCTGCTCGTCCCCTACATCACCGGGGGGATCGACCCCCGCTGGGTCGACCTGGTCCGCTCGGCGGCCGACGCCGGGGCCGACGCCATCGAGATCGGCATCCCGTTCAGCGACCCGGTGATGGACGGCCCGACGATCCAGGCGGCGTCGGAGCGGGCGCTCGGCCTCGGGGCCACGCCGGCCTCGATCCTCGACGACGTCAGCGCCGCCGACGTCGGCGTCCCGCTGGTCGTCATGACCTACTTCAACATCGTCTTCAAGATGGGCGTCGAGCGCTTCGCCGCCGAGGCCCGGGCCGCCGGCATCTCGGGGATGATCCTCCCCGACGTCCCGCTCGAGGAGCTCGACGAGTGGTCGCCGGCCGCCGAGGCGGCCGGGCTGGAGACGGTCATGCTGGCCTCGCCGCTCACCCCCGAGGACCGGCTGCCGCGTCTCACGGCGCGCGCCCAGGGCTTCGTCTACGGCGTCAACCTGCTGGGCGTGACGGGGGAGCGGGCCACGATCGGCGAGATGGCGGCCCGGCTCGGCGCCCGGCTCAAGGCCACCACCGACCTGCCCGCGTGCATGGGCTTCGGCGTGTCGACGCCCGAGCAGGCGGTCGCCGTCGCCACCCACGCCGACGGGGTGATCGTCGGCTCGGCCCTGATGCGCCGGGTGCTCGACGGGGAGGGCCCGCTGCGGGTCGGCCAGGCCATCGCCGAGCTGCGCGCCGCCCTCGATGCCGGCTGAGCTGCCCCGGATCGACCTCGCCCGGGACGAGGACGAGGTCGCCCGGGCCGTCGACGCGGCCTGCCGGTCCGTCGGCTTCTTCACCGTCGTCGGGCACGGGATCGACCCCGGCCTCCAGGCCCGGATGGACACCGCCGCCCGGGCCTTCTTCGCCCGCCCCGAGGCCGAGAAGGCGGCGATCGCCATGGCCCACGGGGGCCGGGCGTGGCGGGGCTGGTTCCCGCTCCACGGCGAGCTGACCTCGGGCGTGCCCGACCACAAGGAGGGCTTCTACGTCGGGCGCGAGCTGCCGCCCGACGACCGCCCGCTCCACGGGCCCAACCTGTGGCCCGCCGAGCCCGCCGACCTGCGCCCGGCCGTGACCGCCTGGATGGACGCCGTCGAGGGCGTCGCCCAGCGGCTGGCCCGTGCCATCGGCATCGGGCTCGGCCTCGGCGCCGACTGGTTCGCCCGCCACCTGACCGCCGACCCGACCGTGCTGTTCCGCATCTTCCGCTACCCGCCGGTCCCGCCGCCGGCCGAGGGCTGGGGCGTGGCCGAGCACACCGACTACGGCCTGCTGACCCTCCTCGCCCAGGACCACCGGGGCGGGTTGCAGGTGCGGGGGCCCGACGGCTGGATCGACGTCCCGCCCGAGCCCGGTGCCCTCGTCGTCAACCTTGGCGACATGCTCGACCGCATGACGGGCGGCCGCTACCGGTCGACGCCGCACCGGGTCGTGCCGACCAGCGGTGACGACGACCGGCTGAGCTTCCCCTTCTTCTTCGACCCGTCGTGGGACGCCGAGGTCCGCCCGCTGCCGCTGGCCGGCGAGGCCCCGCCCGACGACGCCGCCACCCGCTGGGACGGCACCAGCCTCCGCCACCTCGACGGCACCTACGGCGCCTACCTCACGGCCAAGGTCGCCAGGGTCTTCCCCGCCCTCGCCGAGACCGCCACCCTCCCCCCGACCCCCTAGCCCCGCGGCTCGCGCAGGTCCACCTTCCCGCGCGGTGGGGCCCGCCGGGCCTAGCTGATGTCGAGGGTGGCGATCTGCCAGCCGGCGTCGGAGCGCTGGGCGGTGACGACGATGAAGGCCTCGGTGGCCCGGTTGCGGAGGTTGCAGGTGCTCGTCTCGAACTCGCCGGTGTCGCAGCCGTAGACCTCGAAGCCGTCGGCGGGGACGGCGAAGAGGGCGTCGACCACCTCGCCGGGGGCGATGGCCCGGGCCCGGGCCTGGTCGCCGGCCTCCCACGCCGCCTTGAGCTCCTCGACGGCGGCGGCCGCCTCCGGGGCGTAGCCGGTGGGCGTGCTCGGCGCCGTCGTGGTCGGAGCGGTGGAGGCCGTGGTGGTGGCCTCGGTGGTCGTCGGCTCGGCGTCGGTGCCCTCGGGCGGGATCAGCGAGCTGTCGGGCCCGGCGTCGGCCTCGCCGTCGTCGCTGCACCCGGCGAGCACGAGGGCCAGGGCGAGGAGGACGGGGGCGAGGGCGGGGCGGCGGCGCACGGGCGCCACCCTACGGAACGACGTCGAGGTGGCGGTGGAGGAAGGCGAGGGTGCGGGCCCACGCCTGCTCGGCGGCGGCCGGGTCGTGGGCGGCGGCCCGGTCGGCCTCGAAGAACCAGTGCCCGGTGCCGGCGTAGTGGTGCACCTCGACGTCACGGCCGAGGAGCCGGTGCTCGGCCTCGAGCGTGACCTTCTCGTCGTCGCTCACCAGCTCGTCGAGCTCGGCGAAGTGGGCCTGGACGGCGGCCCGGGCCGGCTCCGGGTCGAGGTCGGTGACGCCGTAGAAGGTGGTGACGGCGCGGACCAGCTCGGGCATCCGGGTGGCGGCCCACAGGGCCCACGACCCGCCCATCGAGAACCCGAGGATGCCGATGCCCTCGCCGGTGGTGGCCGGCAGCCGGTGGAGGGCGCTCCCCGCCGAGAGCACCAGCGCCGCCGTCTCGTTGGCGCTCGACGCCGCCTGGAGGGCCTCGGCCTCGTCGGGGGTGGTGGCGGTCTCGCCGGCGAACAGGTCGGGGGCCAGGGCGACGAAGCCGGCGTCGGCCAGGCGGTCGGCGACGCCCTTGAAGAACGGCGTGAGCCCCCACCACGAGTGGAGGACCAGGACACCCGGGCCCTCGCCGCCCTGGGGGGTGACCACGTAGGCCGTCCCGGCGTGGCGGCGATCGCTCATGCCCCGACCCTACGGCGGCCGGCTCCTCCCGCGGGGAGCCGGCCGGCCGTCAGCGGGGGCTCACCCCTCGGCGGTGATGCAGTCGGCGGTGGCCGACGACAGGACGTCGAAGCTCTCCTCGCCGGCGTCCTCCAGGTTGTCGGCGCTGTAGAGGTCGTTGATCTCCGACTGGTCGAGCTCGTCGTAGAGCCGATCGGTGACGCACGTGGCCTGCTCCTCGGTGAGCTGGGCCTTGTCCTCGAGCTCCGAGGTGAACTTGTCCTTGGAGACGTCGTCGGAGCCGCAGGCGGCGAGCCCGAGCACCAGGGCGGCGGGGGCGACGAGACCGACGGCGAGCCGTCGCAGGGCAGGGGTGGTCATGAGGAACCTTCGGTTGGGGGTGGGGGATCGCTCGCGCCGCGTGGACCGCGGGACTCGGGGCCGCACCCCCGGGAGCCCTCGGAACATATCCCGATGCACGCGTGGATCGAGCAGGGGATCACCCCCCGGTCTGCGTACCCTGGCGCCCGTGTCCGACCTGACCGCCGACTGCCCCCTGTGCCGGGCCGAGCGCCTGACCCCCTGGTACCTCGACGACGAGCTGTGCTGGATCGCCGAGTGCACCATCTGCACCGTCCCCATGGTCGTGCTCCGGGCCCACGACAAGGCTCCCGACCCGGCGACCAAGGCCGAGCTCCACGCCCGCCTGGCCGCCGTGGTGGGCGAGCACTTCACCTTCGAGCACTACGTCGACGACGACATGCGCCAGATCCCCGACCACTACCACGCCCACGCCCGCCCGGTCGGCGGCTTCTTCGGCCACCCGGGGCTGCGCCGGGCGGCGGCCGAGGGGAGCGCCTGATGGTGCAGGTCGGCGTCCCCGACCCGAGCCGGGGCCGGTTGCCCACGGTCTTCGAGGCGGTCGGCGGGCGGCCCTTCTTCGACCGGGTGGTCGACCGCTTCTACGACGCCGTCGAGACCGACCCGCTGCTGCGGCCGCTCTACCCCGAGGACCTCACCGACAGCCGGCGCCACACCGCCGGCTTCTTCGCCCAGTACTGGGGCGGCGGCACGAGCCAGTACTCCGACGAGCGGGGCCACCCGCGGCTGCGGATGCGGCACATGCCCTTCGCCATCACCGAGGCCCACGCCGCCGCCTGGCTCCACCACATGCGGTCCGCCCTCGACGCCGAGGAGGGGCTCCCGGCCGAGGTCCGCCAGGCGATGGACGACCACATCAGCCAGGCCGCGGCCATGCTCGTCAACGCGCAATAGGGTCCGGCCATGGCAACCCCTGAGCCCGGCAAGAAGGCGCCCTCGATCACCCTGCTCGACCAGAACGGCGAGAAGGTGAAGCTGTCCGACCACGCCGGTCACCCGGTTCTCGTGTACTTCTACCCGAAGGCCGACACGCCGGGCTGCACCACCCAGTCGTGCGGGCTGCGCGACATCGCCGGCGACGTGGGCGACACCGCCATCATCGGCATCAGCCCCGACCAGCCCGAGAAGCTGGCCAAGTTCGACGAGAAGTACGGCCTCGGCTTCACCCTCCTGTCCGACCCGGACCACGTCGTGGCCGAGCGCTACGGCGTCTGGGGCGAGAAGAAGAACTACGGCCGCACCTACATGGGCATCATCCGCTCGGCCTTCCTGATCGGCGCCGACGGCAAGATCGTCGAGGCCTGGCCCAAGATCTCGCCCAAGGACACCCCCACCAAGCTGCTCAAGGCGCTGGAGACCATCTGAGCCCGACGGCGGGGGAGCTGGCCGGCCTGCTGGCCGAGCCCGAGCGGCTGGCGGTCGTGGCCGCCCTGGCCCTCGGCGCCCTCGACGTCGACGAGGTGACGGCGGCCAGCGGGCTCGACGCCCGCGCCGTCGCCACCGCCCTCCACCGGCTGGAGGCGGGCGGGCTGGTCGAGCGGGGCGCCGACGGCACCCTGGTGCTCCTCGCCGCCGCCTTCCGCCAGGCGGCCCGGACGGCGGCGGCCGAGGCCCCGGCGCCCACCGACCCCGGGGCCGGCCACGACGCCGAGACGGCCAAGGTCCTGCGCAGCTTCGTCCGCGACGGCCGGCTGACCGCCCTGCCGACCGCCGAGGGCAAGAAGCGGATCCTGCTCGACGTGATCTGCCAGGACCTCGAACCCGGGCAGCGCTACACCGAGCCCGAGGTCAACCTCGTCCTGCGCCGCTGGCACGACGACGTCGCCTCGCTCCGTCGCTGGCTGGTCGACCTCGGCTACCTCGACCGGGCCGCCGGCGAGTACTGGCGCAGCGGGGGACCGGTGCGGGGCTAGTCCTTGCGGGGGAGGCCGAGGCGGTCGGCGTCGCGGCGCTCGGCATCGGCGATGATGCGGTCCCGGGCCAGGGCCACGGCGGTGACCGCGGCGGCGAGCAGGACCAGCCGCCGGATCGGCCGCGGGATGGGGATCCGGTCGAGCACGGCCCGAACCTAGCGGCCGGCTCCGCCGATCGGTGCCCGGAGCGGGATTCGAACCCGCATGCCCTTGCGGGCAGTGGATTTTGAGTCCACCGCGTCAGCCAGTTGCGCCATCCGGGCGAGCCGGGAGAGGTTAGCCGGCACCCTCAGCCGTGGCTGCCCGCCCTCCACCCCCGTTCTGAGGCGCGTGAGCATCGCCGACATCACCCGTGCGCCTCAGAACGGTCCGGCCCGGTTCTGAGGCGGGTGGGCATCGCCGGCGTCGCCGGTGCGCCTCAGAACGGTCCGGCTCGGTTCTGAGGCGGGAGGCGATCGCCGGTGTCGCCCGTGCGCCTCAGAACGGGTCGGCTCGGTTCTGAGGCGGGGCGGGGGCGGGGGTGGGGCGGGGGCGGGGGGCGGCGTTACTCGTGGGTGTCGGGGGCCTGCTCGACGTGGGCCTCGGCGAAGGTGGTGAGGGCGTCGGTGTCGACGTCCGTGCAGACCTGCTTGGTGACCCAGGCGGTGGCGACCACGGCGGCGTCGTCGGGGAGCGCCTCGGCCGGGGCCACGACGACCCCGTCGCCGGCCAGCGCCTCGACCTCGGCCCGCTCCTCGTCGCTCAGCCCGACGTGCTGGAGCAGGACGGCACCCTCCTCCAGCAGCCCGACCTGGACGGGGGCGGCGATCGGCTCGGCCCGCACGTCCTCGGTCGACGGGGCCGGCAGGTGGGGGCCCGAGGTGGGCGGGTCGGTCCGGTACTCGGGCTCGTCGGCGCCGGGCAGGACGTGGACGGCCCGGGCGTCGAGCGGCTCGCGCCGCACCGGCCCGCAGGCCCCCGAGCCGTCGCCCGCGCCCCCGCAGGCGGCCACCCCGACGGCCAGGAGCAGCGCGGCGAGCAGCGCCCTCACGTCGTCTCGGGCTCGGGCAGCGGCGCCCCGACGTCGGGGGCGGCGGGGGCCGCCTGGCGGGCCCGGGTGACCACGGCAACGGCGGCGATGGTGATCGCCCCGCCGACGAGGACCCGCACGGTGATCGCCTCGTCGAGCACGAGGGCGCCGACCACCAGGGCGACGACCGGGATGATGTAGGTGCAGAGGGAGGCGACGGTCGGCCCGAGGTCGGCGATGATCCGGAAGCTGAGGATGTAGGCGACGCCGGTGCCGATCGAGCCGAGGAGCAGCATCGAGCCGATCTGGCGGAGCCCGGGGGTGGTGCCGTCGGCGACGGTGGTTACGACGGCGAACGGCGCCAGCAGGATCGTGGCCCCCACGACCTGGCCGGTGGCCGCCACCACCGGGGGGATGCCCATCAGGTTGCGGGCGGCGAAGCAGAACGTCAGCCCGTAGAACAGCCCGGCGACGACGGGGGCGAGGACGGCGAGGCCGTGGGTGCCCGAGAGGTCGTCGCCGCCGACGCCGGCCACCACGGCCACCCCGGCGAAGCCGAGCAGCAGCCCGGCGATGACCCGGGGCTGGGCCCGCTCGCCGAGGAAGGGCACGGCCAGCCCGGCGGTGAAGAGCGGGGTGCTGGCGTTGAGCACCGCCGAGAGGCCCGAGTCGATGTGCTGGCCGCCCCAGGCGAGGAGGGTGAACGGGATGGCCGAGCCCACGCCGCCGACGAAGAGCAGGCCGAGCAGCGTCCGTCGGTCGCGGGGGATGGGGATGTGGCGGATCCGCAGCACGGCGAGCAGCACCAGGGCGCCGAGGAAGGTGCGCCCGGCGGCGACGGCCGACGGTGTCAGGTCCTCGCCGGCGACCCGGATGAACAGGAACGACCACCCCCAGATGAAGCTCAGGGCGAACAACCGGGGCACCCCGGCATCCTGCCGTCCTCGGGCCCGGGGCACCACATGCAGCCGGGCGAGCGCCAGCGAGCCGGCCGAGGGTGCATAGGATCGACCCGTGGCCCGGATCCTCGTCGAGCGTCGTCTGCGGGATGTCGGCGCGCGCCTGAAGCGGCTCCGCGAGGAGCTGGTGGTCACCGACGAGCAGCTGCTCCAGCTGTCCGACGAGGCCGAGGACGCCCGCATCCGGTCGCTGGTGTCCGAGACCCCGAGCTCGGCGCGCGACCACTCGGAGGCGGCCGGCCACTTCGACGCCATGCGCCGCCACCGCCAGGCGGTGGCCGACGAGATCGCCCGGCTGGAGCGCACCCAGGACGAGCTGCTCGACCGCTTCCAGGCCGGTCGGGCGTAGGGGTGGCATCGACACCGGGCCGGGCCTGGCATCCTGGGGCCGCCATGACGACGACCGACGAGCAGGGGAGCCAACGATGACGACCCGCGTGGTGATCGCCGAGGACGAGGCCATCATCCGCCTCGACCTGGCCGAGACCCTCCAGGAGGAGGGCTACGAGGTCGTGGCCGAGACCGGCCGGGGGGACGAGGCGGTGCGCCTGGTCCGCGAGCACCAGCCCGACATCGCCATCCTCGACATCAAGATGCCGGGGCTCGACGGCCTGTCGGCGGCCCGGGAGATCGCCGGCGAGCGCCTCGCCGCGGTGCTGATCCTCACCGCCTTCAGCCAGCGCGACCTGATCGAGCGAGCCCGCGACGCCGGCGCCCTCGGCTACCTCGTCAAGCCGTTCCAGAAGGCCGAGCTGCTGCCCGCCATCGAGGTGGCGCTCGGGCGCTTCAAGGAGATGAAGGCCCTCCACGACCAGGCGACGTCGCTCGAGGAGCAGCTCGAGAGCCGCAAGCTGGTCGACCGGGCCAAGGGCAAGCTGATGGACGACCACGGCATGACCGAGGGTGCCGCCTTCTCCTTCATCCAGAAGACGGCCATGCGCGAGCGCCGCACGATGCGCCACGTGGCCGAGGAGATCCTCTCCGGCGCCCTCGTCCCGCCTACCTAGGGCGAGGCCCCGCGCAGTAGGGGTAGAACTGGACGTCCTGGCCCTGGCTCATGTTCTGCTCGCGGAACGTCCCCAGGCCCATGGTGTCGAGGTTCTTGGCCTTGAGGGCCCGGTTGCCCCAGCGCTCGACGGCGCCGACCGCCTCGCGCTCGTCGACGAAGGTCGTGCCCGTCTCCTCCCGGCTCCAGCGGGCGAAGGCCTCCCGGCCGTCCTCGTAGGCGTCGCGGTCGCGGTAGACGATCGTGGCCACGCTGGCGACGGTGGCCCGCTCGGGCTCGCCGGCGGTGGGCAGCACCGGCGCCGACTGCTGCTGGTGCACCGAGGTCGAGACGCCGTAGCAGTCGCCCGGGTCGATTCCGACGATCTCCAGGTAGGCGGCCAGCAGCTCCTCGGCGTCGCGGGGGAGGTCGGGGTAGGCGGTCTCGCCCACCGCCGGGTCGTCGGTCCAGGGCCGGCCGTCGCTGACGGCGCGGAGGGCGGCGTCGAGCACCTCCACGCGCACCGGCAGGTGCTCGACGTCGTCGGGTGAGCAGCGCAGCGGGGCTGCCGCGGCCAGGGCGGCGCGGGCGTCGCGCAGCCCGGCGTCGGCCCGGCCCAGCACCCGCAGTCCGCTCGGCTCGACCATGATCGAGCGCTGCTGCGGCGGCCCGAAGACCCCCCAGTCGAGCACCCGGTGGACACCGAGGCACCACGCCGGGTCGACGCCGCCCCGCACGGCCAGCAGGGCGGCGAGGTCCTCGTCGAAGGGCAGGACCTCGGACCGGGGCCGGGAGATCCAGCTCTCGGCCCGGTCGATCTGGACCACGTCGACGTAGGACGTGACGGCCTCGCCGGCGTTGACGGCGGCGGCGGCCCCGGCCAGCTCGGCCGACAGCGGCGGGCCGCCGGCGTGGACGACGGTCCACTCGACCCACGGGAAGGTGGTGGGGCCGAGCGTGCTCGCCGGCAGGCCGAGGCGGCCGTCGACCAGCTGGGCGGGGCGGACGACGGCGGCCGACGGGAAGCAACCCCACACCTCGTGGGTGCGGCCGGCCACCCCGGCGGCGGACAGGACGGCCAACCCGGCGTGCGGGTCGGCGCCGGGCACGACGAAGCGGTCGACGGTGACGGGGCGGGCGCCCGGGTCGCGGTGGCGGTCGCGCGCCGCGGCCCGAGCGACGGCGGCCGCGGCCTCGGGGACGGGCGGCTCGGGGCTGATCCGGCGGCCCTGGTGCACCTCCCGGACGTTGGGCATCACCGCCGCCGCGGCCATCCCCGCCTGCATGGCCGCCTTGATGTTGGCGGGGTCGAGCGCCGCCTTGGTCAGGGAGGCGAACCGGCGCAGCACGGCCCGGAGTCTGCCACCCCGTGCCCGTGCCCGGGTCCGCTCCGCCCTTCTAGGGTGCAGGTCCACATGGCCCTGATGCTCATCGACGGGAACTCGCTCACCTACCGCGCGTTCCACGCCCTCCCGCCCGACCTCACCACCGCCTCGGGGCAGGTCACCAACGCCGTCTTCGGCTTCACCTCGATGCTGGTGAACCTGCTCAAGGACCACCAGCCCGACGGGGTGGCGGTCGCCTTCGACCGGCCCGAGCCGACGTTCCGCCACGAGGCCAACCCCGACTACAAGGGCAACCGGTCCAAGGCCCCCGACATCCTCCGCCAGCAGATGCCGCTGGTGCGCCAGGTGATCGACTCGCTGGCCATCCCGGCCCTGGAGCAGCCCGGCATCGAGGCCGACGACATCATCGCCACCCTCGCCACCCGGGCCCGCGACGCCGGCCGCGACGTCCTGATCGTCACCGGCGACCGCGACGCCTCCCAGCTGGTCGAGGACCCGCACGTCAAGGTCGTCTACAACAAGCGCGGCGTCTCGGACTACGCCCTCTACGACGAGGCCGGCATCGAGGAGCGCACCGGGGTCCGCCCCGAGCTCTACGTCCTCTACGCGGCCATGCGGGGCGACCCGTCGGACAACCTGCCCGGCGTGCCCGGGGTGGGGGAGAAGACGGCGGCCAAGCTGATCAACAAGTACGGCACGCTCGACGAGCTCTTCGCCCACGTCGACGAGCAGACGCCGAAGCTCCGCACCAACCTGGCCGAGAACGAGGCCCAGGTCCGCTCGAACGCCGAGCTGATGGTGCTCCGGCGCGACTGCGACATCGACCTCGACATCGCCGAGCTCAAGATGGGCGAGCCCGACGTCGACGAGGTCCGGCGGCTGTTCGACTTCCTCGAGTTCCGCACCCTGTGGGACCGGCTGGTCGACGCCCTCGGCCAGGACCTGGGGTCGCTCGGCGCCGAGACGTCGGTGCTCGAGGCCGAGGTCGTCGAGCCGGCCTCGACCGACGAGGCCCTAGCCCGCCTGGGCGCCCTGGCCGGCGAGGGCGGGGGCCGCCCGATCGCCGTCGCCGCCGCCTTCGACGGCACCCCCCGGTGGGACTCCGACCTGCTCGGCCTGGCCCTCGTCGCCGACGCCGAGGCGGGCGACGTCCTGTGGGTCGCCGACGCCCACCTGGCCGACCCCGAGGTCCGCCAGGCGGTGGCCGACGTCTTCACCGGGCCCCACGCCCGGCCCGTCGTCGCCCACGACGCCAAGCCCCTCCTGCGCTGGCTGGCCCGCACCGACCCGGCCCGCCACTCGGCCTCCGAGGTCGTCCGCCTGGCCCTCGACACCGCCCTGGCCGCCTACCTGATCGACCCGGCCGAGGGCCGCTACGAGCTGGCGCCGCTGCTGGCCAAGTACGCCCACGCCGAGCTGGCCACCGAGGGCGACGCCCCGCCCGAGGGCCAGCTCGACCTGATGGCCTCGGGCGACGACCCGGTGAGCCGGGCCAAGCGCACCGCCTGCCGCACCGCCCTCGGCGTGGCCCACCTGGCCGAGCCGCTGTTCGCCGCCCTCGACGCCCAGGGCCTGCGCGCCCTGCACGACGAGGTCGAGGCTCCGATCGTCGCCGTCCTGGCCGCCATGGAGCTGGTCGGCGTCGGGGTCGACGAGGCCCTGCTCCGCGAGATCAGCGAGAAGATGCGCGACGAGGTGGCCCGCCTCCAGCAGCAGATCTGGGACATCGCCGGCTTCGAGTTCAACGTCAACTCGACCCCGCAGCTCCGCACCCTGCTGTTCGACACCCTCGGCCTGACGCCGGGGAAGAAGACCAAGACCGGCTACTCGACCGACGCCCAGCAGCTGGAGAAGATGCGGGGCCAGCACGAGGTGGTCGACGCCCTGCTGGCCTACCGCGAGGTCGAGAAGCTGCGGTCGACCTACGGCACCGGGCTGCTGGCCGAGGTGTCGCCCGTCGACGGCCGCATCCACGCCACCTTCAACCAGACCGTGGCCCGCACCGGCCGGCTCTCCTCCGACGCCCCCAACCTCCACAACATCCCGGTGCGCTCGGAGCAGGGGCGGGTCTTCCGCACCGTCTTCGTCCCCGCCCCGGGCTGCGAGCTGCTGGTGGCCGACTACAACCAGATCGAGCTGCGCTGCATCGCCCACCTGGCCGAGGACCCGGGGCTGATCCAGGCGTTCACCGACGAGGCCGACATCCACACCCGCACCGCCTCGCGGGTCTTCGGGGTCCCCGAGGAGGAGGTCACGCCGGCCCAGCGGGCCAAGTCGAAGATGGTCAGCTACGGCCTGGCCTACGGGATGGAGGCCTACGGCCTGTCCCAGCGGCTCAACATCTCGGTCGAGGAGGCCCGGGGCATCCTCGAGGCCTACTTCGTCGCCTTCCCGGCGGTGAAGGCCTACATGGACCGCACCGTGGCCGAGGCGCGGGACCGGGGCTACACCGAGACGCTGTTCGGTCGCCGCCGGCCCATCCCCGAGCTCCAGTCCCGCAACCGGGGCATCCGCATGGCGGGGGAGCGCCAGGCGATGAACGCCGGGATCCAGGGCCTGGCGGCCGACATCTTCAAGGTCGCCCTGGTGCGGCTGGACCAGGCCCTGGCCGCCCGCGAGGCGGAGAGCCGGGTCATCCTCCAGGTCCACGACGAGGTCATCCTCGACGTCGAGCCCGGCGAGCACGACGACATCGCCGAGCTCACCCTGGAGGTCATGCGGGGCGCCGCCGACCTGCGCGTCCCGCTCGAGGTCAACCTGGCGTTCGGCTCCACGTGGGCCGACGCCAAGTAGGAGGGAGCACACCGTGCCGGCACGCAAGCGACGCAAGACCACCCCCGCCGCCACCCCGGCGGCGGCCGCCCCGGTCACGGTCGACCGCCAGGCCGCCCAGCGGAGCGCGGCCGAGATCTTCGCCGAGCGCCAGCAGGCGGCGAAGGCCACCGAGCGGGAGGCCGCCCGGGTGCGGCGGGAGGCCCAGGCCCGCGAGGACCGCCGCCGCGAGCTGACCCGGGCCAAGGACCGGGCCGCCGACCGGCTCAAGGAGGTCCGTCGCCGGGGCGCCTCGGGCGAGGCCCGGGCCGAGGCCGAGGCCGCCTACCGGGCCGCCCTCGACGCCCTGATCCGCGACGAGCAGGGCCTGCCCCCGCTCACCGAGGAGGAGGCCGAGGTCGCCACCGCCGCCCCCCAGGAGATCGAGGGGGCCGAGGAGGCGGTGGAGGATCGGTAACCACTGGTTCGAGGGGCTGGCGGACCACCTGGGGGCGGCGTACCTGCGGTACTCGTTCACCAAGGGGACCGAGCAGGAGGTCGGCTTCCTGGTCGAGGCGCTGGGGCTGGAGCCGGGGATGCGCGTCCTGGACGTCGGCTGCGGGCCCGGGCGCCACGCCCACGCCCTGGGCCGGCGGGGGATCGCCGTCCACGGCGTCGACATCAGCGAGCGCTTCGTCGAGGTGGCCCGGCGCGACGCCCCCGAGGGGGTCACCTTCGCCCGCGCCGACGCCCGTGACCTGCGCTTCGACGCCGAGTTTGACGCCGCCATCTCGCTCTGCCAGGGCGCCTTCGGGCTCCAGGGCGGGCCGGCGACCACCACCGACGGCACCGGCGACGCCCCCGTCCTGGCCGGCATCGCCCGGGCCCTGCGCCCCGGCGGGCGGGTGGCGGTGAGCGCCTTCTCCTCCTACTTCCAGGTCGCCAACCTGGTCGAGGGCACCACCTTCGACGCCGACCAGGGCGTCGCCCACGAGCGCACGGTCATCAAGGACGAGCAGGGCCGCGACGCCGAGACCGACCTCTGGACCACCTGCTTCACGCCCCGCGAGCTCCGCCTGCTGGCCCGATCGGTCGGTCTGGAGCCCGAGCACGTCTGGGCCGTCGAGCCCGGCCGCTACGCCCGCACCCCGCCCGACATCGACCACCCCGAGCACCTCCTGATCGCCTCAAGGTGCCAGGCACCTTGAGGCGGTCCGTTGGCCCCGGGCGGGCGGGGCCGGTAGCGTTGCCGGGTCCCTGTCTGCTGGGTGCAGAGTGCACCCGGCCGGCTCCATCGACTCCTGTCCCTCCGAGAAGAGCACCCGTTGTCCGACCAGACCGCAACCCTCCCGCCCGCCGACGCCGCCGAGGACGAGTACGTGCCCCGCACGATCGCCTTCGACGACCTCGACATCGACTTCGATGCCGCCATCGACGCCTCGATGGTCTCCGTCGAGGACGGCCAGATCGTCGAGGGCAAGGTGGTCAAGGTCGACAAGGACGAGGTCCTGCTCGACATCGGCTACAAGACCGAGGGCGTGATCCCCAGCCGTGAGCTGTCGATCCGCAACGACGTCGACCCGGCCGAGATCGTCAGCCTCGGCGAGGAGATCGAGGCCCTGGTCCTCACCAAGGAGGACAAGGACGGCCGTCTGGTCCTGTCGAAGAAGCGGGCCCAGTACGAGCGGGCCTGGGGCGACATCGAGGCCACCAAGGAGCGTGACGGCGTCGTCACCGGCCCGGTCATCGAGGTCGTCAAGGGCGGCCTGATCATCGACATCGGCCTCCGCGGCTTCCTCCCCGCCTCGCTGGTCGAGCTGCGCCGGGTCCGCGACCTCCAGCCCTACGTGGGCAAGGAGCTCACGGCCAAGATCATCGAGCTCGACAAGAACCGCAACAACGTCGTGCTCTCGCGCCGGGCCTGGCTGGAGGAGACCCAGAAGGAGCAGCGCGAGGAGTTCCTCGACAACCTCAAGCCGGGCGAGGTCCGCAAGGGCGTCGTGTCGAGCGTCGTGAACTTCGGCGCCTTCGTCGACCTGGGCGGCATGGACGGCCTGATCCACGTGTCGGAGCTGTCGTGGAAGCACGTCGACCACCCCGGCTCGGTCGTCGCCGTCGGCGACGAGGTGTCGGTCCAGGTCCTCGACGTCGACCGCGACCGCGAGCGGATCAGCCTCTCGCTCAAGGCCACCCAGCAGGACCCGTGGCAGGAGTTCGCCACCAGCCACCGCGTGGGCGAGCTGGTCTACGGCCGGGTCACCAAGCTGGTGCCGTTCGGTGCGTTCGTCCAGGTGGGCGACGGCATCGAGGGCCTGGTCCACATCTCCGAGATGTCGGCCCACCACGTCGACCTGCCCGAGCAGGTCGTCACCCCCGGCGAGGAGCTCTGGGTCAAGATCATCGACCTCGACCTCCAGCGCCGGCGGATCAGCCTGTCGATCAAGCAGGCGGCCGAGGGCGGCATCGTGGCGGCCGAGAACCAGGAGCACTTCGGCGAGCACGCGTACGACGCCGAGGGCAACTACATCGGCGTCGAGGTCGAGCACTCGCCCGAGGCCGACGAGGCCTGGGCCGACTACTACGCCGAGTCGGGCGACACCCCGCCCGAGGGCGCGGCCGAGGCCGAGCAGGTCGCCGAGGCAGCGGCGCCCGAAGCAGAGGCCGAGGCCGAGGCGGCCGAGGCGCCTGAAGCCGAGGCCGACGAGCAGTAGTCAGAGCGAGAAGTAGTTCCAGACCGAGCGGGGGCCACGGCCCCCGCTCCGTCGCGTCAGGGCCTGCGGCGCGGACGCCTTCGGCGGAAGGGCCACGTGCTGCTCCCGCCACCCCGGGGTCGCACGCGACGCCCGGCGAGCCCCTGCCCGGTCCAGGAGCACGCGGGCAAATCCCCTCCCGTCCCGCGTTCCGAGCCCGGCCCGCCCGGCCCGCCTGGGTCGGCGGCACGGGACCCGCGGTGATTTGCCCACGTGAGGGACCACCGACTGCGTGAGCCCCGCCCGGCGTGGGGACCGGAGCGCGGCCCGGTGCCCGCGAGCCCCCTTCCGCCGAAGGCGTCGGGGGTTTCCCCTCACGTCGGCTGCGCCTCCTTCGTCGGCGCCGCAGCTCGCCGCTAGTTTCCTCCCGTGCTCCTCCTCGGACTCACCGGCGGCATCGGCTCCGGCAAGTCGACCGTCTCCGCCCTGCTCGCCGACAAGGGCGCCGTCGTCGTCGACGCCGACGCCATCACCAAGGAGCTCCAGCAGCCGGGGACCGACGTGTTCGCCGCCATGGTCGAGCGCTTCGGGCCGGGCATCGTCGCCGCCGACGGCACCCTCGACCGGGCGGCGGTCGCCGACATCGTCTTCACCGACCCGGACGCGCTGAAGGCGCTCAACGGCATCGTGCACC
>DASTYI010000079.1:0-2058 GCA_035765045.1 Iamia sp. | reverse complement strand
CCGCTGGTCGTCGGGCACGACGACGGCGCGCCCGGCGAGGTCGGCCACCACCCGCTCGGCGATCGGGTCGCCGGCGACGGCGAACCAGGCCCCGGCGGCGAGGCGGCGGGCGCCGACGTCGGCGTCGGGGAGCGAGACGAGGGGGTGGACGGAGGCCCGGCGGGGGTGCGGCTCGAGCACGTCCAGGCCGTGCGAACCGGCGAGGTGGGCGACCACCGCCTCGCCCGGGGCCACGGCCGCCGCCACCTCGGCGATGGCGCCGTCGGGCACGGCCAGGACGAGGAGGTCGACGCCGGCTGCGGCCGAACGGGGATCGTCGCCCCGGCCGAGGATCGGCGCCACCGCCCAGCCGGCGTGGCCCAGGGCGGCGGCCAGCGACCGGCCGGCCCGGCCGGGACCGATCACCCGCAGCCGTCGGTCGCCGTGGTCGGGCACGGGCCTCCCCTACGGAACCAGGACGCGGAGCTCGTCGAACAGCGGGAGGCCCTCGCCGTCGCGGAGGGCGCCCACCCCGATGCGGGTGGTGGTGCCCTCCTCGGCCGGGGCCACGCCGTCGTAGGTGGCCACCACCGCGCCGTCGCGCAGCAGCTCGGCCCGCTCCCCCACCAGGTTCACGCCCAGCGCCGGCATGCCGTCGTCGGGGGCGGTGATGCCGCTGTCGACCAACGGCGTGGCCTCGCCCTCGACGACCTCGAACAGGATGATCGTGCCCTCCTCCGGCATCGGGGCCCACAGGAGGAAGTCGTCCTCGTCGGCGATCCGGAAGGCCAGCCCGGCCCGGGTGCCCGGGCGGTCGACCTGCACCTCGGCCCGGACGTCGCCGCTGCCGGGGTCGACGGCGGCCACGGCCACGCCCTCGTCGGAGAGAGCGACCAGGTCGAGGTTGCCGTCGGTGTTGGCCCACTCGCCGCTCAGCAGCTCCCAGGTGGAGACGCCGGGGAAGTCGCCGATGCCGGCCCGCTCGAAGTCGTCGGTGAGGGCCTCCGGGACCTCCAGGGCGGGATCGCGGCCCGGCCCCTCGGGCGCGACCCGGGGGGGCTCGGTGGTGGTGTCGGCGGCTCCGTCCTCCAGCATCTCGGTGCCGGGCGGCGCCTCCTCCAGCGCCGGCTCGTCGTCGTCCCGCCCGAGACCCACGACCAGCGCCACCAGGGCGACGACCACCACGACGGCGGCGAGGCCCAGCACCGCCCACCGCCCCGCCCCCCCGGCCGGCTCCTCGTCGCCATCGTCGTCGTACGAGCCGTCGTCGACGGGATCGATCGTCGGCGGGACGGGTCCGGGCGTGACCTCGTCGTCGACCTCGTAGCCCAGGGCCTCGAGATCGTCCACCAGGGTGTCGACGTCGACCTCCACACCGGCCCGGGCGAGCAGGCGCTGCAGCTCGTCGAGGTCGATCTCGGGGCGCGTCTCCATCACCAGGGCGATGCCCCGGCGGCGCTCCTCGGCCGTCGCGGTCACCCGGTCACCTCGGCGAGGGGGCCGAGGCGCACCACGCCGTCGGCCGGCGGCCCGTCGGGCGGCACCAGGTCGGGGGCCACGTCGGCCAGGGGGACCAGGACGAAGGCCCGCTCGAACATCCGGGGGTGGGGGACGACCAGGTCGGGCCGGTCGATGGTCTCGCCGTCGATCCACAGCACGTCCACGTCGAGCGTGCGGGGTCCCCAGCGCTCGACCCGGACCCGGCCGGCGGCTGCCTCCAGCTCCTGGGCCCGGGCCAGGACGGCCCCGGCCTCGGCGTCGGTGTCGAGCACCGCCACCAGGTTGAGGTACGGCCCCTGCTCGGGCCCGCCGACCGGTGCCGTCTCGTAGACGTCGGACACCGCCGCGACCTCGGGGCCGAGGGCGGCCACGGCGGTGCGCAGGTGCTCGCTGCGATCGCCCAGGTTGCTGCCGAGGCCCAGGACGACCCGCCGGCCCGTCACCCGGCGCGGGTGCGGGTGATCCGCACCCCGGAGGTGTCGACGATCTGCGGCACCGGCGGCCGGAGCTTGCGGACCACGACGGTGACCCCCTGGACCCGGTCGTCGGACAGCACGACCTCGGCGATGCGGGCGGCCA
>DASTYI010000078.1:0-7875 GCA_035765045.1 Iamia sp. | reverse complement strand
TGGCGATCCGATCCGACGGGCTCCCGTCGGATCTGATCGCCAGTTCGGGGTCGGGGGGCTAGAGGGGGTCGATCCAGCCGCCGACGTCGGCGGCGAGGCGGTCGGCCTCGACGGGGCCATGGGAGCCCTCGCGGTACAGGACGGTCTCGGGCGGGTCGGCGAGGACCCGCTCGACGATGCGCCACTGCTCGTCGAGGCTGTCGGCCCGGCCGAAGCGGCGGCGGTCGCCCTCCAGGGCGTCGTCGATCAGCCGCTCGTAGGCCTCGGCCCGGGCCCCGAGCGCCTGCTCGTAGTCGACGTCGAGCTGGATGGGCTGGGTGACCAGCTGGTCGCCCGGGGCCTTGGCCAGCAGGTGGAGCGAGACGCCGTCGTCGGCGCCGAGCCGGAAGCGGAGGAAGCTCGGCTCCGGCGTGGGCTTGTCGTCGTCGGTGAAGAGCAGCCGGGGCGGGTCGGTGAAGCGGACGATCGCCTCGGTGGCGGTGCACGAGAGCGACTTGCCGGTGCGGATCAACCAGGGCACGCCGGCCCACCGCCACGAGTCGATCTCGAAGCGGAGGGCGACGTAGGTCTCGACGTCGGAGCCGGCGTGGACGCCCTCGTCGTCGGGGTAGCCCCGGTACTGGCCCCGCACCACGTCGGCCGGGTCGATCGAGCGGACCTGGCGGAAGAGGCGGGTCTTCTCGTCCGACAGGGCGTCGGCGTCGGCCGCCACCGGCGGCTCCATGGCGAGGAGGGCGACGATCTGGAGCAGGTGGTTCTGGACGACGTCGCGCAGGGCCCCGACGCTCTCGTAGAACTTGCCCCGGGAGCCGACGCCGAAGTCCTCGGCCATGGTGATCTGCACGCTGGCGATGTGGCCCCGGTTCCACAGCGGTTCGAGCAGCGAGTTGGCGAACCGGAAGACGAGGAGGTTCTCGACGCCCTCCTTGCCGAGGAAGTGGTCGATGCGGAAGACCGACTCCTCGGGGAAGGCCCGGTGGAGGGCGTCGTTGAGCTCCTGGGCCGACGCCCGGTCGCGCCCGAAGGGCTTCTCGACCACGACCCGGCCGTGCTCGTGGAGGCCGACGCGGGCCAGCCCCTGGACGACGTCGTCGAACAGCGAGGGCGGGATGGCGAGGAAGAACAGCGGGCGCTCGACCCCGGCGTCGCCCACCCGCTCGGCCAGCCGGTCGTAGGTGGCCGCCTCGCGGTAGTCGCCCGACAGGTAGGAGAGGTGGCCGCAGAGCCGGTCGAGCACGGCCCCGTCGACGTCGTCGACCTTGGCCTCGATGCTCTGGCGGGCCCGCTCGTGGAGCTGGTCGTCGGACCAGTCCGAGGACGACACGCCGATCACCGGCCCCAGCCGGCCGTCGGCCTCGATCTCGTACAGCGCCGGGAACAGCTTCTTGGCCGCCAGGTCGCCGGTGGCCCCGAAGAGGACCAGCCCGTCGCAGCGCTCGGTCACGACGACGCGCCGGGCGACTCGGTGGGGTGGGCGGGGTCGATCGGTTCGGCCGGCTCGATCTCGTCGAGCTTGGCCATGGCGTGCCCGCCGAACTGGTTGCGGAGGGCGGAGATGGCCCGCATCTCGACGTCGGTCTCGTCCTGCGACACGAAGCGGGCGAACAGCGAGGCCGAGATGACCGGGGCGGCCACGCCGAGGCGCACCGCCTCCTCGACGGTCCAGCGCCCCTCGCCCGAGTCGGCCGCGGTGGGGGCGATGCCCTCGAAGCCGGGGCTCTCCTCCAGGCCCTTGACCATCAGGTCGAGCAGCCACGACCGCACGACCGAGCCGGTCTGCCACGACTTGAGCCCGGCGAGGACGTCGATGCCCAGCTCGCTGGCCTCGAGGATGGCGTAGCCCTCGGCGAAGGCCTGCATCATCCCGTACTCGACGCCGTTGTGGACCATCTTGGTGAAGTGCCCGGCGCCGGGCGGGCCGACGTGGGCGAGGCCCTCGCCCTCCCCCGGCGACAGCGTCTCCAGGGCCGGCCACAGCACCCCGACGTGCTCGTCGCGCCCGCCGACCATCAGGGCGTAGCCGTTCTGGAGGCCCCACACGCCGCCGCTGGTGCCGGCGTCGACCCAGCCGATCCCCCGCTCGGCCAGCTCGTTGGCCCGGCGGATCGAGTCCTTGTAGTTCGAGTTGCCCCCGTCGACGACGACGTCGCCCTCGCCGAGCAGCCCGGCCAGCTCCTGGATGGTGCCCTCGGTGGCCTCGCCGGCCGGCACCATCACCCAGACGACCCGGGGGCTGCCGTCCTCGCCGAGGGCGGCCACCAGCTCCTCCAGCGAGTCGACGTCGCGCCCGTCGGGGGCCCGGTCGTAGCCGACGACCTCGTGGCCGCCCCGGCGGAGCCGCTCGGCCATGTTGCCGCCCATGCGGCCGAGGCCGACCATGCCGATCCTCATCGGGCCACCTCCTCCAGCTCGGCCAGGGTGACCCGGCCGGCCCGCAGCCCGTGGGCCTGGAGGGTCCGCAGGTCGCCCTCGGCCTGGGCGTGCTTCAGCGTCGAGAACCCGAACGGCTGGCCCGGGATGGCGACGTCGGCCGGATCGTCCCCGACGACCTGGAGGAAGACGCCCGATGGCGGGCCGCCCTTGTGGAGCTGGCCCGTCGAGTGGAGGAAGCGGGGGCCGAGGCCGACCGTGGTGGCCACCCGGTAGCGGTCGCGGATGGCGGTGCGGGCGTCCTCCAGCAGGTCGACCTCGCCGGCCTCGGGGTCGACGTAGGCCTGGATGGCGACGTAGTCCCCCGGCCCGACCCGGTCGAGCAGCTCGGCTAGCGGCGTGGGGGCGACATCGGTGACGCCCGACGCCAGCACGTCGCCGGTGGCCGCCTTGGCCTCGGCCACGTTGGGCTGGTCGAAGGGGTTGATCCCGAGGGCGGCGCCGCACAGGGCGGTGGCCACCTCCCAGGTCAGCACCAGGTCGCCCAGCCCCTCGGGGCCCCCGGAGGGCAGCTCGACCACCGGGTGGCCGGCGTCGGCCAGGCGGTCGAGGCCGTGGTGCTCGCCGATGGCGACGAAGAGCCGGTCGTCGCCGTAGACCTCGGGCGGGCCCAGCCGCTCGCCGGCGATGGGGATCACCCCGGTGCCGTGCTTGCCGGTCGACTCGGCCAGCAGCTGCTCCAGCCACAGGCCCATGGTGTCGATCTCGCCGTCGATCACCAGCGTCAGCTTGTCGCGCCCGACCTTGACCCCGCCGGCCATCGCCGCCGCCAGCCGGAGCCCGGCGTTCTGGGCCGGGTCGGCGTCCTGGAGGAAGGGGGTGGCGAAGGCGGCCGAGGCCAGCAGCCCGGCCACGTCGAGCCCGGCGGCGGCCGCCGGCACCAGCCCGAAGAACGACAGTGCCGAGTAGCGGCCGCCGATGTCGGACGGGTTCTCGAACAGGGCCCGGAACCGCTCCGTCCGGGCCCGCTCGGCCAGGGCGCTGCCCGGGTCGGTGACGACGACGATCTGGGCGCCCTCGCCGGCGTGCTCGACGACGGTGTCGAGGTGGCTCAACGTCTCGATCGTGCCGCCCGACTTCGACGAGGCGATGTACAGCGTGCACTCGGGCGGGCACTCGGCGAAGAGGCGGCGGATCGGCGCCGGGTCGGTGGTGTCGAGCACCCGCAGCCGGGGCCGGCCCGCCGGGGGCGGGAACGACCGGGCCAGCACCTCGGGGAAGAGGCTGGAGCCGCCCATCCCCATCACCACGACGTGCTCGATCCCGTCGGCCACGACGGCGTCGGCGAAGGTCGTCAGCCGCTCGTCCTGGGTGGCCATGGCGCCGGCCACGTCGAGCCAGCCGAGCCGGTCGGCCACCTCGGTGGGGTCGTCCTGCCAGAGGGTGTGGTCCCGTTCCCAGAGCCGGCGGACGGCGTCACGCTCCCGCAGGTCGTCGAGTGCGGCGGCCACGGCCTCGGCGATGGGGCCCAGCTTGTCCATCCTGCTCTCCACCTCTGGTCGGTCGTCGTCCCCGTGCTAGCAGACGCTCCCCTCCCCCGGGACCGCCTCCGGACACGACCGCCTCAAGGTGCCTGGCACCTTGAGGCGGTCGGTCAGCCCATCCGGGAGAGGTCGAGCCGGTCCCGGCGGACGGGCTCGCCGAACCAGTAGCCCTGGGCCGCGTCGCAGCCCATGTCGCGCAGGATGTCGGCCTGCTCCTGCTCCTCGACGCCCTCGGCGACCACGGTGAAGCCGAGCGACCGGCCCAGGGTGATGGCGGCCGAGACGATGGCCCGGTCGCGGGCGTCGGTGGCGATCCCGGCGACGAACGTGCGGTCGATCTTGAGGCTGTCGGCCACCTTCACCTGGCGCAGCTGCTCGAGCGACGCCCAGCCGGTGCCGAAGTCGTCGATCGACACCCGCACCCCGACCTCGCGCAGGGTCAGCAGCAGCGAGGCGCTCCGGTCGGTGTCGCGGGCCAGGGCGCTCTCGGTGATCTCCAGCCGCAGGCGCGAGGGGTCGACCCGGTGGCGCAGCAGCGAGTCGGTCACCTGGCCGATCAGCGAGGGCTCGTCGAGCTGGCGGGCCGAGAGGTTGACGCTGACCACCAGCGGCAGTCCGTCGGCCACGTCGGCCAGGGCGGTGTCGACGGCCCACGCCCCCAGCTCGACGACGAGCCCGGACTCCTCGGCCACCGGGATGAAGAGGTCGGGGCTGATCGTCCCCCGGGTCGGGTGGTCCCAGCGCACCAGCGCCTCGACGCCGACCAGGCGCCCGTCGGCCAGCGAGACCTGCGGCTGGTAGGCGAGGTGGAGGGCGCCGTCGGCCAGGGCCCGGCGCAGCTCGGTCTCGGTGTCGCGGCGGGCCAGGGCCTCCTCGTAGGTGCCGGGCCGGTAGCGGACGACGTCGACGCCGCCCCGGTCGACCGCCTCCCGGGCGGCGATGTCGGCCTTGCGCACCAGGCTGTTGACCGTGTCGGCCTCGGTGGCCACGACGACGCCGACGCCGGGGGTGGCGGCCACGTCGTGGTCGCCGACGGTGATTGGCGTGAGCAGCGCCCGCTGGACCCGCTCGCCGATCTCGCCGGCCTCGTCGGGCCCCGCCCCCTCGCAGATGACCCCGAGGGCGTCGGCCCGCAGGTGGCCGACCACGTCGCCGGGACGGACGACGGCCCGGGTGCGCTGGGCCGCGACCCGCAGGAGGTCGTCGCCGGTGGTGTCGTCGCGGCCGTCGCCCAACCGGTCCATCTCGTCGAGCCGCTGGAGCGACACCTGGACGAGGGCGACGGGCCGCCGGTCGGACCGGTGCAGGGCCTCGCGCAGCCGGGCGGCCAGCAGGCTGAGGGTGGGCAGGCCGGTGACGCCGTCCTCGACCGCCGAGCGGCGCACCCGGGTCCGGTCGGCCTCGCGGGCCAGGGCCAGCGCCGCCACCGTGGCCCACGACCCCAGGTCGAGGGCGGCCAGGGCGGCGGCCGGCGCCGGACGGGGGGCGCCGGCCACGGCCACCGGGGCGGGGTCGTTGCCGACGACGGTGGTGCCCCCGCCCCGCTGGACCCGGGGGAAGGCGGCGAGCACGCCGAGCGGCAGCGAGCCCTCGACCAGGGCGACCAGCAGCGGCGGGCCCAGCCCGGCCGCGGCCAGGTCGTCGGCCACGCCCGCCCACGGGGCCGCGGCGGTCGAGGCCCAGATCACGCCCCCTTGCTGCGCCGGCGGGCCGGGGGCGGCGCCGGTGGCCACCCGGTCGAGGGCCAGGATCGCCCGGCGGGGCAGGGCCAGGTCGCGGCCGTAGACCCGGGCCAGGCCCGAGCGGCCGGCGACGACGATGCGGTGGCCGGGCCGGGCCGCGGTGGCCTGGGTGCCGATCCGGTCGGCCAGCACCCCGATGGGCTCACCGGCGAGGACGGCGGCCAGGGCGTCGTCGAGGGCGGCCCGCTCGGCGGCGGCGACCCCCGGCGGCGGGCCCGGGTCGGGGCGGACGGCGGCCACGGTCCCGCCGCTCAGCCGGCGGCGACGGCGTCGGCGGCCTCGCCGACGCGGGCCACGATCTCGTCGACCACGGCGTCGACGTGGGCCAGGCCCGGGAACATGATCTCGTAGGGCCCCGGGGCGAGGGCCACGCCCCGGTCGAGGACGGCGTGGAACAGCCGGGCGTACAGCTCCGTGCTCGTGCGGCGGGCCTCGTCGTAGTCGCGGGGCAGCTCCTCGCCGGCGTACAGGCCGACCAGGGCGCCCTCGACCGGCACCCGGATCGTCAGCCCGGCCGAGGCGAAGGCGGCCCGCAGCCCGTCGCCGAGCCGCGCCGCGGTGGCCTCCAGGCGGGCGTAGGCGTCGTCGTCGAGCAGCGTCAGGGCGGCCAGCCCGGCGGCGGTGGCCAGCGGGTTCCCCGACAGCGTCCCGGCCTGGTAGACGGCGCCCAGCGGGGCCAGCTCGTCCATCACCGCGGCCCGCCCGCCGAAGGCCCCGACGTTGAGGCCGCCGCCGATCACCTTGCCGAAGCACGACAGGTCGGGCGTGATCCCGTAGCGCTCCTGGGCCCCGCCCCGGCCGAGCCGGAACCCGGTGATGACCTCGTCGAAGACGAGCAGGGCGCCGACCCGGTCGCACTCGGCCCGCAGGCCCTCGAGGAAGCCGGGCGCCGGCGGGACCAGGCCCATGTTGGCGGCGACGGGCTCGACGATGACGCAGGCCACCGTCTCGTCGAGCTCGGGCACGACGTTGTACGGCGCCACCACGGTGTCGGCCACGGCCCCGGCGGGGACCCCGGCCGAGCCGGGCACGGCCCGGACGCCGGCCGGGTCGTCGCGGGGGCCGGCCTCGATCAGGGCCACGGCGCTGCCGGCGTCGGCCAGCAGGCCGTCGCTGTGGCCGTGGTAGTTGCCGGCGAACTTCACGATCCGGTCGCGTCCGGTGGCGCCCCGGGCCAGCCGCAGGGCGCTCATGGTGGCCTCGGTGCCGCTCGACACCAGGCGGACCTTCTCGCACGCCGGCACCCGGGCCACGATCTCCTCGGCCAGCAGCACCTCGCGCTCGGTCGGGGCGCCGTAGGACGTCCCCCCGGCGGCGGCCTCGGTGACGGCGGCGACGATCGCCGGGTGGGCGTGGCCGGCGATGATCGCCCCGTAGGACTGGACCAGGTCGAGCAGCTGGCGTCCCTCGGCGTCCCACACGTGGGGGCCCTCGGCCCGGGCCACGAAGTAGGGCGTCCCCCCGACGGAGCGGAAGGCGCGGACCGGCGAGTTGACCCCGCCGGGGATGACGGCCTGGGCCCGGGCGAAGAGCCCGGCGTTGGCGGTGGTCGGCGTGGTCACGATGCGCGCAGGCTACGCCCACCCGAACTGGCGATCAGATCCGGCGGGAACCCGCCGGATCCGATCGCCGGTTCACGCGTCGAGCATCTCCGCGACGTCGCCCGGGCCCGAGCGGCCCGGCGAGCGCAGCGAGCCAAGAGCGGGCAAGCACGGCATGGGTCACCGGCGGCGCCAGCCGCCGATCGGATCAGGCGGTGAGCATCTCGGCGACGTCGCCTGGGCCTGAGCGGCCCGGCGAGCGCAGCGAGCCAAGAGCGGGCAAGCACGGCATGGGTCACCGGCGGCGCCAGCCGCCGAACCCCAGGTCACGCTGAGAGCATCTCCGCGACGTCCGCAGCCAGGTAGGTGAGGATCAGGTCGGCGCCGGCCCGCTTGATGGCGGTCAGGTGCTCGAGGGCCACGGCATCGCCGTCGATCCAGCCCCGCTCGGCGGCCGCCTTGATCATCGAGTACTCGCCCGACACGTGGTAGGCGGCGAGCGGGACGTCGACCTCGGCGCGGGCCCGGGCGAGGATGTCGAGGTAGGCGAGCGCCGGCTTGACCATCACCATGTCGGCCCCCTCGGCGATGTCCTCGCGGATCTCCTCCATCGCCTCCCGGGCGTTGCCCATGTCCTGCTGGTAGGCCCGGCGGTCGCCGCCCCCGGCGATCTCGACG